>CAZJIP010000038.1:0-15953 GCA_964546105.1 uncultured Methanomassiliicoccales archaeon
GACTTCATCGTGGCCGACGAGCCCGTCTCCATGCTCGACGTGTCCATCCGCACGGAGATCGTCGAGCTGCTCCTCCAGTTGCGGAAGGAGAAGGGCCTGACGTACTTGTTCATCACGCACGACCTGTCCCTCGCGTACGTCATCGCGGACCGCATCGGCGTGATGTACCTGGGGAAGATCGTGGAGGAGGGCCCGACCCGGGAGCTAATCCGGAACCCCCGCCACCCGTACACGAAGGCCCTCATCTCCGTGGTTCCCATCCCGCATCCCCAGTCGCGCCACAAGCGCCTGATTCTCCAGGGCGAACGCCCCGATCCCTCGGACATCCCTCCGGGCTGCCGCTTCCACCCCCGCTGCCCCGTGGCCTTCGAGCGGTGCGGCTGGACTTCGGACGAGATCCTGGACGATCTCCGCGAGCTCGCGGGGAAGGGCCCGATGGCCAAGGCCCTCCGCGGGGTGAAGCCGGATTCCGAGCGCTCCCTGCTCCTGCCCGCGGGTGCGACGGACTTGGAGGCGTGGATCCAGGGGCAGATGGTCTCCAACTCGGAGACACACCGGGCCCTCAAGGCGATCAAGGGGATCGAGGGAGCCAGCGCGGCGCGCCGCATCGTGCTGCACGGCTACGAGCACCCCGAACTGCGCACGGTCGAGTCGGGCGTCAAAGTCGCCTGCCACCTGTACGCCGAGGCATCGGCGCCCGTGGTGGCATCGCCTGCTGCGCCGCCGACCCAGTCGGCCTCGCTGGTCGAGGCGTGAGACTCGGGTTTAGGATGGCCGAACCTATCAGGTGAGGACGACTACCGTGATCCATAGGGCCACGAACAGGGCGAGCGACAGCGCGAAGATGGACTTCACCCATCGCGTGCTGTCCCGGCTCAGGCTCACGGTCCCTGTGACCAGGAGGACTAGGAATCCTGCGGTCGCGGTCAGATGGGACGGCGTCCACGGCGTGGTGTCCGCGAACCCATACGTGTTGTGCCACCAGAAATCATACAAGCCTCCGCCGAGCAGGGTGGCAATCCCGACCGCCATGAGGACCTTCGGCCCCAGGCCCACGGACAGGGGCAGCATGAGCCTCCGCCTCCACAGCAGGACGAGGCTTATCGCCATGATCGCGGCGCCCCCGTAAATCATCCCGTGGGCTGGGTTCAGGAAGGGATTCCAGAAGCTCTCGCTCGTCGCGAGGCCGTTCAGATGCCTCCAGGCATCCCAGAACGCTCCCGCCAGGGTGATGAGCATCCCGAGGCCGAAGGGGGCGCGGAAGTCCCTGAGGACGGTCCTCCCAGGCTTAAGCTCGGTCCCTAGCTCGGATTCGTTCGCCGCGAAGATGGGGCGGACCGCGTCGGCGGCCGAGCTCGCGGCGGAGGGGCTGCGGGCCATGGGACCGCCGTCCCATCCCGTCGGACCGATTTAAGGTCGCGGCACCGGCGTCTTCCGGATGCGACCTCGGGGGGACTCGATACCTGGGAGCAGAACCTTCATGTCGATGTAGCGGTTCCGAAGGGTCACCTCGCTCACCCCGGCGACGTGCGCGATGGCCTTCTCGGACCGCGGCTCGCCGCACACGAGGGAGGCGAGGTAGATGGCCGCTCCTGCGGTGCCGCAGGGGGACACGGACGTCTCGCTCCCCGGCGGCTCGAACGCTCGTAGAAGCGACAGGCATTCGCGCTCCACACGGTTGCTCAGGCCGAGCTCGGAGCAGAACCGCTGGATGTAGTCGGCCGGGCGGGAGGCATGGACGGCCAAGCCGAGCTCCCGATGCAGGCTCCGGTAGGCGGCCCCTACTTTCGTCTTCGGCAGTCCGGTGACCCGCTGCAACTCGTCCAGGGTCCGCGGCACGCCGGCGATGCGACACGCGGCGTACACGGTCGCGGCGACCAGTACCTCGATGGATCGGCCTCGTGCGAGTTGCCGCTGGATGGCCTTGCGGCAGAGGAAGCCTGCTTCATCGCGCACGTTCCGCGGCAGGTCGAGCAGCGCGACGAACCGGTCCATGACCCGCATGGCCTCGGGAAGGCTCCGTTCTCCGGGAAGCGCGTGGCTCGCGTGGCGCTGCAGTCGCTGGATGCGGTAGATCGTCCCGCGTCCCTCCACCGGGATCGCGTTTCCGTGCGCGTCGCGGTGGGGACTGGGGATCACGGTGGTCAAGCCCGACGCCCCGAACAGCGGGTCGCGAGGGGCACCTGCATGGGCGAGCCGCCGGGCCTTCTCCGGTTCGTAGGCGGACCATTCCGGCGAGCGGTCCATCGCCTGATCCTCGAGGACAAGTCCGCAGTCATCACAGACCAGCTCGCCGCGCAGGTCGTCGACCACCAAGTGGGTGCTCCGGCATTCGGGGCAGATCTGCGTCTCGTCGACGCTGGTCTCGACCCGAGGAACCCTCGGCATGGCAACGCTTCCGGCCTTTGGGGGGCCTCGTTGGCTTCCATAACTCCGTTATATCATCCTATGGTTCGTATTTTAGGTATACCGAAATGCCACGAAGGCCCAGTTGAGCCTAGGAGCATGCGGACCACAAGTTCATGGCCGGCCAGCGGATTCCGGAGCCGAGGGGATCTTCGGTTGGCCGGCTTGGATTTTGACCGAGTGTTGGAGCAATACCATCAGGCGCTAGACGTGTTCATGAGAGGAAACGCGGAACTCGCGCTCGCGATATTTTCCCATCGCGAGGACGTCACCCTGGGCAACCCGTTTGGCCCGGTGGTGCGTGGTTTCGAGCGTGTTTCGGAGACCGCACGGCTCGCCGCCTCCCACATGCGCGACGGTCAGGCCACGGGTTTTGACACCATCGTGAAGCACGTGACTCCCGACTTCGCCTACCTCGTGGAGGTCGAGCGATTGAGGACCAAGATTGACGGAAAGGAGGAAATCGCTCCGATGCCTCTGCGAGTCACGAGCATCTTCCTGCCGGAACAGGGTGCCTGGAAGCTGGTGCACCGTCACGCGGACCCCATCACCTCGACCCGGCCGTGGGACTCCGTGATCCAGAAGTAGGCTCACGGCGTTGCGGCGCCCCGATTGCACCGTGGCGTGTCTGCGGGAAGCTCGGGCTGCGAATCGGGGAGCGCGGCTTCGCATTCGCGCATGGCTGTCTGTCGCGAACCCGGACTCTGGGAGTCACGAGCCCGCCTCACGGAGGGACCGTAGGGGCGGAAGAAGCGGTCCTCGCAGCCGCCGCCTCCGATGGCTCCCGCGAGAGCATGAGGCTTCCAACGAAGAAGAGTACGGTAGCAAGCAGGACCGCATACCAGGCCCAGCCCGCCCCGAAGGAGAGAATGAACGTCCCGGTCGCCGTGTTGTAGGACTGGGACCCCCAGAATCCGGAGTAGAAGCCACGGACCATGCCGTGAACGCCGATGATTCGGCTGTTGTCCAGGTTGACGGCGAGCGGCAGCTGGGCCATGGAGTACAGGACGGCGGCCAGCAGG
This sequence comes from uncultured Methanomassiliicoccales archaeon, assembly GCA_964546105.1. Lineage (GTDB taxonomy): Archaea > Thermoplasmatota > Thermoplasmata > RBG-16-68-12 > RBG-16-68-12 > RBG-16-68-12. The sequence continues at coordinate 3,429 of CAZJIP010000038.1, forward strand.
AGCACGAAGGCGATCATGCCGAGCGTTGCCGCGACGCTTCGGGAGCGGGGTCTCGAGCCCCGCACCGCGCACGCGGCGACCAACCCAGTTCCGGCGATTGCGGCCGAGCCCGTGAGCACGGCCGCCACGAGGAACATGCCCCGGGTGTCCGGCGCGTAGGTGTAGTTCCCGGTGCTCGTCTGGATGCCGGATGGCGTCTGCGTGGTGTAGGTCGTCCCCAGGATCCCATACCCGAGGACGCTCTGCGTGGTGCCTCCCGCTCCTGACGATTCCATTTGGACGGCCCACCATGGGCCAAAGAAGGATGCCACTGCCAGCGCAATGGCGAAGATGCCCACCGCGACGACTTTGGTCTGCACCCGGACCCCTCCCCGCAACGGCGCCGCAACGATCTACTGAGGCATAAGGCTGCTCCCCGGGGAGCATCCCTGGGCGGTCGGTCTTTGCGCGGATCCGATGGGCTACTTGGAGTGACAGCTGCAGTCGCAGGGTTGCAGGACCCCGTTCTGCATCACGAATCCAGAACACCGGCGCGGGGACGTGGCCGTATACCGCAGCGAGGTCTCCTCGATATCCCTGTGACCGCTGGCGCACCACGCGGACTTCATGGAAGGCCATGGGCATAACGGGGCTCCGGCTTGAAGACTCCGTTCGCCGGTTGCGTCCGCTTCCGTGCTCCGGAGCCCGCGGAGGACTCGACGAGGTTCACCGCCCGCGTTCGACGGCAACCACCGTGCGCCCGTCGGCGGCGGTCTTCACCGAAACGACCCGATGGCCCAACAGACGCGCCATAGCAGGAAGATCTTCCTTGGCTGCGGGATCCCGAGCTACCACCTCCAAGGTGCTCCCGATGGGGATTGCACTGATCTGGCGTCGGAACTCTTGGGGAAGTCCGCTTCCGCAGCCCAGGTCCCCGGCATCGAAGTGATGGACGTCGGCGGCTTGGGCTTGTGATTCCGGCAGGTGGCCGGAACATAGGAGGTCGATGGCCTGGATCCGCCCCTGGCGGACCTCGCAGTAGGCGTTCTGCTCGATGATCTCCGAGTCTCCGTCGGAATAGCGTTCGCCGAAGCGGTATCGGATTCGAAGGCGGTGGGACACATGGGAGACGTCTTTGGAGACGATGTGCATGCTCTCGGCCTCCGCGAACCAAGACTCCAGTCGGGCCAGCACGGCATCCGCCCCTATGCTCTCTTTAAAGCCCGATGGCACGAGCGCCCGCAACCGGACATCCGGATGGAACGTGGCCCGGAGCCGCTTCGCGTCGCGAGCGGCCAACGCCTCCACGAAATCCTCGCCCAAGGCATCCCCGGTCCGATCCGACTCTGCGATCTGTTCCGTGTCACCCATTTCATCACTCCCATGCGGCGGCGACTCCATCTCCTGGCCGGACCCTGCCTCTACGCGAAGCTGACCGCCTGGGCCCCCGCGGCGATCTCCTCGACGACCTTGGCTGCGCCCACGATGGTTGCGCCCTCGACCAGTTGGTCCTCGGTGATGCCTCGGGGTTTGGTGCACGCTCCGCACAGCCAGACCTTCCCGCTGTTCGCGATGAAGTCGGAATAGAGCTTCGCCAGAGGCGGAAGCCCCTTAGCCTCCATACCGTCCATCGCGCCTTTGGTCCCCAACCATACCGCCTCCACCGTACACAAGACGATGGCCTCCTGGCCGCCCGTTGCCGCGACGTTGGCCGCCACGAAGGGCAGGGTTGCGCGTTCCGCGTCTTCTTTTCCGTGCGTGCAGTTGAAGATGAGTTTGGTGCGCATTCTTCTTCACCTTCCTGCATCTCTACTTCTCGACGGCGAGTTCGCTCGTATAGGGCACCGCGCGCAGGCTGTCCTTCACGGGCGACGCAGATTCCGCAACCTCTTTGAGCTTCTCGAGCTCCCCTCGGGAGGCCGGACTCTTCACGGTGATCTTCGCGTGGATGCGCTCATAGCCAGGTCGGACGACGCCGGGGGCGGGGAGGCCCATGAAGCCTTGGAGGTCGAGGTAGCCGGTCAGGTCGATGCGCACGCGTTCGACGGGAATGCCCATGTGGGCTCCGAACGTGGTGAACCCGCTGCCTATGCACGCCCCGAGGGCAGCGAGCAGGGTCTCTACCGCCGCGGGACCTTCGTCGTGGCCCAGGAGCTCGGGCGGGTGGCCCCCCTCGAAAGCGAAGGACTCCCGGCGGCCGGCCACTGGCGCTCCACCCAGGTTCGGCTGCAGAGTCTTTGCGCGGGTGTTGAACCCCCGGTCCGTAACCGATTCCACCGCGAATGTCGCGCGTGCGATCGCGGGCGTCCTCTTCACGGCCTCAAGAATCCCATTGAGGGCTCTCACGTCGATTCCGTTGACGATTTGTCCCGTGGCTTGTGCCATGGTAGTCACGGCTCCCGCACAGGGGCTCGGATGGCGAAAGCCCTGCGGAAGAGGGAGCCGGGAAAAGGGTCAGGATCGGGCGAGGGCTTTCCCCTAGTCCGGCCTCGGTTCGTGTTTTCGGTCACATGCCATGGGCTCGCTCCTCGATTGCCGCATCGATCCAGTCCGTGTATTCCCCCCAGCCGCGGAAGACGAGGGACGCGACCTTAGCTACCCCAGGTACGTCTCGACCTTGCACGCGCATGTCCTCGATCTCTCCGGTCGACACCGCGTACATGAGGACATCGAAGTTCCCGAGGGCTTGCGAGGAAGGCAGGTAGTGGTAGATGTATCGTTCTGCGCACGTGTTCAGGATCCGGTTCACGATGGAACGGTCCGCGCCCGGAGCCGTGTAGAACAGCAGCTCATAAAGCACGATGCCCGCTGCCTTCGCGGCGTCGATGGCCGGGACGATGAAGAAACTCCCTTCCTTGGCCATCCGGTCGAATCGGCGCTTGACCGTCCTCACGCTCGTGTGCGCTTCGTCGGCGACGTCGGACAAGGAGCGACGGCCGCGATACCGCAACGCCTTGAGGATGCGCCAGTCGAGGCGGTTCAGCACTCTCTTCACCTCGGGCATGTGTCGCTCGTAGAAGGGCGTCGGTCCAGGGTCGCCCGTCAGATCGGCAAGGAGGCGAAGCTTCTTGCTCAACTCCGTGGGATTCCGGTAGGAGAGGTCGACACACATCTCCGCCCCGAGGAAGTTGTGGATCTCCACGAGGCCATCCACAGGCTCGATTCTTCGAATCGCCTCCGACTTCCGGTCCTCGTCCGGAACGCGGAACATGTAGGCCGAGGCTTGGAGTCCGAGATGCCGGAAGTTGGGGTAGATCTGGTAGAATCGGATGAAGCCCGCTTCCTCCATCCGCGCGAGGCGTGCCTTCACCGTCTCCGGCTCCACCCCGAGTTGGGCCCCAATGAAGGATGGCTTGAGGTGGTCGAGGGCCTGGGGCGAGTGCCCGTAGGGACGGAGCCCCATCGTCCTGATGATCTTGACGTCAAGAGAGTCCACGAGGTCCCAGAACCCTCGAACGGGAGATAAAACGCGCTGTTCCCTCAGCCGTCTCGATTTCGAGGAGGACCGCGTGAGTTAGGCCGTCCTAATCCGTTGGGACTTGGTCTACGACGCCTGGCGCACGATTGCAGTCGGGGCAGGGAAGCAGCCAGACGGCTTCTAAGGAGCCTGCCGAGGTCTTCGGAATCGTTCTGGAGCGCCGATTGGTTCCCACGTGAGTGTCTAGGGGTTCCCCAGGGGTCGGGAAAGTAGCAGCAGTCCATTCACATCGATGCTCCCAGGCGGGAGTTGACCCGGAGAGGATGCGAACCCGGCGCGAGCCGGGGCCGAAGGGGCGTGTTCGTATGTCAAATTGGATTCAAAGGTCCGGCGTGAAGGCGGGCCGGTCCTTGAAGGACATTTTGCGCAGGCGGCGGGGGACCAACATTCCCGTGTCGCCCGGTTCGGCCTCCTAACATCGCGGTGAGGCAGGATCGCCGCGGCGCGCCCGCATCTGCTCGGATTCCGTGGTCCCAGCCCTCGTTCTCCGCCCCCCACTGGGTGGCGAGAGGCAGCACCCTTGGCCGCTCGCATCGGTCCGGCAACCCTACCGTTCGGACGGACGCGTCTCTGCGGGAGCTCTCCTCCGCCGGGGTACCATCACATAGGCTGCGGCCGCAGCGCCCGCGATGACTGCGCCCCCGATCGCCCCGGTGACGAACGGCCAGACCCAGTCGGAAGCGCTCTGAACTCCAGTCGTCCCGGGTATCGTGGCGAAGGTCACCTGAATCGCGCCTACGTTGTCGACGTAGGCCCCGGGAAGGCCGTGATACTCGTACGCGTCGGCAAACCCCAGGAAGAGGCGCGCGGCCATGGGGGGTACCGCGAAGCGCTGGACCTCGCCGGTTCCCGTGCCGTTGAGGCCGTCTCCCACGAAGAACGTCTGACCCAGGACCGGGGAGAGGGTCGTGAAGTTCGTTCCCAATGCCGAGCTTCGGAAGTCGAGGATCGGCGGGGCCGGATCGACCGGTTCGCTCGAATTGAGGAACACTCCCACCAGGAATCCCTGCGTGTCGTGGTGGATTCCGGAGATGCCACCGTATGAAGTGATGTCGGTCTCGAAGACGTTCTTCGCGTCGCCATCTGCTCCGTCGCAGGTCCCAAAGCCAATCGTCATGGTCACGCAGCCGGTTACGTTGGATAGGGTCAGGACCTGGTCGGGGCTTGGGACGAAACCGATGCCCGGCGGCAGGGTGCCGGCGCCCCACCCCGCGGGCGCGGGCGGAACGGAATGGCCGGCCCCAAAGATGTTCGCATCCGCAGCGACGCTAAGTATGATCGTGCCCCCATACGCCATCGCATGCACGTCGCGCGCGGTCGCAACCGGGGTAGAGATACCCCCCGCTGGCACGGGAGCCCGTATGGCCATGCTCGACGGTTCCGGATTCATGAGGCCTACGATACTTGCGAAAACAACGACCGACACCACCGCGGCTGCCGCCGCAACTCGCGACATGCTCATTCTCCCTCCATGTATGTCCGTCAATGCCTGATGTCCACGACCCCCGTCTCAATCGATTCCCGCAGGATATCCAAGATCGACATGGACCCTCGGGCGTCGAGCAGGGCTTCCGCAATGGTGACCGTGCGTTCGCCCGCGTCGTCCCGGATCCGTACCGTCACCGACCGGAGCCGGTCGCGGATCTCCAAAGCCTTGCGTCTCCCTTCCTCGCTCAGTTGGTAGACCTTGCGCCGCTGAACCGTGCCGCGCACGTGCGCGCTGCGTCCAACCAGCAAACCCTCCTCCAAGAGTGGACGGGAGTATTGTGCGAAGTGACGCTGGCCTATTCCCGCCGCTTCGGCGATACGCTCTTGGGTGAGTTCCGGAGGTACCTCGGAAGAATCGGCATAGCGGGCGTAGTGCAGAAGATGCAGGAGAATCCGCTCCTTCGCGATGAGCCGTATGCCGTTCGCTCCTGCCTGGGTGGGCCACCGCTTCTCCGCTGCGTGCCGATGGGAAGTGGCGCCGAGTGTGCCGCCCGGCAGGGACACCATCCTTTCAGTCGCGGATGCTCCTGTCGAGGTTGCCGACTCGATGTCGTCTGGGTTCGATTGGAGTGCACCCGGACGCCTCCTCCAGGGCTTCGTGTACAGGACCAAGAAGGCAGCGACGGCGGCCACCGTGGCGAGAGCTCCGAAGGCGAGCCACTTCATCTGGCCGAGTTCTGCGAGCAGTGAATTGGCGTAGGTCACGCGGATCGTAGCCCTGGCGATGTTGCCCGCGGCGTCCGCTGCGGTAGCCGTGATCGTGTTCTCGCCGGGAGCGAGGCCAAGTCGTATGGAGAACGAGCCGTTGGCCTCGACTGCGACCACGAGCCCGTTCACGACGAGCCTCGCGTCAGGTTCTGTCGTCCCAGAAACATCAACTATGGGGGCATCCGTTACCAGACCGTCCACCGGGCTCGCGAACGTCAGATCGGGAGCGCGCGTGTCTACCGTGAGGGTCACGGTCCTCGTGTTTGTGTTCCCGTCGTTGTCCCTGACCGTGATGACAAAGATGTGCGTTCCGTCAGACAAAGTCACCGTATAAGTGAACGTCCCCCACGGGTCTACCGCCACTGGCGTCCCATTGATGGTCAGGTGGGTTCCGGGATGCGTTGTCCCCGAAACCGTAACCGTAGCGTTGTTCGTCAGCTCCACGGCGGGCGAGACGATCTTCAGGACGGGAACGACCGTCGAAACAACGTACTCGCTCGCCCAGACCGTGGACCTGTCACCCTCCTCCCGCTGCCAGACCACGAAGCCGCTACCACTCGAAAGCGCCGCAATCGGTCTCGGCGACGGTGGCTCCGCACCTTCCGATCCGTAGACGAATGTTGTGTTCATCCAGCCCGCACCCACGATGTATCGCTTCGCCCACAACCCCGCCCCGCCCGGGCTCCACTCGGCCCGGCACCACACGGCGATTGCGTCTCCGCTCTGATCAACCGCGATTCCGGGAGACTGATCCGCCATATCCACGTCGAGTCGTGTGGGGGCCTCCCAGCCGACGCCCGCCGTGTACCGGCTCGCTGACACGATCCATGGGCCGAGTATGGCCGCGGGCGCGACGTAGGGAGAGCGGTCCTCGCATGACCACACGACAAAGGCGTTTCCCGTTGTATCCATCGCGACTGAGCCGAGGCCCAGTACCAAGCAGTTCCCGACCGGCAGCGGAACGGTGTCCTCCCAACCCGAGGCCGATACGTATCGGTTCGCACTGATGCTGGTCGAGTTCCAGAAACTCCGCCACACGACGACGGCGTCTCCTGCTGGGCCCACATCCACTCTCGGATCAAACTCTGATCCGATGGGAGACACCAACGTGGCGTTCCCCCATCCGCTGCCGACCGCGTACCGGTTCGACCAAATACCCGACCCGGTCGGACCAGCGCCGTCGGGATCCTGCTCCCACACGACGACGGCATTTCCGAGGTCATCGACGGAAACCTGAGGTGACGAGGCCTCACCTGTCTGCGTCCCAATCTCTTCGGCGTCGCTCCAGCCCGCTCCCACTGCGTAGCGACTCGCCCGTACGTCGCGACTGTCGGCCTCCCACCCGAGCCACAGTGCAATCGCATTTCCGACCGGAGATACGCCAATCTGCGGATTCGACCCACCGTTGGTACTCTGATTGACGGGTGCCGGAGCGCCCCATCCCGCACCGACCAGATACCGATTCGCCCAGATGGTGGGTCGTGGACCGTCCCACTGTTCCCAGACCACGATGGCGTTACCCTGCCCGTCCGCGGCGAGCTGAGGTCGAAGGGCGTCTCCGTGACCCGTGTCGATTCGGATCGCGGTATCCCACCCCACGTTCATCGTGTATCGGCTCGCCCAGACGGCGTAGCGGGTGCCGTCGCCCTGAGACCAGACGGCCATCGCATCGCCTTGCCCAGTGGCCGCAATCTGGGGCGTGAAGGCATCCGGCGACACGCCCGCATCGAGGCGTGACGGCGTGTCCCAGCCCGAGGACACGTCGAAGTGGCTCGTCCAGAGAATCGTGGAACCGGCGTCTCGGTCGTTAGCCCACACCAAGAATGCGCTTCCGTCGGGCGTCATGGCAACCGACGGCGCCTTGTTGGATTCCGCACCCGGGAAGACGCTTTCGTTGCCCCACCCGACCCCGGCGAGATAGCGGTTCGACGAGATTTCCGAACGAGTTTGCGGTCCGAGCCAGCCGAGGACGGTTGCTCTCTCCCAGACAGCTAACGCGTTTCCGTGCGCGTCCAAGGAAATCTGGGGATTCACCCCGCGGCCGAGCAAAGCGGAATTGGACCACCTGCCCGCGGCGTAGTGCGTCGCCCACATGTAGTCGGTATCGCCTTGGAACCGACTCCAGACGACAATCACGTTGCCAGCGAGATCGGTCACGAGGGCTGGTGAGACGCCGCCCGCAGCGTCCGCGATCCGGGTCGGCGATCCCCATCCTGCGTCGATGGAGAAGCGATTCGTCATGACGTCGGTGTTAGGCCAGCGGTTCACAAACTGGCACCAGACGACCATGGCGTTCCCGGCGGGATCCGTTGCGACCCGCGGCACGCACCAGGCGAAGTCCGAGGGAACCCCTATCGCGGAAGCGGCGCCCCACCCTGACCCGACGACGAAACGCCTGGCCATCAGGTTCGCAGGGTTGGGGTCCGAAGATTGCCAGACGGCAATTGCATTGCCTCGGGGGTCAACGGCGATCTGTGGCCTGCCGGAGAGAAAGCCCGCCCGGCCGATGAGCTCGGGAGTCCCCCAGCCCGTGCCCACAGTGTACCTCGCTGTCCAAGCGGTCCAGTTCACGTCGTCGTATTCCGACCAGACGACCATCGCGTTGCCCGTGGGGTCCATGGCCACCTGCGGCTCTAGTCCCCATTCGGCGCCTCCGATCTGGGTCGCGGTGCCCCAGCCGCCGGCGGCGTCGTAGCGGTTCGCCCATATGTGGGTATCTGACCCCGCACCCGCCGCATTCGGATTGTTTGCCCAGACAACCGTCGCATTGCCCGAGGCGTCCATCGCAATCCGAGGGCCGGAATCGTTGCCGGAACTAGCCCCAATCGCCGTGGGCGTGCTCCAGCCCGACGCCGCGGAGTAGCGACTCGCCAGGATGCTGGAGCGGTGAGCGTCCACCTGCGTCCACACCGCGATGGCGTTGCCAAAACCATCGGCTGCCAGGGTCGGCTCGAAGGCCCCTTTCGAGTAGGTCGCCGCACTGTCCTTTCCCAGCAACACCGGGTCGCGCCACCCGGAAGGCTGCGGAATGAGAGGAGCTGTGGGAAGACCACGATCGCCGAACGAAGGTGTGGCAAACGAGGGTGGTGGCAGCGTAAGGGACAGGACAGCGAGCAGAATGACCGCTACGCCCAAAAAGCGTCCGAACGAGGTCTGGCGCATGCCTCTCCCACCCGGTCTACCTCCGTGGCAATCCTTCGCAGGGTATCGTCCTCGGGACAGAAGCACTTTGCGCAGGAGCTCCTACCCCAGCACAGCCGGGTCGTTCCCGGAGATCCGAGCCGATGGGACCGAGATAGGACTTCCTACGACTCCGTTCATGAGTCGGATGACGGACGCGGAGGGAGTCGTCAGTCGGGTGGCGTGCGAGCCTTCAGGAGGGAATTCCAAAGCACGTGCTCGCGCGTTGGGATTAGAATCCGCTAGGGTTTGGCGGTGCCTTGTAGTCGTGCCTCGGCGGCTTCTCCCGTTCAGGCGTCCCCAACCGGCAGCCGTGGCTCCGTTGGTCACATGCCCGCCAGGGAGACCATGGCGTCGGCGAGGTCCCAAGGCTTGGTGATCATGGGATAGTGCCCGGACTCGATGAGCCGGTAGGGCCCGTCCAACTTCGGCTTCAGTACGGCATCCACGTCGCCGCCCGGGGTCTGGGACAGGTACCAGGCGAGCGTGTCGCCGCCCGTGCAGAAGGTGCACGACCGCTTCACCGAATCGTACTTCGCGGAGAGGGTGATCGGATCGCGGAAGTATCGGACCGGAAGAGGCGAGGCCTTGGAGATGAGCCACTCCCGATCCGCTCCTTGAACGTCCTCGCCGGCGACGTCCAGGAATGGTTCTGGAAACGGCACCACCGAACCTCTCACCGGGAACTCGTCCGGGAAGGTCCCCGGGGGGGTCCGTACCTTTTCCGGGGTAAAGCCGTCCAGATAGAGGACCATCCCGACTCGGTCGGCCGCGCGGTCCGCCACTGCGGCGGCGACCTTTCCCGCAAAGCTGTGCCCCACGAGCACCACGTCGTCGAGGCCGTTGTACTCGATGACGCCCAGGACGTCTTGAATCCCGGTCTCCATCCCCACGTCCTCCGAGGCAAGGTGCGCCCTCTCCGCCACGCCGGTCAGGGTGACGGGATAGGCGACATGACCACGTTCCTCGAGCAGAGGGACCACTTTCCTCCAGGCCCACGCCCCCAACCAAGCGCCGGGCACCAACACGAACGGTCTCAGGGCAGGTTCATCCTCCCGGAGGCTAGGTCGTTGTACGCAAAACCCCTTGTGCACGCACGAGGTGCGGACCCGGTGGGTGACGACACCCGGAACGCAGCGCGAACGTACCCGGAGTCCGTCGTGTGGGAAACTTATGGTTCAAATAGTGCCGGCACGAGTGATCGCCGAGGTTTCATCCAATGCGGCAAGGAAGCAGGTCAAATCACGACGGTCACGAAGCGCGAGTCATTGACTGGTTGCTCGAAGAAAACCAGCCGTCCGTTCGCTACCACACACTGGTTGACCTGCTCGGGCGCAAGGAAGATGATCCCGACGTGAGAGAAGCCCATTCGACGATCCCTCGAGTGGGTTGGGCTCACGACATTCTGAGAACCCAGAAGCCGAAGGGGTACTGGGAGGCCCACGAGCCAAGGACCGTCCGGGAGTGGGTCCGCTTGCTCCGCTTCCCCCTGTACGACTCGTCGATCTGGAAGGGAATCGTCCTCTCCGACCTCGGCCTCACGGCGGCCGACCCGCGGGTGCGAAGGCTCGCCGACCGCATCTTCGAGCACAAGCTGCACCTCAGCTCGGAGGTGAACCTCTTCACGGAGGAGGTCTGCATCGTCGGGAACGTCGCGCGCATGCTGACGCGGTTCGGATACGGCGGCGATCGCCGCGTACTGAAGCTGTACGAATGGATGATCAAGGACCAGCGGGAGGACGGGGGCTGGAACTGCGCCGCCGGCAGGCCCGGGACCCTCGACTGCTGGGAGGCCTTGGCCGCGTTCGCGACGATCCCGAAGGCGAATCGGACCGCCGGGATGGAGCGGGCGATCTCGAGAGGGGCAGAGTTCTATCTCGAGCGGAAGCTCTTCGAGGAGGGGCGGCGGTACGCTCCTTGGTTCCGGTTCCATTACCCGACGCACTACTACTACGACGTCCTGGTAGGGCTCGACGTCCTCGCCAGGCTCGGATACGCCGGGGATCGTCGCCTCAAACCCGCCCTCCGAATCCTTCGCGAGAAGCGACGGAGCGATGGGACCTGGGTCCTCGACCGGGTGCATCCCGACGAAGGACCGGGAAGCGGTGCCGGGGCCGCCGCGAGGAAGGTGAGGCGGCTCGCGCTGGAGCGGGCGGGGGAACCGAGCAAGTGGATCACCTTAACGGCCCTTCGAGTGTTGAAGCGGGTCGAGGACGCCTCCTAGCGGGGTGTCCTGGTCCGATGTGCAGGACCCGCGGCTGGCTCCAGGGCTGGCCACCATGCCCTGCAAACGCTACGCCTGGGCGGGCGTAATGGGTGCGTCTTAAGTACGGAGTCCGTTTCCGCAGGCGTGAGGGCGTGACCATGAAGGCCGCACAGCCGGGCGCGCAGAAGTCAGCCAAGAAAACCGCGGCGACAGGCAAGAAGCCCACGGGATTCACGGAGGAGGAACGAGCCGCGATGAGGGAGCGCGCCCAAGAGCTGAGGGCGGACGAAGCGGACGGGGAAAGCGCCGTGATCGCGAAGATCGCGGCGATGCCGGAACCGGATCGCACCATGGGCAAGCGGCTCCATGCCATCATCAAAGCCAGCGCGCCGGCCCTCTCGCCGAGACTCTGGTACGGGATGCCCGCGTATGCCAAGGACGGCAAGATCGTCTGCCACTTCCAACCAGCCCAGAAGTTCAAAACGAGGTACGCGACGCTCGGCTTCAGCGACAGGGCGAACCTCGACGAAGACGCGCTGTGGCCGGTCGCTTTCGCGCTGAAGGAGATGACTGCCGCGGAAGAGGAGAAGATCGCCGCGCTCGTGAAGAAAGCGGTGAGCTGAGCACTGGCTCCCCACTGGAGCTCGCCCAAGGTCGAAGCAATGCGCCGCAGCCGTTGCAGCGGGGTCATGACGACCTCTTCGTATGGGTATACCCCCCGTCCGGGGCGTTCTCACGGCGGCTGGCCTCCGGAAGCCGAGCAGGTGCAGCAAACTTCCATTATTCAGCACGCCGCTGGCGGAGCGTAGGACATGGACGACACCGACCGCGAATTGATCGTGTTGCTCGGCGCGAACCCGCGGATGCCGGCCCAGGAGATTGCGCGGCGCCTTGGCATCTCCCGACAGGCCGTCCACCACCGGATGCGGGTCCTTGCGGAGCAGGGTGTCTACCGTGGGACCACAGCCGCCGTCTCGATCGAGTACCTGGACGCGGTCCCCGTCGTGGTCTTCGGCCCGTCCGACGCCCCGTCCATGGAGGAGATCCTCGCGCACCTCGGGGAGAGCGACCTCACCCGCCGCGTGATTGTCGCGAGCGGCAACTTCGTCTACGCGGTCGGGTGGCTGCGGGCTCTCTCCGAGCTCGAGGGCTACGCCGAGTTCGTCCGGCGTGCTGCCGTGATGCGGGAGCCGACCGTGGGCATCTACTCCATGGACTCTCGCCTCATGCCCGAGTACACTGTGGATGGGATCGGGAAACGGCGGTGGATCCGCAGGCCGCTCTCGCCCCTCGACCTCCGGATCGTCTCGGCCCTGGCAGACGATGCGCGTCGGCCCCTGGCCGACGTGGCCGCCGAGCTCAAGGTCTCGAGCAAGACGGTCCGCCGGCACTTGGACACCATGGTGGCGGAGGGCCTCGTGGAACTGTGGGCGCGGATTGACGAACCCTCGGGCGGGGACGGCCTCTTCGTCGTCCACGTGACCCT
>CAZJIP010000039.1:0-15785 GCA_964546105.1 uncultured Methanomassiliicoccales archaeon
CGGCCGGGCTTCACCCGCCAGTATGGCCCCGCGCGCTCGGACCATCAGCCCGGGATCCCGTTCTATCCCCAGGAACTCACCCGCGACCTCGTCGTGACCCTCCTCCTGACCGCGATTCTCTTCTTCCTGACTGCCGCGGTCGTCCCGACCCTCGGTCCGCCGCGCTCGGAGAACCTCTCCCAGCTCATCGTGCCCGACTGGTACCTCCTGTTCTCCTGGGGTCTTCTGAAGATCGGCGACATCTTCCCCCAATTCATCCTCGGTGCCGGCACGCCCCTGGAGACGCAGTTCAACGCCGCCTTTTGGGGCGACATCCTCAGTGGGCTCCCCGTGCTCTTCCTCCTGGTTCTGCCCTTCCTGGACCGCGGCCGCGAGGCGAGACCCGCGAAGGCGCCGTTCCGCTCCGCTCTCGGCGTCTCCTTCATCATCGTCTGGACCTTCGGTGCCTCCCTCTACGCAATCCGCGAGGTAATCGCGCAGCGCTGGCAGAGCCCCACGGGCGCAACGCTGTTCCCGGATGATTCCCTGAAGTGGATGTTCGTCGTCCCCCCGGTCCTTACGTTCCTTGCGACGTACATCGCGCTCCGGCGCCTCGGGTTCCAGCCCATGCGGCGCTGGCTCGTGCCCGCCACGGTCCTGCCCTTCCTCGTCGTCGCGGGGCAATCCCTCCTCATCCTGTTCATGCCGGGCTGGCTCGGGCCCGAGGTGCAGCCGTACTGAATCCAGCTCGCGCTCGGGCTCCTCATCCTCACGGCGGCCACGGGGGCCACGGCCCTCGCGGTCCTGATCCTCCCGGAGTCCAGCGCAAGGCGTGCGGTGCACTGGGTAGGCATCCTGTCGCTCCTTGCGTTCGTGGCTTTGCTGGCCGGGATGTACTACACGGATTACCTGGGCTACCTCTGGATCGCGACAGTCCTCGATCCGAACTTCAACACGCTCATCCTTCTGCCCGGCTTCGCGGTCGTGACCGCGTGGTTCGGCTTGCGGCGGCCCTACAGCAGCTACGAGTACTTGCTCAACGAGTGCTACCAGTGCGGCAAGTGCCACACGGTCTGCCCCATCACGAAGGTCGAGGACGATGCCCTCGGCGGGCTCAACCTAGTCTACAACAGCTTCAAGAAGCAGCATGACGGCGTGCCGCTGTGGACCTGCCTCGCGTGCGACGCATGCAGCGCGGTCTGCCCGCTGGACATCAAGTACAGTGACTACATCATCGAGGAGCGCGCACGGGCCCACGCCCGGGCCGCTGCGGACGGAGGCGAACGGACATGATGACCACGGATGAAACCGAGTACGGACCCGGGCGGACGATCCCCCATCCAATCCTGTTCCGCGTGCTGGACAGCGAAGCCGAGGACACGACGATCCCGGAGATCCATGTAGAGCAGAAGTCCGAGTTCGCGTACTACCCGGGCTGCGTCGACTACTACGACATGGAGATGCAGTTCTCCCACGTGAACTACGGGGACACAAATCATGGGATCATCTTCGACTCCTCGATCAAGCTCCTGCGGGCCGTGGGCATCGAGCCCATGATCCTGGATCGCTCCTTCATGAAGTGCTGCGGCCACGACCAGCTCTGGCAGGGCAAGGTCGACGTCTTCGAGGCCATGCGGGACTACAACACGAAGATCATCAAGATGCTCGGCGTGAAGACCCTGGTCACGTCCTGCGCGGAGGGCTATCGGACGTTCAAGCTGGACTACGGCCTCGAGAAGCAGGGCATCCGTGTGGTTCACATCACGCAGATTCTGTACGAACGCGGCCTCCGCGTGCCGCCTCAGGGCGAGAATGCGAAGAAGATCCGCGTGGCCTACCAGGACCCCTGTCGCTCCTGCCGCCAGATGCCCGTGGACCCCGTGTACGAGGAGCCGCGGGAACTGATCAAGCGCGTGGACAACGCGGAGCTCGTGGAGCTGAAGACGTTCCGCGCGGACGCCCAGTGCTGCGGCGTCGCCCAGATGATGTACTGCAACGACAAGACGAAAGGCCTCACGCGCAAGCGGATGGACGAGGCGGACGAGGTGGGCGCGGACTACCTCCTGACCGCGTGTCCCAAGTGCCTCACCCACTTCGGCTGCCTGCACCACGAGAACAAATGGAAGCCCGGCGAGGAGCGCCAGGCGTACAGGGTCATGGACATCACCCAGTTCCTCGCGGAGCGCCTGCCCGGCGACTATCCGACGGGGAGCAATGTCGACGTGAGGCGGAAGGAGCCGCCGCTGCCGGGCCGGAAGGGAGGCTGGTGATGGCGGTCCCGACGACCGCCCCGGCGCCGCCGGCCGCGCCCGCGGTCCCCGAGGATCCGCACGTGGCCTACTACCGCAAGGTCCGCCAGATGAACTGGGAGCTCGCGAAGGAGCGGTACAAGGAGAAGGGCGTGAAGGCCCGCACGCAGGAGTACATCCGCGGCCGCGGTACCACCGCGATCGTGGACGAGGAGGTGTGCATGGGCTGCATGCACTGCTTCGACAACTGCGCCTTCGAGGCGATCAGCGCCCTGGACCGGAAGTTCTCCCTCCCCGACTACACGTACTCCTCGCGGAAGGCCACAATCATCGTCGAGAACTGCGTGGGCTGCGAGAAGTGCGCGATCGTCTGTCCCGTGGACGCAATTAATATGATCACGAAGTTCGGTTTCCAGACCAAGGAGGGGAAGGTCGTGGAGATCGAGAAGCCCGTGCCGCCGAAGCCCTTGGCCGTACCTGCCGCGGCCGCCCCTGCGGCGCCCCCGAAGCCGGCCGCCCCGCCGTCCGCGGTCCCGCCGAAACCGGCGACCCCGCCGTCGCCCCCTCCCAAGGGAGGCGTCTGAATGGCCCCTGCGGACACCCCCGTGAGCGGCCCCGGGGTGGTCAAGGCGCGCAAGGCCCCGCGCATGACGTACAAGCAGGAAATCCAGACCATCCAGAACCTCCCCCAGATCCAGCGGTTCATCGTCGTCATGAAGATCGCGGGCGTCTTCCTCGTCGCCATCGGCATCGAAGGGATCGTGACGGCCACGTGGTGGCTGGCCCTCCTGTTCATCCCCTTGGGCGTCGTTGTGTCCATGATGCCCATCAAGATACGTACGGATCGGTGCATCGCCTGCCGGGAGCTGATCAGCTCGGGCACGGCGATCTGCCCCGCCTGCGGCGCACCCCAAATGTGACGGAAGCCGCCGGGTTTCCCACGGGGTCCAAGAAAATCTAAAGTACCGGCCCGCGATGTCCGTCTGCCTCGCGGCGGATTTCGTAGAGCGACGATTCGGCCCTAGCTCCGCCGCAGAGGGGGGCCGGCGCCACGACGTCCCATGCCACGGACGACATCCACCTTGCCGAGCGTTGGAGGGGACTCGACCTCAGGCTCCTCCCTATCGACGAGGTCGACGTCCGCATCTTGAGCCGCCTCCGGGAGAACGCCCGCCTGTCCAACGTGGAGATCGCGCGGGAGCTGGCCATTTCCGAGGCGACGATCCGCCGGCGGATCAAGGCGCTTGAAGACAAAGGGATCATCCAGGGCTACTCCTGCTACCTGAACTACCAGCTCATCGAGAACCCCGTGAAGGCGTACGTGAACCTTGCGCTGGAACCGGGGCGCCGCGAGGAGGTTGTCGCCAAAATCGTCGCGCACCCCCGCGCGGTCGCGGTCTACCGCGTCACGGGCGAGCACGACGTGCTCTGCGTCATGTTCTTCGTGGACATGTCCGAGCTCCACGAGTTCCTGGACAAGTACCTCCAGATCGAGGGCATCCGCCACACGGAGACCCAGATCGTCCTAAACCCCTACAAGGGCGTCCCGTGGACCGGCGTGTGACGGTCACGGCCGGACGAGCGGCTCGAGGACGTGGGGCGAGTCGAACCGCAGCTTGATCTCGCGGAACATGTGCATGCGCTCCCGGTACGCGGCGTCCTGGTTCCACAGGTGGCCCAGGCGGGACACGAAGACCGCGCCCGGGATCTTCTCCGCGAGGCGTGCGGTGCCCTTGGATAGGTCGTAGACGTGCGTGCGGTCTTTCGGATGGTCGAAGAACGGGAAGGCGGACAGCGTCCCCGAGGAACGCAGGCTCGCGACGAATCCTACCTTGGACGCGACCTGCTGGCCCAGTGCCTTGAGGCGGCTGGCGAAGTCTCCGGCGGCGAGGACCGGGAGGCGGACCTCGCCCACGAACAGGCCGCGCTCTAGGCGCTTCGCGGTCTTGTCGTACTCCGCAGCGGGCACGTCGTAGGGATTGGGGACGTCGGCGGATTTCACCTTGAAGCCCACCATCGCCGCGTCCAGTGCTTTCTCCCGGGCCGGAAGGCCTGACGCGCTGCCTGCGAGGCACACCTGGACCGTGAAGGCATCCGGGAGGATGCCCGGTCGCAGGAGCGCCGCGGCGGTCGCATCGGCCACGTGCACCCAGGGGAACCGCAGGGCGGTCCGGGAGAGCTTGTCCAGCGCGGCGGACAGCTTCGTCGGGTCGTCGTACGTGTACGTCAGGGTCTTGCGCGCCGCCGGCTTCGGCGCAAGGCGCAGGGCCGCCTCCACAGGGACGTAGAACTCGGACGCGAGGGGCAGCGTGGCATGCAGGACGTCGTACCCCGTGCCATTGTTCGAAGCCTCCTCGAAGCCGACGCGTGTCCGGTGCCCGAACGCGGAGATCGTCCGCAGCGCGTTCACATAGGCAGCGAACTCGCCGTCGTACGAGGCGAGGGGGGCGTCGCCAGAGATCGCATCGCCGATTGCAAACGCGAGGGGGACCGTCGGGACCACGGGGAGGAGATGCCCCTTCTCCGCCGTCGCGTCGTACAGGGCCTTCCAGGGCGCGCCCACCTGCGCGATCACGGTGTGTCCCTTCCCGTGGAAGGTGAGCGCGGTGAACGCGGTGAAGTCGAGCTGGACGCCGCGCTGCTCCGGGACGAGCCAGTCGTAGGTGAGCAGGGTTCGCGGCCGGACCGTGAGGCCAATTTCGCGGTCCTTCCCGACCCCGAGCTGGGTCCGGAAGTAGCTGTAGTCCTCCGCGGGGAGTCCGAGGCTCAGCGTGCTCTCCTCCCCGTTGAGGACCTGGACGAGCTTGCGGATGTCCGTGTCGTCCTTGACCTTGACCGTGACCGCGGGGGTGCGCGTCAGATCTGCAATGATCTCCCGCGGCAGCACGCGGTCGTTCCGGACGAAGAGGGCGTGGATGAGCGCCTCCCGGATCATCTCGGAGAGGGCCGGGATCTCCGTCGCGGCCTCGATGTAGTTCCAGTCCCGCAGGAGGCCCATTTCAGCCCGCCTCCTTGCCTCGCTCGTAGGCGCGCACGAACTTGTCCTGGGTCGGCTTAATCCTCCGGAAGAACGCGGCCAGGTTCAGGCCAATGCGCATGGCAGGCGGCGGGATCGCGCGGATCCCCGGGAACGTGTACTTGGTCCAGACTTCGATCGTCTTGCCCGGGTTGATCTTCTTCTTGGGGTCGAAGGCGTCCTTGACGTACGCGGTGTAGGACGCCGCGCGGCCGTGCATGGTCCGCAGGTTGAAAACCATGAAGAGCCCGAGGCCCATGGGATGGCCACCCAGTTCGAACGCGGCGTCTCCCATCTTCTTCACATAGCCCAGGGCGGTACCGCCGGTGGGTACCGTCTCGTTCATGAGGACGTAGGGAGCGAGGATGGCGGAGGTCGTGTCCATGGGGTACGCCACGACCGCCCCGTTGAGCTTCATCTTGCGGATCAGGGTGCGCGCGGTCGCGCAGGCTTCCGGCAGCTTCGCGACCGGGACCACGTTGTTGGCCACGACGAGGCCGCGGCTCATGCGCCGCGCGCTGTACATCCGGAACCGCCGGTCCCAGAGGTACTCCGGTTCCTCGGGGGGCCGCTTGGTCCCCTGGTGCTTCAGGGCCAGCGCGTCCAACGTCTTCTCCTGGTCTGCGACGTCGTCCTTGGGGCCCGCGAGGCACAGGAGGATGAGGTCCGTCGGCTCCAGCGAGTCCGCGTGAAGGGCCCGCTCGAACACGAAATGCTCCCGGTCGAGCAGGGCGGCGTGGTACGGTTGCACGCCGGAGTCCACCACCGCCTGGAGGAAGGTCGCGGCCGCCTCGGTGTGTTGGAACGCGTAGGCCACGGGCTTCGTCAGTTCGGGCTTCGGGTCGAGCCGCAGGGTCGCCGCGGTGATCACGCCCAGCGTCCCCTCCGCGCCGAAGAAGAACGGGGTGAGATCCGCGTAGGCGCCGCCTGCGTCCGCGCCGGCGGCCGTGTGGAGGACTTGGTTGTCCGCGCGGACCACCTCGAGGTCCCGGACCACCTGTCGGAGCACGCCGTTGCGGAACGAGCCGAAGCCGACGACGTCGCTGTTGATGGCCCCGCCTACCGTGCTCGCCATGGCGTTCGTCGGCATGGATGGGAGAGCGAAGCCGCGCGCCTCCACGTACTCCGCGACGTCCTGCCACGTCGCGCCGGCCTCCACGGTGATCGTGCGTGCCTGCGGGTCGAAGGTCCGCACCTTGTTCATCTTGCGCAAGTCCAGGAGGACGCCGCCACGGCTCGGCACCGCGCCGCCGTACCAGCCCGTGCCGCCGCCGCGGGGAACGATGGGCAGGCCGGACTCGTCGCTCAGCTTGACAATCGCGGAGACCTCCTCCGTGGTCTGCGGGAGGACGACGAAGTCGGGGTAGAGGCGCCACTGCAGGAGTGCGACCTTGGGCAGCGAGGCGAAGTCGTGGCTGTAGACCATCCGGTCGAACTCGGTCCGCGCGACCCGTTCCGGACCCAGCGTGTTCACGAGTCGGCGGTACGCATAATCCGTGTTCGCCAAACGCCCATCTCCTGCGCGGCGGGCGTCCGTAACCCCTTAGCTCTGATAAAGCTAACGCGCTGCGCCGTGGCTCTTCGCGTAGGAACGAGTCCCTAGACGTTCAGTGCCTTGATGATGAGCTCGCGGAGCCGCGTCATGTCCGCGCCCGCGTCGTACACGCCGAGGCTCTGGGCCGCCGAGACGACCTGGTTGTCCGGGGCCTTGTCGACCGCCCGCGCGATGTCCAACTTGATTTGGAGGTCCGACTTGCCCGCGGTGGCGACGCCGAGGGAGCTCGCAGCCCGCTCGACCTTGACCCGCGGATCCTCCTCCGAGAACTGTTGGTTGATCTCCTTCTCGACCTCCAGCCGGCCGCGGCGGAACTCACCGAGTGCGCGGCCAACGCCGCGGGCGAGTTCGGGCAACTTCTGGGGTCCGAAGAGGAACAGCACCGCGACGATGATGAGCAGGATGATCCACTCAATGCCCTCGATCTGGGCGGTGATGTCTATGGACGACAGCGACCACACGTCCCTTACCCCGGGCGACACCAACCGGTCTGAGGATTATGAGCTTTTCGCAGTGGCTATCCGGCGTCGTCCGGACCGCTTCGCGAAGGCGTAGCCGACGATATAGAGGGCCAGCATGGGGAGGGACACAAACATCATGGTGACCCCGCTGCCGTCGGGGGTGATGATCGCGCCAAACAGGAAGATTCCGGCCGCCGCGACTCTCCAGTGGCGCCTCCAGAAGTCCGCGGAGACGATGCCGACGGCCGACAGGCCGTACATGACCACCGGGAGCTGGAAGGCGACACCGAACGCGAGGCTGAACAGGAGGACAAAGTCGATGAAGTTGGTTCCGTAGAGGACAAGGAAGTTCGCACCCATCAGGTTCTGCACGGAGAACAGGAGGTTGAACGTGAAGGGCAGGACAATTACGAAGCACATCGTCACGCCCGCGATGAACAGAAGGAGGATCGGAAGGGTGATTCGGCGGATCAGCCGCTTCTCGGACGGCCGGAGGGCGGGCCCGATGAACTGCCCCATCTCGTACACGATGAAGGGCGAACCCACGACGATGGCGAGGAAGAAGGCGACCTTGAACATGACGATGTACGCATCCCAGGGCTGCTGGTAGCTGAAGTTGAGCGGAAGCCCCCCGACACGGTCCGGAACAAGGTAGCCCTTCACCGCGAGGAAGAACTGCGTGGCCACGTTGTCGCTCGTCGGCCCGAGCGCGGGGAGCAGCATCGGCACCTGGAGGGATCCCACGTCTACCTGGCCGATCCCCGTCGTGAGGAAGATGACGAAGAGGACGATGACCACGAGGAACGTGGTCTTGAGCCGATGCCGGAGCTCGTCGAGATGCTCCCAGAAGCCCATCCGCCTCTGGTCACCGACATCCTCAGCCTCCGAATCCGCGGCCACGACCGTCACTGCGTCCAACCGCAGTGAGCTTATAGCCGTTTCCGAAGGCTCCCTTCTCAGAACGAGTACCGGTCCTCGGTCCAGGGGTCCGCGGTGTTGCTGTATCCACGGACCTCCCAGTAGCCGAGCTCCTCCTCCGCGGTGAACGTTAGCTGCCGCACCCACTTCGCGCTCTTGTACGCATACCGCTTGGGCACGAGGAGGCGGACCGGGCCTCCGTGCTCCAAGGGCAGCGGGTTCCCATCCCAGCGGTAGGCCATGAGGACATCCGCGTCGTAGAGGACCGCGAGAGGATGGGAGGTCGTGTAGCCGTCCCCGCAGGTGAACGTGGCGAAGCGCGCGGAGGGCCGGATGCGCGCGCGGTTCGCGAGCTCGCGGACTGTGACGCCTTCCCACGCGTTGTCGAACGTGGTCCACCCCGTGACGCAGTGGAAGTCCGAAGTCACGCTCTGCTTGGGCAGCGCGAGCAGCTCGTCGTACGTGAGCCGCAGCGGTGCATCCACCTCGCCGTCCACGCGGAAGTCCCACGTCTTCGGGTCGAACCGCGGCACGATGCCGAGGTCGAGTCGGGGCCACTTGCGGACGTTATGTTGGCCCGGTGGTAACCGTCGCGATTCGACCATGCGGGAAAATACAATGGGGCGCCCGAATATAAATGGTTGCGAGACGCGCTTTTCCAGGGCCGCGCGGACCCGTTTGTAGGGAGGCGCCGCGCCTCGGAGCGGAGTGCGCTCCAAAGGTTTAATAGGGTAACCTTTTTTCCTGCGCCGGATGGCACTCCTCGACACCTACGGACCAGTCGTCATTTTCGCCATCGTGGCCATCCTGTTCCCGGCGGGGACCTTCTTCGCGACGCGCCTGTTCCGGCCCACGAACCCCACCCCGCTGAAGGACCTCGTGTACGAATGCGGGGAGGTGCCCGAGGGCGAGGCCCAGATTGAGTTCCACTTCCAGTACTACATGTTCGCCCTCATCTTCCTCGTCTTCGACGTGGCGGCCATCTTCCTGCTCCTCTGGGCCTTCGCCTGGGGCGGACTGCTGGATCCCTCGACGCCGCTCATCGCGCGCGTCTCGCCCTTCATCTTCCTGGGCATCATGTTTGTCGCCACGCAGTACGCGCTGAAGAAGGAAGAGGTCATCCATATATGAGCGCGGTGCAGGCGCCTGCCCCGGAGGTCAGCGGCCGGCCCGTCGCTGGCGTGGAGCAGGAGGTCCTCACGGCCCTTCGCAGGGAGTTCCCCACGGAGCTCCGGGAGGCCCGCGTCGTCCGTCCGCGCCTCGTCGAGATCGTCATCGACCGCGGCGACCTGCTCCGCGTCTGCACGTTCCTCAAGGAGAAGGCGGGTTTCGAGCACCTGGGATGCATCAGCGCGGTGGACTGGAAGGATCACTACGAGAGCGTCTACCACGTGGAGAACTACGCGAACGGCTGCGTCGTCCAGGTGAACGCCCGCATCCCCCACGACGACCCCAAGATTCCGAGCGTGTGCGATCTCTGGAACGCCGCGAACTACCCCGAGCGAGAGTCCTGGGACCTCATGGGCGTCGTCTACGAGGGCCACCCGAACCTCACGCGGATCCTCCTCCCGGACGACTTCAAGTTCCACCCGCTCCGGAAGGACTTCCCCCAGGAGGTCGACCGGCAGTACATCAGCCGGCGGAAGCTCAAGGGGGGCAAGTGAATGCCCGAGTTCTGGATCAACATGGGGCCCCAGCACCCCATGACCCATGGGCTCTGGAACATGAAGGTCAAGGTGGACGGCGAGACGATCACGGACGCGCGGCCCGAGCTGGGCTACCTCCACCGCGGCGTCGAGAAGATCTCCGAGGTCCGCGAGTTCCAGAAGGTCATCGTGCTCACGGACCGCCTGTGCTACGTCTCGTCGATCACGTGGTCCCACGCGTACTGCCTCGCCGTGGAGAAGATGATGGGCGTCGAGGTGCCCGAGCGCGGCAAGTATCTCCGCGTGATCTCCCTGGAGCTCCAACGGATTGCGTCCCACCTCATGTGGCTCGCCGCGTACGGCCCGGATCTCGGGCTCCTCACGGTCCTCCTCTGGTCCCTCCGGGAGCGCGAGCTCTTCCTGGACCTCATCCAGCTCATGACCGGGATGCGGATGAACCAGAACTACCCGCGGATCGGCGGCGTCCGCAACGACATCCCGGAGAACTTCGACGCCATGTGCAAGCGGAGCATCGAACACTTCCTGGAGAAGCTGGACCACGACTACGAGCCCATGCTCCACGACTCCAAGATCTTCCACATGCGGACCCAGGGCGTCGGGAAGATTTCCGCGGCGGACGCAACCAACTGGGGCGTCACGGGCCCGAACCTCCGCGCCTGCGGCGTGAACGTGGACCTCCGGCGCCTCGATCCCTACGAGGTCTATGACGAGGTCGACTTCGAACCCCAGGTATGGAAGGGGCCCGACGCGGGCGACTCCTACGCGCGGTTCATCTGCCGCTTCAACGAGATGCGGGAGTCCTGCAAAATCATCCTCGAGGCCCTCGCCAAGATGCCCAAGGACGGTGCGTACCGGACCAAGCCGCCGCGCCGCGCGGAGGGCGAGGGGTACGTCCGCACGGAGGACTCGCGGGGTGAGGCCCTCTTCTATGTCTGCGGCGACGGGGACGACCGGCCGTACCGCGTGAAGATCCGCAGCCCGATCTTCTGCACCATGGCCGCCACGCCGCTCATGCTCCGCGGCAACAAGCTCGCGGACGTGGTCGCCATCCTCGGCTCCATCGACGTGTGCGTGGGGGAGATCGACAAATGAGCGCTCCCCTCGTGCCGAGCCTCTTTGCCTCGTCCTACATCCTTACCGGCGCCATCATCTGGATCATCGATCAGATCCTCTACGCGATCGGCTTCGTAATCCCTCCGATCAACGACCCGCTCCACGCCCTGGGCGGCTGGCTCGCGTCCCCGCCTGTCCTCACCGTCCTCACGTGGCTCGTCATGGTCCTCGTGATGATCATCTGGGCTGTCCTGCTCAACCTGCTCACGATTATGTGGGTGGAGCGGAAGCTATACAGCCGCCTCCAGGACCGGTACGGGATCATGATCTCCATATGGTCCCTGCCCCTGTGGCCCTTCAATCGCCGCAAGGACAAGCCGACCCACAAGGGCTGGGGCTACCTCCAGAACGTGGCGGACGGGATGAAGCTCCTGCAGAAGGAGAACCTCGTGCCCGCGTCCGCGGACTCGATGATGTTTAACGTGGCGCCTGCGTGGATCGCGGGGACCACCCTGATGATCTTTGCGGCCCTCCCGTGGTCCAGCGGCCTGTACGTCGCGAACCTGGACCTGGGCATTCTGTTCATCCTCGCTGCGTTCTCCCTCGCGCCCCTGGGCATCCTGATTGCAGGGTGGTCCGCGAACAACAAGTATACCCTGGTCGGCGGCCTGCGCTCCGCGGCCATGCTCATGGCCTACGAGATCCCCCTGGTCCTCGTGGTTATCGCCCTCGTGTTCACGACGGGTACCCTGGACCCACAGCAGCTCGTCCTGCAGCAGGAGCAGCCCCTCGTGGCCTTGGGCCCCCTCGTGATTCCCCGGTGGAACATCCTCGGCCCGCAGATCCTCGGGTTCATCATCTTCATGGTCACCATCGTCGCGGAGATGGAGCGCATCCCCTTCGACCTACCCGAGGCGGACGCGGAGCTCGTCGAGGGCTGGACCACGGAGCTCAGCGGGATGCGGTTCGGCCTCGTGTTCGGGTTCAAGTGGCTGCGAATGATCGCCGGGGCGGGCCTCATCTCGATTCTCTATCTCGGCGGCTGGAGCGGCCCCGTGTTCTACACCTTCTACATCCAGAACGTTCCCATTCCGATTATCCCCGAGGAGATCTGGTTTCTGCTCCGGATCTACCTCCTCGGCGTGTTCTTCGTCGTCCTTTCTTGGGCGGTGCCACGCGTGCGGATCGACCAGATCCTGAACATCGGCTGGAAGCGGCTCATCCCGCTCTCCCTCCTGGCCATCCTCCTCGCCGCGGCCTGGCAGGCGTTCGTCGTGGGGTGAGCCTCATTCCGACTTCTGTCGCTGCGCTTCCGGAGGGATACGATGGGCGTTGACTGGGAGGCCGTCGCCTTCGTCGTGCTCAGCGTCGCGGAGGTCGGCTTCTCGATCCTCCTGGTGACGAGCAAGCGCCTCGTCCGTGCCGCGTTCTGGCTCGCGGCCGCGCTGATCACGGTGGGCGGGATCTACCTCCTCTTCCGCGCGGAGTTCGTGTTCCTGATCCAGATCCTCGTGTACGCGGGGGCGGTCCCCCTGCTGTTCGCTTTCGGTATCATGCTCACGCGCCGGAAGATCATGGAGGAGCCCGGTATGGAGGGACAGCCATGATCACGCAGCGACAAGCCCTTTCCGTCGCCGCGGTGGGCGCCCTCTTCCTCGTCATGGCCGTGTCCTTCATCGGCGTGCCTTGGCCGACCCAGCAGCACCAGGTGCCGCTCGTGAACGCAACCTCGCCCTCGGGCAACGCGCTGGCGAACAGCCTCTTCTACTCCTATTCGATTGCGCTCATCCTCATCGGAATCATCCTGGCTGCCGCGATGGTCGGCGGTGTATACTTGGCGAAGATGGAAGGGGGGAAGCGCGGGCCATGATACCCCTGGAGTGGGAGCTCGTGCTGTCGGCGCTCCTGTTCAGCATCGGACTGTACGGCGTCCTCGCCCGGAAGAATGCGATCATGGTGCTGATGTCCCTCGAGGTCGTCATCAACGCCGCGCTCCTGAACTTCGTCGCTTTCAGCTCGTATTCGAACGACGCGAGCGGACAGGTATTCGCCCTCTTGGGCATCGCGGTGGCCGCGGCGGACGCGGCCGTGGGCCTAGCGATCTTCCTCTCGATCTATCAGACCCACGGGACGGTCGACATGGACCGTGTGCGGTTCCTGAGGTGGTAAGCTGGACGACCGCACCCTGACTTGGTTCCTCGTGGCTGCGGGCGTCGCGGTAGCGTTGAGCGCGCTCAGCCTGCTCTTCCTTCCCGGGTATTCGTACGTCTGGGTCATCCTCGTGGCGCCGCTCGGCGCCTTCGTGCTTTCCGGGCTTCTCGGACGGCGGACCGCCGAGGGGGGTGGGTTCATCGCGATCGGCGGCATCTTCATTTCCCTCGTGCTGTCGGTCTACCTGCTCTCGCGCGCCCTGCTCGCGGGCGCGGTCGGGGTAGGCTTCGGCGGCGTCCTACTGGACGGTTACGTCTGGCTTCCAGGCTTCGACCTCACGACCGGCCTCACGTCATACAACATCCGGATTTCCCTCTGGATTGACACCTTGAGTGTGGTGCTGCTCGCGCTGGTCTCGTTCCTCTGCTTCCTGATCTTCGTATACTCGCTCGGCTACATGCACCGGGAAGAAGGGAAGCCCCGGTACTATGCAGAGGTCAGCCTGTTCGCGGCCGGGATGCTCGGGACCGTCAGTGCGAGCAATTTCCTCCAGCTCCTCATCTTCTGGGAGATCATGGGGCTCTGCTCGTACCTCCTCATCGGGTTTTGGTACTCCAAACCCGAGGCGGCTAAGGCGGCGAAGAAGGCCTTCATGGTGACCCGGGTCGGCGATGTGCTGTTTCTGATCGGCGTCTTGATCATCTGGAGCCAGTTCGGGAGTCTCGACATCTACGGGCCGAACGGGATTGCAGCGCGCGTCGGCATCCTGAGCCCCCAGCTGCTCACGCTGATCCCCCTTCTGCTCTTCGGCGGCGCGGTGGGCAAGTCGGCCCAGTTCCCGCTACATGCCTGGCTACCCGACGCCATGGAGGGCCCTACCACCGTCTCCGCGCTGATCCATGCCGCAACGATGGTCAATGCAGGAGTCTACCTAACCGCCCGGGCGTTCATCTTCCTCGTCCCCATGCCGCTGAATGGCGTCCCGGTGGATCCCCCCTGGACCGCGATCTTTGTCGTCGCAGGGATCGGCGGGTTCAGCGCACTGTTCGCGGCCTCGATGGCCATCGTGAACTAC
This sequence comes from uncultured Methanomassiliicoccales archaeon, assembly GCA_964546105.1. Lineage (GTDB taxonomy): Archaea > Thermoplasmatota > Thermoplasmata > RBG-16-68-12 > RBG-16-68-12 > RBG-16-68-12. Next base: position 14,125 of record CAZJIP010000039.1, read on the forward strand.
GACATCAAGCGCGTGCTGGCGTTCTCGACCATATCCCAGCTTGCCTACATGTTCCTCGGGCTCGGAGCGGGCGCGTTTGTGATGGCATCGGGCCTCGCGAACGGCGCACCGTACGCGGACCTGAACTCCGCCGGTTACAGCGCCGCGATTTTCCACCTCGTGAACCAGGCCTTCTTCAAAGGGCTCCTGTTCCTCTGCGCGGGGAGCGTCCTCCATGCGGTCGAGACGAACGACATGCGGAAGATGGGGGGCCTCCGAAAGTCGATGCCCGTCACCGCCTACACCATGCTCCTGGGCTCGTTGGCACTCGCAGGCATCGTGCCATTCAGCGGCTTCTTTTCGAAGGGGGAGGTCCTCTCGACCGCCTTCGAGGCCGGCACAATCGACCCGGTGTACCTCGTCTTCTGGCTCTTCGGGGTGGTGACCGCCTTCCTGACCGCCTTCTATGCGTTTCGCCTTTGGTTCATGACCTTCGACGGCGCGTACCGCGGCCACGAGCACCCGCACGAGGCGCCCAAGACGATGACGATTCCCCTGATTATCCTCGGCGCGTTCACCCTCATCTCCGGTCTATCGGCGTATCCGGTGGGCGGGTTCGGCAACCTGATCTTCGTGCCTGGGACGACCGCGGAATACCAGCTCCCGCTGATCGGCGTCCCGCTCACCGACTACGTCTTGGAGGCGTTCTCCCTCGGCCCTGCCCTGCTGGGCTTCGCGCTCGCCTGGGCCGTTTACTCGAGAAAGAGCATCCCCGCGGAGCGCTTCACGCGGAGTCCGAGCGGGGCCTTCGTCCACGAGATGCTCAGCCGCCGCTACTGGATCGACGATGTGTATGACGCATTTGGCGCACGCGTCTACTGGGGCTTCGCGAAGGCGATGGACTGGTTTGACCGGCGCGTAATCGACGGGATCGTGAACGCGGTGGGCCGCGGGGGCATCGCGGCCGCGGCGGGGACGGACTACTTCGACCGGCACGTGGTCGACGGCGCGGTCAACCTCGTGAGCGAGGAGACCATCCGTTCCGGGCTGCGGTTGCGGCAGCGGCAGACCGGGCAGGTTCAGAGCTACGCCTGGGTGGTCGTCTTCGGCATCGCGGTCGTCATCGCCCTCGTGTTTGGCGTCGGCTGGTATCTGCGGCTGAGGGGCGGCGGGTGAGATGGGCTACGTCCTAGCGATCCTCCTGCTCATCCCCTTCGTGGGCTTCATCGCGACGTGGGCCGTCGGGGTGACGCAGCGGATCGCGAAATGGGTGGCGCTCGCGTTCAGCCTCGCGCAGCTCGTCCTGCTCACCCTCATCCTCGTATCCGTCTATTTCTCCCCCGCTTCCTGGCTGGACCCCATCCTAGGGCCGAGCCTAGCAGACCGGACGAACGGCGTCCCCGGCGGCACGAGCTCCCCCTTTTACTTCTTCGAGAGCACGCCCTGGGTGCCCCAGTTCGGAACGACCCTGATCTTGGGCGTCGACGGGCTGAGCGCGCCTCTCGCCTGGCTTACACCCCTCCTGACGACGCTGGCGATTGTCTTCCATTGGGACGAGGAGCACCGGCCACGCGAGTTCTTCGCCCTCCTCCTGTTCCTCGAGATGAGCCTCACGGGCGTTTTCGTGTCCTTGGACTTCTTCCTGTTCTTCATCTTCTGGGAGCTCGTCCTCATCCCGATGT
>CAZJIP010000040.1:0-2640 GCA_964546105.1 uncultured Methanomassiliicoccales archaeon
ACGGTGATCGTCGTGGTGATCGTGGCTCTGTCCGCGATCGCGGCGTACGTGATTCTGTACAGCGCGCCGTCCGCGAGTGTCGTCACCTACGCCACGAGTTCGGACATGACTACCCTTGATCCGAGTTCGGAGTTCTCGAACTCGATCATCCTGTTGCCCAACGTGTACGAGACCCTCACGCGGTGGAACCCGACGACGAACCAGGCGGAGCCCCTCCTGGCGACCGCGTGGACCCACTCGTCGGACGGCATGACGTGGAATTTCACCCTGCGCCAGGGTGTCACGTTCCATGACGGCACGCCATTCAACGCGACCGCGGTCAAGTTCTCGATTGATCGCACCGTCTACATGAACCAGGGTGCCGCATATATCTGGTACCCCCTCAAGGGTGCCGGCGCTTACTTCGCCGTGTCCAACACATCGACCCCGTGGACCACGCCCGAGTGGGCCAACTTCACCAAGGACTCCATCACGATTGTGGATGCATATCATGTCACGTTCCATCTCGACTACGCGGCTGCACTGGACAAGATCGCGTCGTCCGGGTATGGAGCCTACATGTTCTCCCCGAACACGCCCCCTTCGACCGCTACCGGCGGGAACTTGACCGAACAGTTCGCGGCGCAGCAGAGTTGGTTCAACATCCAGCATCACGATTCAGGGTCCGGTCCCTATGTCATCAACTCCGCCTCGTACAAGCAGTCCAACGCAGTCCTCGATCGGTTCCAGGGTTACTGGGGCGGCTGGAAGGCGGGTCAGTTCGAGCATGCCATCATTGAGACAATCTCGGCGCCGGCCCAGCGCGAACAGGCAATCCTTAGCGGGTCCGTGGACATCGGCATTGACCCTCCCCTTGCTGACCTGCCTACCCTGCGCAGCAACGGGGCGGTCGCGGTGGTCACCCATCCGAGCTATCGTGCGCTGTACGCGTTCTTCAACATCCAGCGATCCCCCACGAACAACCTTAGCGTTCGGCAAGCGCTGGCATACGCCCTGCCCTACAGCCAGATTGTGAGCTCCGTGGTCAACGGTACCGGGACGCAATCGATTGGCGTGGTGCCTGATACCATGTGGGGCCACGATGCGACGCTGCCCCGCTACGCGTTCAACCTGACGAAGGCAAGGGCTCTGCTCACGCAGGCAGGATACCCGAACGGCGGGTTCACGCTGAACTACACTTACCTGTTGGATGACCCCTATGAAGGAGACATCGGTGTGCTGTGGAAGGAGAACCTGGCAACGCTGGGGATCACGCTCAACCTGGAGCCGAAGACGTGGGACGTGCAGTGGGCTGAGGCGAAGGCGAACGCCAGCGTGGCGCAGAGCATCTTCGTCATGTACTGGTGGCCCACGTACGTGACGCCGTTCGACTTCCTGTACAACATGTTCAGCACGGACAGCTACCAGTACTTCAACCTGGGCTACTACAAGAATCCGGCGTTCGACAACGCCATCTTCAACGGGTCCGCGGACGAAGCGACGAACCCGACCCAGGCCCTCGCCGACTACCGCTCCGCGCAGGTCATGCTGTACAAGGACGTGCCCGGCCTCGGGATCGTCGACATGAAGAACGTGTACCTCCTTCGGTCGAACCTGCAGGGCTTCAACGACAACCCGGCCTATCCGCTGGTGGTGTTCTTCTACCAGCTGAGTCGCTAGGGTCGCGGCCCGCGGGCCCGCGGTGAGGACGTTGGCGCTGAAGTCTCGCGACAGCGGCCTCCCTGGAGGGGCATTCGCCCGGTTCCTTCTACGCCGCGCGCTGCTGGCCGTCATCGTGGTCCTGGGCGTGGTAGTGATTACGTTCTTCCTATCGAGGGTCGTGCCTGCGGACCCTGCGGCGCTCTGGGCAGGGGCGCGTCCCACGGCTCAGGACCTTGCGCGTGCGCGTTCCCAACTCCACTTGGACGATCCGCTCCCCATCCAGTTCGGCTACTACTTCACGGGACTCCTACAGGGCGACCTAGGCACATCGCTCCGAACCAAGAATCCGGTCCTCTCGGACCTCGCGAGCGCGCTCCCCGCGACGTTGGAGCTCATCATCTATTCGGTGATCCTGGCGCTCCTCGTCGGAATCCCACTGGGAGTCATCGCGGGGATTCGGCAGGGAAAGTGGCCGGATCACGTCACACGTTTCCTTGCGGTGGGCGGGGTCGCCATGCCTACCTTCTGGTTGGCGGTCCTGTTCCAGATTCTGTTCAGTCAAGTAATGCATGTGCTGCCCGTGAGCGGTCGCTATGACCCGGTCCTGGCCATAACAAACCCCGTACCCACGGTGACAGGCTTCCTGACGATTGACTCCATCTTGGCAGGGAGCCCAATTCGATTCGTGGACGCGCTGGTTCATCTCGTGCTTCCTACAATCACGCTCGCGCTCTATCCTATCGGCTTGGTCGCTCGGATGGTTCGTTCGATGATGGTTGATGTTCTTGGAGAGAACTATATCCGCACGGCCAAGGCCTTTGGTTTGCCTGCGCGGATCGTCGAATACCGATACGCATTGAGAAACGCGATAAGTCCGGCCATTGTCGGCGTGGGGCTCTCTCTCGCGTATTCGCTCACGGGTGCGTTCCTCATCGAGTACATCTACCAGTGGAATGGGATTGGACAGTACGCGTACCTAGCGGTCATCGACTTCGACTA
>CAZJIP010000040.1:2740-4522 GCA_964546105.1 uncultured Methanomassiliicoccales archaeon
CACCTTCTGGGGACGGACAATCTGGGGAGGGACGTCTTGTCGCGGATCTGGTTCGGCTCCGAGCTCGCGCTCGCCGTGGGGGTCTTCACCGTCGCCATTGCATTTCCGGTGGGCGTCCTCCTTGGGGTCGTCGCCGGATACGTGGCCGGGTTCGTCGAGGAAGTGATTATGCGGGTGACCGACATGTTCCTGGCCTTCCCCCCGACACTCCTTGCATTCGTCATCGCCGCAACCCTTGGGCGGGGAACGGGGGCCGTCATCATTGCCATGGCTGTGAGCTTCTGGCCTTGGTACACTCGACTGGTGCATTCCCAAGTCCTCGTCGTGCGTACCCAGCCATATGTGGAGGCGACGGTAGCGCTGGGGTTGCCGCGTCGCCGGATCATCCTTCGTCATATCCTCCCCAACTCAATCACGTCATCGATCATTCAGGCATCCATGGACATTGGATCGGCTATCCTGATCGGTGCGTCCTTGAGCTGGCTGGGTCTGGGGCCCCAGCCCCCGACGCCGGACTGGGGGGTCATGTTCAACGAGGCCTTCGCCCGGGGCAACTTCGTGACGTTCTGGTGGTACTCCACGTTCACGGGGCTGGCGATCTTCCTGGCAGTCTTGGCGTTCAACCTCGTTGGCGACGCGCTACGCGACGCGCTCGATCCCAAACTCCGAAGGAGGCGACTTTTGTGGGGCCGCTCCTAGACGTTGAGAACGTCAGCCTTGAGTTCGCGACGGACCAAGGCCTCGCGAGGGTCTTGGACCGGGTCACGTTTTCTGTGGAACAAGGTGAGGTCTTCGGCCTCGTGGGGGAAACCGGTTGCGGGAAGACGGTGACCGCCCTCACGATCCTGGGCCTCCTTCCGGAGACGGCTCACGTGCGGACAGGGCACATCCGGTTCGACGGCAAAGAACTGCTCGGCCGCCCCGATTCGGAAATGGAGAAACTGCGAGGTAGCCAGATCACGATGATCTTTCAGGACCCGGCAACGAGTCTGAACCCGGTCTTCAGTGTCGGAGAACAGATCACGCGCGTGATTCGGACCCATGAAAACGTGGAGAAGCCTGCAGCAGAAGAACGGGCAAAGAAGCTGTTCCGACGCGTTGGCCTCGCGGACCCCCAGAAGATTCTTAAGAGCTACGCCCACGAGCTGAGCGGCGGCATGCAGCAACGCGCGATGATTGCGATGGCGCTCGCGTGCCGGCCAAAGCTGCTAATCGCGGACGAGCCCACGACTGCAGTCGACGTGACGATCCAAGCCCAGATTCTCGACCTGATTATGGAGCTTCAGCGCGAGCTGCGACTCTCCGTCCTCCTCATTACCCATAACCTGGGAATAGTCGCCGAGACCTGCCAACGGGTCGGGGTCATGTACGCAGGTACCCTCGCGGAGATTGCCAGCACCAGAGACCTCTTCCGCGATCCTTTGCACCCGTACACAAAGCGCCTCTTGAATTCACTACCGCGACCGGACGCCCGTGGCCACCCTCTCGCCTCGATACCCGGGAGCGTCCCCAGCTTGGTCGACCCACCGACGGGCTGTCGCTACCATCCCCGGTGCGAATTCGCGATGAAGAGCTGCTCGGTCCGCAACCCGGTTTTGCTTGAGCATCGGCCGGGGCACCGCGCGTCCTGCCTCTTGTACGAAGGGGTGATGGAGTGAGTCTGATTCGCGTCGAAGGTCTCCGGAAGCACTTCCCCGTGCGAATGGGGTTCGCGGGACGAGGACGGGTCCACGCGGTGGATGGGGTTGATCTCGAGATCCGGGAGGGCGAGACCTTCGGGCT
>CAZJIP010000040.1:4622-15405 GCA_964546105.1 uncultured Methanomassiliicoccales archaeon
GGTCAGTGCCAGCGGATCGCGGTCGCCCGCGCCCTGGCCCTCTCGCCGAAGTTCATCGTCCTCGACGAGCCCACGTCCTCCCTGGACGTGTCCGTGCAGGCGCAGATTGTGAACCTCCTCAAGGAGCTCCAGGCGGAGCTCGGTCTCACCTACCTCTTCATCACCCACGACCTCGCCCTCGTGAGCTACCTGGCGGACCGCGTCGGGGTCATGTACCTCGGGAAGCTCATGGAGGTAGGCGGGGCCGTCGACGTGTTGGAACACGGCCAGCACCCCTACACGCGCGCCCTGCGGAACGCGGTCCCGCTGCCGGACCCGGAGCGGGTGAAGGCCCATGTGCCCCTGGCGGGGGAGATTCCATCCGCCCTGGAGCCGCCCTCGGGCTGCCGCTTCCGGACGCGCTGCCCGTGGGCCAAAGAGCGCTGTGCCGCGGAGGAGCCGCCTCTGCGGCAGGTCGGGGCCACCTTCGTGGCCTGTCATTTCGTTGAGGAGATTGCCAAGGAGGTCGGAACGTGAGGACACTGGAGTGGCAGAATCTGCGGGAGATGCTGATCGGAGCGGCCTTCCTGGGGACCGGAGGGGGTGGCTCCCTGGAGCGCGGACTCAAGGAGGTGGAGCGGGACCTGAAGGCGGGTCGCTCCTTCCGGCTCGCGGACCCCGATGAGCTCGCGGCGGATACCTGGGCGTGCACGCCGTACTACTGCGGCAGCCTCGCGCCATCGGGGAAGACGGCCTTCAAGGCGAAGGCAGCCCCGTACGACGGACAGGAGTGCCTCTTGGCCGCGAAGGTCCTCGAGCGGCACCTGGGCGTGAGCTTCGGGACCACGGTGGCCACGGAGCTCGGCGGCGGCAACACGGCGGCCGCGCTCGTCGTCGCGGCGCAGCTCGGGCTCCCCGCGTTCGACGCAGACGGCGCAGGGCGGTCCGTACCGGATCTCCAGCACTCCACGTACTTCGTGGCGGGCATCCCCATCGCCCCCATGGGCATCGCGAACAAGTACGGGGACGAGGCGGTCGTCCAGCACGTGGAGGACGACTTCCATGCCGAGGCCCTCGTCCGAGCCATGGCCGTGGCGAGCGGCGGTCACGTCGGCGTGGCGGACCACCCGGGGCGCGTCGCGGACCTCCGGAAGGGCCTCGTCCTGCGGTCCCTCTCTTTCTCCGAGAAGGTGGGTCACGCGATCGAAGACCGCTCCCGGGACGCCACGGAGGCCATCCTCGCCGCCACGGATGGATACCTCCTGTTCGAGGGCGTGGCGCCGACCAACTGCAAGTACGAGGACAAGGAAGGCTTCACGTTCGGCGACATCGAGATCCGCGGCACGGGGAGCGACCGCGGCGCGCGGTATCACGTCTGGTTCAAGAACGAGAACATCATGGCCTGGCGCAACGGCAAGGTGGACGTGACGGCGCCCGACCTCGTGTGCCTCTTCGACCTGGACAAGCGCGCGCCGATCCTGAATCCGTGGGTGAAGAAGGGCCAGCACATCGCCGCCTTCGGCCTGCCTGCGCCGGAAATCTGGCGGACGCCTCGTGGAGTCGAAGGCTTCGGACCCGGATACTTCGGGTACAAGGCCAAGTTCACCCCGATCGAGCGCAAGCACAAGAAGGGGGCGCGGTGACCATGGTCGACGTGCAGGGTGCCGCGACGGTCCTCGTGCGAGACCTGCTGCGGCTCAGGAAGGGCGAGACGGCAATCGTCTACGGCGACCCGGGCGCGGACGCGAGCGTCGTGCGGGCGACCGTGGACGCGGTGGAAGCACGAGGTGGCGTCCCGCTGGAGGTCTGGTATCGGATCAAGGGTCCGCCGGGCACGGAGCCGCCCGCACCCATGGCCGAGGCCATGCGCCAGGCGGACATCCTCGTCGAGTTCGCGCGGACCTACCTGATCACCACGAGAGCCTTCCAGCGTGCGATGGACGGCGGCACGCGGCACCTGTGCCTCACGGGGATGGACGCGGACATGCTCATCCGCTGCATCGGGAACGTCTCCCTGCCTGCGCTGAAGCAGTTCGGCGTGACCCTGCAACGGATGACCGCGAAGGCCAAGGAGATCCGGGTCACGTCGCCCGCGGGGACCGACCTCACGTTCGAGGTCGGTAAGCGCCCCATCATCCTGGACACGGGGGAGTGCGTCATCCCCGGTCGGGACTGCTACCTCGGCGGCCAGATCTCCTGGGCCGCCGTGGAGCGCACGATCGAAGGAAGCCTCGTCGTGGACGGGACCGTGTGGCCCCCGGATCCCCTGGCGCCGCTCCGCGAGCCCATCCGCCTCGAGCTCTCCAAGGGTCGGATCGTCTCGATTGGCGGCGGGGAGGCCGCGAAGATCCTGCGGGACTGGATCGAGCACTTCCGGGACCGCAAGATGTACAACGTGGCCCACTTCTGCTTCGGATTCAACCCGGGCGCCCACATCGGCGGCAAGATCCTCGAGGACGAGAGGGCCTTCGGCGTCTTCGTCACAGGCTTCGGTTCCCAGATGGCCTCCTTCAAGGGCGGGTTCACGTTGGCCAAGAGCCACATCGACGGCGTGACCCTGAAGCCCTCCGTGTTCTTCGACGGCGAGACGCTCGAGAAGGACGGCTCGTTCGTTCATCCGAAACTCGCGCCGCTCCAGGAGCGGCTCCTCACGGAGCACCCGGAAGCTTAGGGCGGACCCGTGGAAGCGGGGCGACCGGGCCGTACGCATCCCGGCAGTCGGCGGGACCCGAGTAATTCCGGTAGGTATATGGGCCCGCTCTCCGCTTGCGCGGGGCGGCGAGGGATGCCGTGAGTCTCTGGCGCTACGCCGCGGACAGCGTCCGCCACAACGGACGCCGCACCTTCTCCGCCATCCTAGGTGTCCTCCTCGCCATCACCTTCGTCTCAGGCACCCTGATCGCGATCGACTCCTCGACGCGGGCTACCCTGGACGCACTCCTCGCGGACCTCCCGGGAGACCTCAGCCTCACGCGGAACGCGAACGCCACCTTCAACGTGAGCGCCTTCCGCGCCAACCTCAACAGTCTCGCCGGGGTCAAGGACGTCTCCCTGTACCGTGAGGAATACCTGTGGGGCGTGACGAACACAAGCGCGTATGAAGTGAGGACCTACGCCGATCTGATCGGCATCGATCCGGCCCACATCCCAAGTCCCCTTCGGAATGCTGCGAACACGGGGAGCTGGGACGTCCCGAACGGCTCCGCACTGATCAGCGAGAACCTCGCCACGTTTCTGAGACTTGGTCGCGGCGACACCATCGTCCTATCGAACCAGGGCTTCAACACGAGCTACAATGTGAGTCTCACCGTCGCTGGCCTGCTGGGAGCGGTCACCCCGAGCGTGGCGTGCGTGAACGGCTACTGCACGACGCCGCCTTTCTCCAATCCCGACTTGATCGTCGTGCGCCTCGAGCACGTGCCCTGGATCCTACGCCAGATTCAGATGGTCGCGACGCCCTACAATGTCCAAGGCCAGATCTGGATCGACCGCCTGTACTACGTGAACCCCTACGACACCGCGGCGTCGAAGCAGAATATCGCCCGCCTCACGTTCCGCATCCAGTCCATGCTCTTCGGGTACGGCTACGTGACGGACAACCTGTCCTCCCAGCTGGACACCTTCCAAACGCAGATGGCCTCCCTGAGGATCGAATTCCTGGTCCTGTCCACGCCCGTGATCCTCCTAGGGGTGTACCTGGGCGCCATCGGCGTGGACCTGAGCCACGCCGAGCGCCGTCGCGAACTTGCCATCCTGAAAACGCGGGGCGCGAGCCGCACTCAGCTCGTCCGCCTCCTCTTGACGGAGTCCATCTTCGGAGGCATCATCGCCGCGATCTTGGGCCTGGCGGCGGGCATCCTGCTGAGCCGGTTCCTGCTCAGCGTGGTTAACCCGTTCGCAGGGGTCAGCGCGAACCCCGGCGACTTCCTGGTTACCCGGGACACCGTGCTGACCGTAATCATCCTGAGCGTGGCCCTCATGGCCGTCGTGACGTTTCGTTCCGCCCGCCGCACGGCGTCCCTCCCCGTCGTGGAGACGCTCCGCTACTACGCTCCCGGGGAGACGAAGACGCAGTATAATCCGCGGTTGGACATCATCCTGCTCGCGGTTGGCATTCTGGGCTACGCCCTCGTGATCTACCAGGCCATGTCCGCTGGCAACATGTTTACGTTCCTCATCGGCGGGCTCATCAGCTTGGCCCTTCCATTCCTGCCCATCCTGATCATCGTGGGCGCGACCCGCTTGGCGACCCGCTCCACGACGCGCGTGTACGAGCTGACCTCCCGGGCCTGCGAGCCCCTCGCGAAGAACCTGCACCACGTCATCCGGCAGAACCTCGCGCGCAACCCGAGGCGGGCGTCCAACATCGCGATCATCATCGCGCTCGGACTCGGGTTCGGCGTGTTCACCCTGTCTTTCTTTGCCTCCAGCCAGCTCAATCAGACCATGCAGATCCGCGCGAGCCTGGGAGCCGACATGGTGGTTCAGCGGTACTACTTCGGGTACGGGGGATCCGGCCAGGATCCGGGCTTCGCCGGCAATCTGTCCGCCATCCCCGGCGTGAAGGAGGTGACCCGACTTCGGGACCTGAGTTCCGTCTACTCCTACGTCACGCCGTCGCAGCCTTCCTACTACGGTTCCTACGAGCCGGTGCGGTACTTCGCCCTGGATCCTCGGCCGTTCTTCAACGTCACCCAGCCTGAGCCATGGTACTTCACGGACGGAAACGCGGCCAGCGCGCTGGCCGCCCTCGAGGTCCCGGGACAGGTGCTCGTGACGAAGTATCTGGCCGACCAGACCGGCATCGTCCCGGGTGTCCTCCTGCCCCTGTACATGACCATCTGGAACACCGAGGGGGTGCAGGAGACCTTCTATCTCAACGTCACCGTGGCTGGCATCGTCCGCGCCCTCCCAGGCCTACCCGGTGCCGCCTTCGGCGGCTACGGTTGGTATGGGTTCGGCCCCACCGCCAACACCAATGCGGTGTACGGCAGCCATGCAACCTTCCAGAGCTTCGAGGACTTCGAGAACCTCTCCGCGCAGCAATACCCGAGCAGCGAGGCCTACTTCGTCGCGCTCCAGTCCAACGCGGATTGGAAGGCGGCCAAGGAGGACATCACGAGCCTCGGCGCGTCCAACGTCCAAGTGTACCAGGAGCAGCTCGACGCGCTCCAGAACAGCGTGACCGTCCGATCGACGAACGGGTTCATGGCCATGGAGGTCGCCTTCATCGTCGTCATCCTCACCGCGGGACTCTGCCTGATTCTCTACGCCGCGACCCTGGAGCGCGACACGGAATTCGCCGCGATCATCGCGCGGGGCGCCACCGGGTGGCAGACGGCGGGCCTCCTCGTCGGGGAAGGCTTCTCCATCCTCCTGGTCGGCCTCGTGGTGGGAGCGGGCATGGGCGTGCTCACCGCCTTCATCGAGACGGATCTCCTTTACGCAGGAATCGGGTCGCCGGCCCCGCCCCTGGTCCCCCTGCTCTTCGTCCTGCCGCCGGAGGTCCTCCTGCTCCTGATCCTGGCTCCCGTGGCCATGTTCGTGGGGGCCCTCATCGTGTCCGTTCGGATCGCGAAGATGAACGTCGCCAAAGTGCTCAAGATGCGAGGCGGTTGAAATGCCCGGCATACGTACGAAGGATTTGATCAAGGTCTATCGTACAGGGAAGTCCGAGGTCATCGCGCTCCGCGGGCTCGACATGCAGATCGGGGACGGCGAGCTCGTCGCGGTCCAGGGGCCCTCGGGATGCGGGAAGACGACCCTCCTGAACCTCATCGGGGGCATCGACCGCCCCACGGCCGGCCGGATCGAGGTGGACGGCGTCAACCTCGTGGACATGAGCGACGCGGACCTCGTGCGCTACCGCCGCGACCGCGCAGGGTTCGTCTTCCAGTTCTTCAACCTGGTCCCTACCCTGACGGCCTTGGAGAACGTGGAGCTGCCGATGCGACTCGCAGGTCGCTCGGCGGAGAAGCGGACGAGCCGTGCGCAAGAGCTCCTGAAGCTCGTGGGACTCTGGGGGCGCGCGGTGCACCGTCCCGACGAGCTGAGCGGGGGCGAGCAGCAGCGCATCGCGATCGCGGTGGCCTTGGCCAACGACCCGCCTCTCCTCCTGGCCGACGAGCCCACGGGCGAGCTGGACACGAAGACGGGCCAAGAGATCCTCCAGCTCTTCCAAACGCTCAACCAGGACCTCAAGAAGACCATCCTGGTCGTGACCCACGACCAGCGCGTCGCGAACATCGCGCACCGCATCCTTCGTATCGAGGACGGCAAGATTACGGGAGAAATCGCGGCCCCGAGCGCGGTCGCCTGACGGTTCCCGTCGCCCGGGCCCCGGCTCTCGCCTTCCGAAATGAGTGCGGTTTCGTAGAGTAAGGACGGCGGTTCCTTCCTCCCAGAGGGCCATGGCGGTGCCGGGAGGAAGGGGACCCATGGATCGGGTCGCGCGAATCGGAGGATGCTTGCTTGTGGGCCTCGCGCTGCTGGTCGCCGCTTGGGGCGTGGTCGGAGCCAAGGCGCCGTCCAGTGCCGCGTGGACCGTGATGGTGTATCTGGACGGAGACAACAACCTGGACTCCTACGCCCATGTGGACCTGGGCGAGATGGCCGCGGTGGGCTCCACCGCCGCGGTGAACGTGGTGGTCCTGCTCGACGAGTTCGACGGCCCCGCGAACCTGCTCAAGGTGAACGTGGGCGGAACCCAGATCGTGAACGGTTTCTCGCTCAACGGCAAGGAGGCGGACATGGCGGACGGCGCCACACTGGCTACGTTCGTGGACTTCGTGATGGCCAAGTTCCCCGCCCAGCACTACCTCCTGGATCTCTGGGACCACGGGGACGATTTCCGCGGATTCGCGTGGGATGACCATCCCTACCCGGATGGCTCGCCCGGCGACGACTTCATGACCCACACGGAGATCATCAACGCCCTCGCGGGCCACCACTTCGACATCCTGGCCTTCGACGGCTGCGTCATGAGCAACCTGGAGGTCGCGTACGAGTATGCGGCCCGCGGCGTGTCCGCGGACTACCTCGTGGCCTCCGAGATCTACATCCCCAACCAAGGCTTCGCGTACGACACGGTCCTCGCGCCGCTCGTGGCGCACCCCTCGATGGACGGGTATGCCCTGGCCGTCGCGATCGTGGACTCCTACATGGAGTACTACAGCGGCGGCGGATGGCAGGTCGGGCTGTCCGTGGTCAAGCTCGCCGCGGTCCCGGAGCTCGTGGACGCGACCCTCGGCCTGGCGAGCGCCCTCGAGGCCAACCTGCCCGTGTACCGGGAGTGCATAGGCGAAGGTCGCGGTGCGGGCCACCTCGGCTGGTCCATGTACGGGTGGGAGGCCTTCATCGACTTCCCCACCTGGGTCACGACCCTCCGCAGCTGTCTCGGGCCGAATGCCCTCCTCGATCCCTTCTTCAATCGGGTCGAGGCGGGACTCGCCAACGCGGTCCTCTACGTGCGGAACGCACACGGCCTGGAGGTGAAGGGTGCCGGAGGCATCGGCGTGTTCTTCCCCGGCTCCGAGGGGTCCTTCGAGAACAACGTGTACTGGCACGGGGACTATTTCCTCGAGACGCAGTTCGCCACGGCCGGATGGTACGGTTTCCTCCTGGCCTACTGGGGCGGGAAGTGAGGTACTCCTAACACTGCGCCGCGGCGTGAACGCGGGTTGAGCGTCGACGGCTCAGAGGGCGGTCTCCTTCCCGATTCCCTCCTTCCGAGCCCGCTCGTAGATGAGGGCGGCCACCGCGACGTCCTCGATCGCGATTCCCAGGGACTTGAACAGAGTCTGGTCCTCGGGCGATCGCCGGCCTACCACACGGCTTGACAGGACCGCGCCGATCTCGTGCACGCGGTCCCAGGTCAGGATGCCATCGTGGATGGGTTGGACAAGGTCTCCCGCCTCGGAACGGGCCTGCTCCCCGGAGTCCGCCGCGATGAACGTGAACCGCCGTATGGCCTCGTCGTCCAGCTCTCGCGCATCGATACGGTTGGCGCCCATGGCGTTGACGTGGACACCCGGTTCGAGCCAGGCTCCGAGGATCACGGGCGTCGACGAGCTCGTCGCCGCGATCACGATGTCCGCGCCGCGGACCGCATGCTCCCCCGAGTCCACCGCCACCACATCGACGCCGAGTTCCTTCCCCATCCGCGCCGCGAAGGCCTCCCGGGATGCCTGGTGGCGAGAGGTGCATCGCACGGTGGTCACGGGCCGAACGGTGCAAATGGCCTCGAGCTGGCTTTCCGCCTGCCATCCCGTACCCACGAGGCCCACGACGGCCGCGTCCGGGCGGGCCAGGAACTCCGTGGCCACGCCGCTCGCGGCGCCCGTCCGGCGCTGGCCCATCCGATTCGCCTGGAGCACCGCGACGAGTTCGCCGGTCGCGCCATCGAAGAGATGGAACGAGAAGCGGACTCCCTCGCGGGAGATGGAGTAGTCCTTGTAACCGTAGTAGCCGCGGGCGGGCCAAGAGGCCGCCATCACGTTCAGGATGGCGTGCGCGCCGCGCACCCGCTGGCGCGGCCGGTTCTCCGCCCTGCCCGCACCCAGGTCGCGGAGCGCCGCCTCGACCTCGCGGACCGCATCGCCCATGGGGAGCAGCCGGTCGACCTCGTCCTCGGTGAGGTAGAGCATCGGCACCCCGAAGGCCATTCCCCTTTTGAACGCACGGTCCGTGTCAGGCTCACGCCTTGTCCGTGGCCACGAGTCCATCGGGCCGCAGCGGAGTCGCCGTGAGCCGTCGCCCCACCTGTCGCTCGACGGCGCGGACCAGCGCGGGAGGCACGCCGATGGCTGGGCTCTCCCCGACCCCCTTGGCCCCGTGCGGCGTGTTCGACCGGGTCTTCGCGGTCTTCGCCACGAACGTGGGCATCTCCATGGCGGACAGGAGCCCCGCGTCACCGATCGTCCCAATCAGGGGCTGCCCCTCCTCGTCGTACAGCGCCCCTTCGGAGAGGACCTGGCCGATGCCTTGCGCGGAACCCCCGGCCACCTGGCTCTCCAGCATGGGCGGGTTCAGGACCTCGCCCGCGTCGTAGTAGGCCACGACTTCTCGCACCCGGACGAGGCCGAATTGGTCCAGGTCGGCAACCACGAGATTCGCGCCCAGGGAGTTGAAGTTGCCTTCCGGTTTGTAGAACACCTTGGCATCATAGGAGCCCGCGAGGAGCTTCTCCGCGGAGTACGCGCCCTTCTGCCGCACGCGGGCCTTCAGCTTTCGCGCAGCCTCGATGACCGCGCCGCCGCCCACGATGGCCGTCCGGCTCCCCCAGCTCCCGATTCCTTGGGACAGCGCATCCGTATCGCTGGGCTCCAGGTCGATGAGGTCCGGATCCACATCGAGTTCCTCGGACACGAGCTTGCGCACGAAGACCTCGTGGCCCTGGCCATGGGGGTTCCCGCCGAGCCAGACCTTGACCCGGCCATCCCGCACGGCGATCCGCGCCGCCTCCCCCGAGTTCGCGGCAGGGACCAGGACGAACGCGGAGAAGCCGACGTTCCCCGCCGGGGCGCGTCGGCGGTAGTCCGTCTCCCGGATCGCGTCCTCGAGGAAGGGCATGAACGGGGGCACTTGCAGTCCTGTCGGCGACTTGAAGGCCGCGTCCACCGCGTTCCGCATCCGCAGCTCGACGGGGTCCACGCGGATCTCGTCCGCGAG
Source organism: uncultured Methanomassiliicoccales archaeon (assembly GCA_964546105.1). Taxonomy (GTDB): domain Archaea; phylum Thermoplasmatota; class Thermoplasmata; order RBG-16-68-12; family RBG-16-68-12; genus RBG-16-68-12. The sequence continues at coordinate 14,271 of CAZJIP010000040.1, forward strand.
GAAGTCCATCATCCGCTCGATGAAGAACGCCGCCTCCGGCCGGCCCGCGCCGCGGTAGGGTCCAAGCGGAACCTTATTCGTGTAGACCGCGCGGCCCTTGACGTAGGCCCGAGGGATGCGGTAGGGGCCCGTCATCTGCATGCCAATCCACCGTGGAGACCAGTCCGCCATCCCGGCGGAGTACGCGCCGCCATCGATCAGGAGCTCGCCTCGGAGCCCGAGGAGGCGACCTTCGCGGTCCGCGAAGAGCCTCACGTGGGCCCGCGCGCCGCGGCCCTGCTCTGTGGCTTGGAGGTGCTCGTGGCGCGTCTCGATCCAGCGGACCGGGCGCTTCTCCTTCATCGCGACGTGCGCGGCCACGATGTACTCGGGGTAGATGCCGCCCTTGCTGCCGAAGGCGCCGCCCGTGTCCATCTGGATCACGCGGACCGCGCGCTTCGGGAGCTCGAGGCTCTCGCAGAACCCTTCCTGGAACGAAGGCACGGACTGGGTCGAGGCGTGGACCGTGAGCCGCCGTCCATCCCACTGGACGACGACGCCGCGCGGCTCCAGGGGATTCGGGACCACGCGCTCGTTGCGCAGGGTCTCCTCGACCACCACCGCGGCCTCCGGGTCCTCGAACTTGTGGCCGACCTGCCCTTCGCCGAACACGTTAGACTTCGTCCCGGGGTGAATGGGCTCCGAGCGGAGGGCCTCCTCGGGGTCCGCGATTGCCTTGAGAGGCTCGTAGTCCACCTCCACGGAATCCAGGAGATCCTCAGCTTCCGCAGGCGTCCGCCCGACCACCGCCGCGACGGGCTGGCCCACGTAGTTCACACGGTCGCGCGCGAGGACCGGGTAGGGCACGGGCCCCGTGCCGCCGGCTCCGCCTTCGCCCACTGCGCTCATGAAGCCGTTTACGTCGCGCGCGGTGAGGCCGCCCTTTACCGAGCGAACCAAGGCCCGCGCATACACGCTCCGGACGATCTTGAGGTGCAGCATGTCCGGGAAGTCGAGATCCGCGACGTACGTTCCCTTACCGGTCAGGAACCGCTCCAGGGTATCCGTCATTTCCCAAGCCCCCTTGCTCGGCCTCGGGCGCCTCGTACCGCGCCGGGGCGATAAGGCTTTGCCGTAAGCGGAGGACGCGATTCTC
>CAZJIP010000041.1:0-15236 GCA_964546105.1 uncultured Methanomassiliicoccales archaeon
GCATCGGTCCTTGCGGGTGGGGGGCTGGCGGGAGGGATTATCGGGGTTCGCTTAGGGCAGCGGCCAGGGCGAGGAGGCGTGGACCGTCTTCTGTCTCTCCGAGGACGACCCCTTCTGGGAACAAGCGTGCCTGGCGCAGGTCGAACGTTGTCGGCGGGAGATCCACCGGCTTCGGCACGGTCGGCCCAATCGCCTGCTGAGCTACGACGAACGGGTCCAGCGGATGAAGGATCGGGAGGCGTGGACGCGGCATCTGCGGCTGCTGGAAAAGGACCTGCGGAAGACCGGGAGGCTCTGGCCCGATCACGTTCCTTTCGGAGACGTCCTCGAGCTGCTCCGATCGGCTCCCTGGCAGGAACCTTTGGCGTATGCGTAGGCGACGTGGACCGTGTCTCACCCATCGTCCGGTCCGGCTCCGGCGGAAGCCTGGCGCGGCAGCCTAGCATGGTCACGCAATACGGATGGGGACCGTTTCAGCGAAGTTCCTCGGAGATCTCGAAGCCGCAGTGAGGACAGATGCCCCTGGCCCGTTCCCCGTGGAGTGCCACCCGACCTCGGCACTCGGGACAGCAACCGTCCCGGACATCCCGCTCCCGGAGATTGACCTCGTGGACCAGGCGTCCAAGGCAGTGATGGTTTTCCCACTCCCACGCCGTCGTGATCTGGGCGCCGCAGTGGCGGCATCGGGTCAGGCCTACCTGGATGATGGAGCCAGACATCGTCTGCATCCACTCATGGTCGTCGGGAACCTTAAACCTCGCCAACCCTCGCCCGAGCGGCGAGGTTCTCGCCGGAGCGGATCGTAGCGTTTGTGAGTAGTCCCGCATCTTCAAGAACCCAAGGCCCGGGCTGGGGTGGAGGTCAGGCGTACGCCATCGTGAGTCCGCGGCGCTCCACCAGCTTGCGGAACTCCTCGTCCACGACGCGCCGCTTTCGCTCCAGGGAAGAGTCGAGGAATCTGAACGGGGCGGAGACGCCGTGTGCGGGTCCTCGCATGGGGATGCGGATGGCGGTATCCAGGCTCTCTTGGGTCAGGGGCATCCCTCCCGATGTTTCCTCCAAGATCTTTCGAAGCCTTGCGAGGCTCAGCTGCACGAGGGCGAAGGTGCCCGCCTGGCCCTCGAGCCTCCGGGGGAGATCCCTCGGCACGGAGGGACCGAGCGCCGCGCCGATCCCTGCGGTCTCGAAGGGGTTGACCTGATACTCCTTCAGTTCATAGACCCCGGCCTTGGGATGGAAGATGTAGTACTCGTTCGCGAAGAGCCGGGGATCCTGCCGCACCGCGGCTTTCCACCCGTAGGGGTGCTCCTCGGCCCGCGCAACGAGTTCTCGGAGGATCTCTTCCCGGGTCTTGAGGTCCACGGTATACTATCTGGGGGCACTAGGATATATTCCCTCTCCCGCCCGGGGTTCTTGGCACCCGGATGTGGGAGCGGGAAGAGCGGGTTGCCTCACCCTGCGGCTATCCTGAGGCCACCGCCTCCACATCCTTCTGGACTTCGTCGAGCCCCTTCATCCCGATGACCATGGCATCCACGAAATTCAGGTTGGCGATCGACTGAATCGACGCTCGATAGTCCCGGATCAAGGGTGGGGCGGCGGTTCCGAGCACCTTCATGGCGATGGTCCCCTTTCCGCGAAGATGAGCCGCTTTCGTCTCGTGCAGCATCGCGGCGATCGAACCGTCCTCGATGGGAATGTGCGTCCGATACCGCTCCACCGTGGCCCGGTCGGCCTTGCAGCAGATCGTCATGACCACATCGACGTCCTCGCACTTGGACACCTGCCTCAGCACGGGAGGGCTGTGGGTGGACACCCCGATCGCCTTGACGCTCCCCGTCGCCTTCACGTCCCGCAGCTCCTTCACGAGGGACGGGCACCCGTCGGCCCACACGGATTGGACGTGGTGCAGGAAGAAGATGTCCAGGTAGTCGGTGCCGAGTTCCTTGAGTGAGTGCGCTAGGCTCCTCCGAGCTTCGTCGCCGCTCCGAGCGTCCGTCTTCGTCGACAGGACGACCTCCTTCCGCGGGACCGCCTGCAACGCCGAGGCGATGTGCGGGTGGCTGCCGTAGTCTTCGGAGCTGTCCCAGAAATTGATGCCCAGACGGAAGGCCTCCGCCAGGATGCGCCCGCCTTCCTCGGGCGTCAGATTGAGCCCTTGCGGCCCGAGGTCGAACGTTCCGAACCCCAATTTCGAGAGCTTAAGCCCGGTCTTCCCGAGCCGCACCAACGGCACACGTCGCTTCCTTACCTCGACCTCCATGTTTTCTCCCTCCGATTTGCCACCCCGCTTTCCCCGGCGCCGTCACCCCCGCTGGGAACCCCGTTGCTCTGCCTCGATGGGGAACAAGGGTGTCGGTGGGTGCTTCAATGACCGAGAGACTCAAACTGGCTTCAACTCCATTTTGACGGTGACGCCACCGAGTTGTTGCAGCAGGCCCAGAGAGTCGCTGTTAGACCATCGCTCGACGAACTTGCCGTTGACAAGCCGCCAGGTCGTGGTCTCCGTGTAGGTGACCCGCTTGTTCGTCGGAGCGAGACCCAACACCTCGCCTCGGTGGGTCGCACTCGCGTTGAAGCGGACCACCACCTTGTCTCCTTCCGCAATCGTGTCCTCGATGATGAATTGGGGATTGGCGAGAGCGTCCCAGAAAGCGATGCGGGATTCGAGGAAGCCCTCGACGCCGGGTTTCTGGCCTTGCATCGGACTGTGGTCAACGAAGTTGGGGGCGACGAGTTTCCTTATCGCGGCCCAATCCCCTTTGCCGAGAAGTTCGTACGCATGTCGAACGAGGGCCTTGTTCTCCTCCAGGGACATCTCTCCCACCCGCGTCGCACCCATCAGCGTGCTAGTATTTAACACGCCGGACAGCCTGCTCCCGTGTTAGGGTAGGGGAACGGCTCGACGGGCTTGTGAAGACGCCCGACGAAGGGATGCGTACGCATCGGGCATAGGACTCCCCGTTTCAGCAAGTCCTGTCGGTCGCAGGGGGCTGAACACACCCGGTCGCGCAGCTTGGGTTCCGCAGGAAAGTCTCCAGGCGAGAACCGGACATGGGACGCGTCGACCAAGTCAGCCGCTGTCTTTCGGAAAGAGGCCCCGGACCCGGGAGCCCCCCGTCCGTTTCCCCAGGGATGAGTCACGCAGAAGACCTGCGCTCCACGATCGCCGCTCCATCTCCTGAGAAGAGCACGCAGCATCATCCGCACTCGGGAGCACTCTCCAAGCCATCGTTTGAGCGGGGACACGCAACCAGCAAGTATCCGTGCTACGATGAGGCATGGATTCCCGGAAGGCCTTCTGGGACTTCTTTTCGGAGGGGTGCAAGGGGAAGGTGGAGGGACTCGACGATGAGTCCGACCGGACACCGACAAAACCACCAGAGTAGAATCGGAACTCAAGGCCCGCCGAGCGGGAGGAGGTGATACACGTGAGAAAGGCGTTGGCGAGCATTCTCGTAGTCTGCATCATCGCAATCCTGGCCGTTTCAGTCTCGGCGGTCATGGGGCCAGGCAACTCGTCGCGTCACGGCAAACCCCTCTTCTGCACGGAGGAGATGGCCTACGACGTTTGGAGTGACGGGGCCTACTGGAAAGGAACCCTCACCGGCGACATGCAGGGGACGGTCAGGTTCTGGGAACAACCGCAGAACTACGTGGAAGGCAGCACGGAGTACTTCTTTGAGACGTTCGTCATCACGACGGCCAGAGGCGTAGTCCAGGGACATGACGAGGGCGTCTACAACTTGAATACCGGCGAGTTCTGGGCGAACGGTGTGGTGACCGCGGCGTCGGGATACTGGGCCTACTTGGAAGGATACCAGATCTATGAAATGGGCTGGACCTCCCTTCCCAGCAGCGGCCTGCCCATAACGGCCCACAACATACCGGTCGTCTTGGTGCCCGAATCGGAGGGCTAGGTTGAGCCGGCTCGCTCTCGTGCTTGTCTGGGTATGCCGCCCGCTAGGGCGGCGCTTCCCCTTTCGACAGTCCGGGGCGCGTCTTCAAATAGCGTGTCCCGTCTCCCTGCGCCGATGGCGCGGAAGGAGAAGCGATTGACTCGAGCAGCTCGGCGGCGTGCTCGCCGCCGTCATGGCGCGGGCCCGTCGCATCGGATCAAGCGGCGGCGGCGCTGAGCCGCGCGCGGTGGGCACCGCGCGCTGACGGGACATGTTGAGGAGCGCCTCCCGCTTCGACGGCAGCGGAGTCCTACCATGGTCACCCTGTCCGACGTCGTCACCGTCCTGAGCGCCTCGAGTTCCATCGCGATCATCCTGGGAGCCATCTTCGTGGTCTTCCAGATGCGGCAGAACGCGAAGCTCATCGAGGCCACCCTGAAGGAGGAACGCTCCAACGTGGCCCTCTCCCTCCTCGAGCGGATTACGGACGAGTCCTTCCCGCGCCGCCGCAAGCGCATGTTCGAAATCCTGGCCAGGTTCCAGGCGACGAACTGGGCCGACGCATTCGAGTCCGAGGAGGACCTCGAGGTCCGCAACTTCGCCTACCTGTACGAGCTCATCGGGCTCATGGTGGAGAACGGCCTCGTGGACCTGGAACTCGTCTTGGACACGCTGCAGTACCTCGTGGTCCGTGACTGGGAGGTCTTCGAGCCCCACGCGAAATTCGTGACGTCGAAGTATCAGGTGCCGTTCAATGCCTGGGGCCGCTTCGAGTGGCTCGCGGAACAGGCGAAGATTCACCTGGAGCGAGAACACGGGATCGCATCCCCTCGGATGAAGCTGGAGAAGAACGCCTAGGCCGCCGGAGTCTCCGGCCTACGTATGGTACATGGGTAACCTTCTTAGAAGGGCCACCCGAGTGTCCCTCGGGATGCGTATGGAGTTCGCCCTCGACCGGTCGCATGACGAGGTGCGTAGGAAGGTCCGAAGATTCGTCGAGGAGCATGTGGCCGCACAGGCGGATGCGTGGGACCGCAAGAAGGAATTCCCCCGGGAGGCGTGGGAGGCGCTCGCGAGGGAAGGCCTCGCCGGCATCCCGTTCCCCGCATCCTACGGCGGCGCGGGGCGGGACATTTTGAGCTACATCCTTGCGGTCGAGGAGATCTCGCGCGCCTCGGCCGGACTCGGGGTCACTCTGGCCGTGCACGTGTCTCTCGCAAGCCAGCCCATCTTCTGGTACGGCACGGAAGCGCAGAAGCGGCGTTACCTGAAGCCGCTGGCCCAGGGTAAGGAGCTGGGCTCCTTCTGCCTCACGGAGCCCGGCGCGGGGAGCGACGTGGCGGCCATGGAGTCCAAGGCCGTGCACCGCGGGGACGACTACCTCCTCTCGGGACGGAAGTACTTCATCATGAACGCGCCCGTCGCGAGCACCCTCGTCGTGTTCGCCATGACGGACAAATCACTGGCGCACCGCGGGATCTCCGCGTTCATCGTGCCGCGGAAGTCGGCCGGCGTCCGGATCGGCAAGATCTTCGACAAGATGGGAATCCGCTCCTCGGTCACCTCGGAGGTCGTGTTCGACGAGGTCCGCGTGCCTGCGGAAAATCTGCTTGGACATCTGGGGGACGGATTCAAGATCGCCATGGAAACCCTGGACTGCGGGCGGATCAGCATCGCGGCCCAGGCCGTTGGCATCGCCCAGGCCTCGCTGGACGCGGCCGTCCAGTATGCGCGGCACCGCGTGCAGTTCGGCAAGCCCATTGCGGACCTCCAGGCGATCCGCTGGATGATCGCGGACATGGCCACGGACATCGAGGCCGCGCGCCTGCTCACGTACCGCGCCGCGACGCTCACGGACCACCACCGGCGGCACACCATGGAGGCGAGCATGGCCAAGCTCTTCGCGGCCTCCACGGCCGTCGAGGCGACGCGGAAGGCCCTGCAGATCCACGGCGGGTATGGCTACATGACGGACCTCCCGCTCGAGCGCTACTACCGCGACGCGAAGATCACGGAGATCTACGAGGGGACCTCGGAGATTCAGCGGCTCGTGATCTCCAACGAGCTCCTGTGAGGTGACACGATGCCTCTGATGACCAAGCAGCGGTACCTGGAGAGCATCCGGGATTTGGGCGCGGACGTGTACATGTTCGGCAAGCGCGTGCCCGACGTGACGAAGAACGGGTTCACGCGGCTCGCCCTGGAGGGAATCGGCTCCATCTACGAACTATCGCGGGACGCGAGATACCGGGACCTGCTCACGCAGCGCGACGGCCGAGGCACCTTCAGCGCGTATTGCTCTATCCATGCGTCCCGCGAGGATCTAATCAACCGCGTGAAGGTCGCGCGGTTCCTCTGCCAGCGGACCGGCGTCTGCACGGCGAGCCGTTGCTGCGGCTGGGACGCGATGAACGCCCTGTGGCACACCACCTTCGAGATGGACGCCCGCGGAGGGACGGACTACCACCGCCGCATCCAGCGATACGTGGCCAAGGTGCGCCGCGAGGACCTCACCGTGGCCGGCGCACTCACGGACCCCAAGGGCCCCCGCTCCCTGAAACCCAAACACCAGCCCGATCAGGACGTCTATCTGCGCATGGTCGAGCAGGACAAGGACGGCATCCTGATCCGCGGCGCGAAGACCATGATCGGGGGCGCGGTCGGATCCCACGAGGTCCTCGTGCAGCCCGGGACCGGCTTCTCCGAGGCGGAGCGGGACCACGCGGTCGCGGCCGCGGTCCCGCTGAACGCGGAGGGCGTGGTCCAGGTGGTCGACCGCCAGATGGGGGACGAGCGCAAACTCGGGGATGGCTTCGACAAGGGGAACGTGCGCTTCGGGTCCTCGGAGTCCCTGATCATCTTCGACGACGTCTTCGTTCCGAAGGAAAGGGTCTTCATGGCGGGCGAGCACGAGTTCGCCGCGGATGCGGTGTCCAAGTTCGTCCTGCTCCATCGGATGACCCTGGGCGGATGCCTCGCGGGTTGCGGCGACGTGCTCACGGGCGCGGCGGCCCTCCTCGCGGACTACCACGGCTTGAGTCGCCCCCTCATGGACCGCTTCGTCGAGATGACCTACCTGTCCGAGTCCCTGTACGCTCAAGCGCTGGGCGCCGCGTACGCGGGCCAGGAGACGCCGTCGGGCGCTTGGTTCCCGGATCCTCTCTTGGCCAACGTGACCAAGCTCAGCGTGACCCGCCTCCCGTACGAAATCCAGCGGCTCGCGGAGGACGTCGGGGGCGGCATGATTTCCTGCATGCCCTCGGACCGGGACCTGCACGCGGACCGCATCGGGGCGTTCGTGGAGAAGTACTACCGCGGCCTGCGCGACGTCACGGCGGAGAAGCGGCTTCGCGTGGCCCGGCTCATCGAGAGCATGGTCTTCGGCCCCGGGAAGCTCTCCACCCTGTGCATGCACGGAGGCGGATCGCCCGCGGCGGCCGAGCTGGGGATCCGGCAGCTCGCGGACCTCGAGAGCAAGAAGGAGATGGCCCGCCGGCTGGCCGGCATCGAGGGCTGATTGCCGCGCGAGTCGCGCTCACTCGTTCAGGGTCTTCAGGATCTCCTCGCGGAGGAGCGCCGCCGGGGACGTCACGGGCATGCCGAGGGCCTGTGCCGCGGCGGTCACCAGGTTGTCCGGGACCTTGTCCAGGGACCGCGCGATGTCCAGCTTGACCTGGAGGTCGCTCTTCCCACTCGTCGTCACGCCGAGCGCCTGTGCGGCCCTCTCCTGGCGGGTCCTGGGATCCGCCGCGGTGGCGGCGATTTGCTGATGGATTTCCCGCTCGACCTCGAGCCGTCCGCGGTGGAACTCGCCGAGCGCACGGCCCGTGCTGCGCGCGAGCTCGGGGAGCTTGCTGGGTCCGAACAGGAAGAGCACTGCGATGATCACGAGAATGATGATCCATTCTATGCCCTCGATCTGAGCCGTGATGTTCAGCAGGTCGCCGAGGCTCATGCTTCGCTTCCCCTATCCCCGCACGGGGAGATGCCACCCATGCCGGTCCGGTGGGATATGAAGATGTGGTACCCCCGCATCCGCATTCTACGAGTCCCGTCGGCTAGCCGGCCCCCTCGTCGAGCCATGTTTGGAAGGCCGTGAATCGGGTGGGCCGGCCGAGGAATTCTCGCACCATGGCCGCCGCGGGCCGCACGCTCGCGGCCTCCAACACGGCCTTGCGGTATCTCCGCGCGAGCCGGGGATCCATGATCGTCTTCGATGTGCGGAAGCGGCTGAAGAGGTCCTTCGCGATGACCAGGGACCAGAGGTACGTGTAGTAGATCGCAGAGTAGCCGTTCAGGTGCCCGAAGTTGCACTGGAAGTGCGTGCCGTCGTACCAGGGGACCGGATAGTAGCGGCTGTTGAGCTCCCTGGCGAGGGCCGTGGTGTCCAGGCCCGCAGGGTCGCGGTTGTAGTAGCCCAGGGAGAGGGCCGCGAGGTAGTCCTGGCGCGAGGTCCAGAGGCCTCGGCCCACCGCGTTGGCCCGTTCCATCCTCTCCACGAGGTCCCTGGGCACGGGCTCCCCCGTGGCAGAGTGCTTCGCGAACCGTGAAAGGGTCTCGTAGCGCCGGGCCCATTCCTCGAGGATCTGGGAGGGCGCCTCGACGAAGTCCCACTCGATGCCCTCCATGCTCGTCTTGAGCCACGCCGAGTGACCCGAGAGGATCATGTGGAGGAGGTGGCCGAACTCGTGGAAGAAGGTCTCGACCTCCTGCTGCTGCATAAGGGCGGGGCCCGCAGAGGCCTTCGGATCGGGGAAGTTGCAGAGGAGCGCGGCCTGCGGTAGCTGGACGCCCTGCAAGCCCACGACGAGCGGGAACGCGGCTGCGTGGCTGAACTTGCCGTCGCGCGGGTGCAGGTCCAGGTAGAACCGCCCGAGCCGCCGGCCGTCCTCGTAGACGTCGTAGACCTCCACGGACTCATGCCATACCGGAGTGCCACGGACCCGGAGGTACCGCAACCCGAACAGCCGCCCGGTGATGTCGAACAGGCCGTCCCGGACATGCTCGAACCGGAGGTAGGGGCGAATCTCTTGGGAGTCGAAGCAGTGCTGCTCGGCCCGCACGCGCTCCATGTAGTAGTTCGCGTCCCAGGGATCGAGGCCCCTCGCGTCGGGAACGTCTTGGCGCTTGCGCTCGACGAGAAGAGCGTAGTCCCGCTTCGTGCGCTCTGCGGCCGCGCGGGCGACCTTCTCGACGAACTCGGAAGCGGCCCTCGCGGATCCAATCATCTTGTCCTCGGTGATGAAGGCGGCATACGTCTCGTGGCCCAGGAGCCGCGCCAGCTCGTGCCGCTTCTCCAGGAGGCGGCTCAGGATCTCGAGGTTTTTCGGATACCCGCGATCTAGGAACTCCTTCTGCAACCGCTGCCGGAGCTCCGCATTCCGGGCATACTGGAACACGGGGAAGGCGTCCGGGTAGGTAGTTTTCAGGGTGATCTTGCCGTCCTTGGGCGGATGGCGGGCGACATAGTCCTCTGGGAGTCCCGCGAGCTCAGACGCGTCGTCCACTTGGACGGAGCGAACGTCCTCGTTGATGCTGCGATCGAAGGCGGAGCCGATTTCGGAGATCTCATCGTTGAGGGCCTTAATCCGGGCCCGGGTGGCCTCGTCCCGGTCCACCCCGGAACGCCGGAAGTCCCGCAGGATCTTGAACACGGCGAACCGCGTCTCCGCATCCTTCCGGGACACATTCAGGGCCGAGAAAGCCTCGAACAGCGGGCGGTTCAGGCTCAGTTCCGTCGCGAGGCTGTCCGCGGCCAGGTAGGCCTTGTTCGCCGCGTCGCGGACCGCCACCTCCGTGTGCGCGTTGAAGAGGAGCTGGCTCTGGAGGGAGACCTGGGAGACCAGGTTGGACAATTCATTGAACGGCCTCAAGGTGTTCTCCACGGTCCTCGGGCCGCGGGCCTTCACGATGCGGTCCAGGATCCTGCGGGCCCGCGCCAGCATCGCCTCCGAGGTTCCCGTGACGGTCTCGGGAGACGACAGGAACAGGATTGCGGGTTTCGTCATCCTCGCCGCCGTTCGCTTCGTTCGGGCCATGGAATCTCCTCTCTGACGCCGCGCGGACGGCGGCCCTGCGATAAGAAGATGTTCTCTCTACAGCAATCGACCGCGGGTTCTCGGGGACGCGCGCGCTCCCGTGCCCGATTTCGGGCCGGGCGCAACCGAACCCGTCGCTCGGCGGTCGGATGTCCAAAGTCGCGGCGCGGATTTCGGTTACCTTAAAAACCACGGCGGTTTGGTGCCCGCGATGAGCCAGCAAACCGAGCAGCTAGCGCCCTCCACCTCTCCTCGCTCCGCGCCTGCCCCTGCGAAGGCGGGAGCCACGACGGCCGCGGCCCGCAAGGTCATCACGAAGGCCGAGGCCATCCTTCTCGTGAAGGATCTGAAGAAGGTCTTCCCGCCGGATGTCCGTGCCGTGGACGGCATTTCCTTCTACGTGAAGCGCGGAGAGATCTTCGGGTTCCTGGGCCCCAACGGAGCGGGCAAGAGCACGACAATCAAGATCATCACCACGCTGCTCCTGAAGAGCTCGGGCACCGTGTTCGTGGACGGGCTCGACCTGGACCACCAAGCCGCGAAGATTCGCGAGATCATCGGGTACGCAGCGCAGGACGTCGGCGTGGACGACGACCTGACGGGCCGCGAGAACCTCCGCCTCCAGGCGCGCTTCTACCACATCCCTCGGTCCGAGAGCGACGACCGGGTCGACCTCATCATCGAGACCGTGGGCCTCGAGGAGGCCGCGGATCGCCGCGCCGGGACGTACTCGGGCGGCATGCGGCGCCGGCTCGACCTCGCCATGGCCCTCATCTCGAAGCCGAAGCTCCTGTTTCTCGACGAGCCCACGACGGGCTTGGACCCGCAGAACCGAATCGCGGTGTGGAACTACATCAAGAGCCTGAACGAGCAGGGCATGACCATCTTCCTGACGACCCAGTACATGGAGGAGGCCGATCGCCTCTGCGACCGCCTCTGCATCATCGACCACGGGAAGATCGTGGCCCAGGGCACGCCCGCCTCGCTCAAGGCGGAGATCGGCGCGGACGTGATCCAGATCGCGCTGAAGTCCGACGGCGCGAAGAACGTCAAGGACGTGGCGCGCGAGGCATTGCGCCGCATTCCGGGCGTCCAGGAAGTCCAGAACTACGACGCCGGGGTCGCCGTCTACGCGAAGAACGGGCCGTCCCTCGTGCCGCAGATTGTCCGCATGCTCGACGACGCGGGCGTGCAGATCGCCCAGCTCACCCTATCGGCGCCGTCCCTGGACGACGTCTTCCTGAAGCACACGGGGCACCAGATGCGCATGGAGGAAGTGAAGCCACCCACCCGGATGATCTGGGGCGCGCGACGGAGGGCGAGCCGATGAGCGTGATGAACTACGTGTCCGAGGTCAACGGCATCTTCGGGCGCTGGATCAAGAAGACCCTGCGTCGTCCCCAGTTCCTGTTCTTCAGCCTGGTCCAGCCCATCGTCTGGTTCGTCCTGTTCACATTCGCGTTCCAGGCCATCGTGAACATTAAGGAGCCGATCGCGGGCACCAACCCCGTGCAGTTCATCACGTTCGCGGACATCACCGGGACGAGCTCCTACATCACCTTCTTCTCGGCGGCGGTCATCATTCAGACGGTCATCTCGTCCGCCATGCAGTCCGGGATTGGGATGGTCACGGACCTGGAGAGCGGCTACATGGACAAGATGCGCGTCGCGCCGATCCACCGTTCCGCCATCCTCATGGGCAAGGTCCTGAGCGATGGCACCCGCATCCTACTCCAGACCATTGTCATTCTGGCGCTCGGATTCGCCCTCGGGGTGACCGTCGCGACCGGCGTCGTCGGTCTCCTCCTGATCCTGGCGATCTCCATGGCGTTCGGGATCGCGTGGTCGGGGATCTCCACATTCATCGGCCTCGCCACCAAGAACTCCGAAGCGACCCTGATGATCAGCATACTGACCACGTTCCCGCTCCTGTTCCTATCCACCGCGATGATGCCGAAGCAGCTCCTCGCGGACTGGATCCAGACCGTGGCGGTCTACAATCCCATGACCTACATCGCAGATGCGCTGCATTCCCTCGTGATCACGGGGTACAACTGGACCACCCTAGCCTACGCGGCGACTACGATTCTCGCGGTCGGCGCGGTGAGCCTGTCCGCCACGACGTCCATGTTCCGCCGCACGGTCTCCGGGTGAGTCTGCGGACGGCGCGGGGCAATCCTCAAGCCCACGGGCCGGATGGTCTTGGCGGCGGGGGCCGGGCTCCATCGTCGAGGCTCGAGGCAAGCACAGCGTCTGGCACGAGCCGTCGCTCCGGATCTTCCTCGCGGCCCTCGTGCCCCTCGCGATCGCGGCCCCTCTGCGCGCCTTGCTCCTTCCCGACGACAGCGCCTTCACGATCGTGCTCGTAGGGCCGGCGCTTGAGGAGAGCCTCAAGCTGTCCGGCGTGATCCTCGTCCTGACCGTTGCGTCGATTGCGTTGCGCGGCGGTCGTGACCCCGCTCTCGTCCTGCGCTACTGGCTCTTCCTAGTGCCCTGGGCCGTCGGCGGGATGTACGGGATGATGGAGGGCCTCTTCGTGTACCCGGGGCAGGGCGGCCTCGACTTCACGCTGCGGGAGTTCGCCCACGCTACGTTCGTGGCCCTCTCCCTCGCATCCGCCCTCCGGATCTGGCAGCGCGTGGACGCGCCGCTCTTCGGGATTGGATTCGGTCTGGCGGCGGGCTTCGCGGCCCACCTGTGGTTCAACGCCTTGGCCCTCCTCTCTGACGTTGTGGACGTGACCTTTACCGACCAGGCTCTCTACCTCGCGGTCGTGTTCGCGGCCACCCTGGTCCTCCTCGGTTCTGCCGTCCGCCGGGAGCCGGCTTCCGCGGAGGCGCGCGCGTTCCTCCCGTCCCGCGGACGCGGCCTCCATCCTTAAATCCCGGACGCGCCTCCACGGCTCCATGGCCTCCCGTCCCCAGCTCTACTCGGAGCCGTTCAGCCACTACTGCGTCTCCGTGGACCGCATGCTCGCGTTCAAGGGCATCGCCTACGACACGATCCCCGTGACGTACCACGACAAGCGCGACCTGATTGCGGCCACGGGCCAGGACTACGTGCCCACCCTGATGTGGGACAACAAGCCCGTCTTCTGGTACGACATCCCCGATTTCCTCGAGCAGGTCCAACCGAAGCCCACTCTGTACCCCGGAGGGCAGAAAGGCCTGGCCAAGGTCCTAGAGCACTGGGGCCACCAAGTCCTCGAGGAGCGCGTCTGGCGGTACGTGGTCACCCAGGTGCCGCCCAAGCTCAGCTCGGACCTGGAGCGCTGGGTGTTCGAGGAGATGCAGACCCGGGCCCGCGGGCCCTGGCATGTGCTCGAGATGCGCCGCGACGAGTTCCGCGAGGACATGGAGAAGCATCTAGACATGGTCGACGCGATCCTGGACGCCCGCGACTGGATCCTGGGGGAGCCCGGCCTCGCGGATTTCGGGATCTACGGGGGTCTGTACCCGCTCCTCTTCGTCGGGGAGAGCGTGCCCCCCGGGCTCCCCCGGCTGGCGGGCTGGGTGCGGCGCATTCAGGAGCTGGGCTGATCCCTTCGGGGCTCCGAAACGCTCATCCCCACGCGGACCGTTCGCCCCTAGGGGTCCGACCAGGACTGCGGAGTGTCGCCTCCACCGCCTCGTCGCGGATGTCGCGCTCGTGGTCTCGGACAAAGTACTCCTGGTGAAGTACGCGAATGTGACCGCGTACGACGGCCAGAAGGGCTGGTTCCTGCCGGACGACCTGCTGCGGCACGAGGAGCACCCGGACGCGGCGGCGCGCCGCATACTCCGTGACCAGTTGGGCTGCGACCGCCTCCCCCTCCGCTTAGACCACATCGAGTCGTTCGGCGGCGGCCGGTGGCACCTCATCTTCCACTATCGTTCCGAGCCTAGCATACCCCCCACCATCCAGGCGGGAGCCAACGTCACTGCGGCTTCCTGGTTTCCTCTGGACCAACTGCCGCCCAGGGACGAGATGGCCCACGAGGGATGGGCCCAGGATGTCCTTCGGCGAATCGTCACCCGGTCGCCGCCTCCGTGACCGGCTCACGATCGCTGCAAGGAGGAGACTAGGCCCTCCAGGGAGACCTGTTCCTGCTTCCCTGTGTTCAGGTCCCGGACGGCCACCGCGGCGTGCTGGAGTTCCTTCTCCCCCACGAGGACGGCGAAGCGCGCGTGGACCGCATTCGCATAGTCCAGGTTCTTGGACGGGCCGCGGCCCACGAGGTCGATGTCCGCCGTGAGGCCTGCCGCCCGGAGGGTCGTGAGGATCTCCAGGGCCTTCCCGCGGGTTGTCTCGCCGATGGGGACGACGTAGGCGTCGAGGCCTGGCGGTGGACCGTAGACCCCCTCCGCCTCGGCGGAGAGCACGAGCCGGTCCACGCCGAGCGCGAAACCCGTCTGCGCCACGGGCCCGCCGCCGAAGATCTCTGCAAGCGTGTACGCGCCGCCGCCGCCCACCTGCTTCTCCGCCCCGAGGTTGGGCGAATCGAGCTCGAAGACCATCCCCGTGTAGTAGTCCAAGCCGCGCACGACCCCCATGTCGAACTCGTACTCCGACGGAGAGATGCCGTAGTGCGCGAGCTGCTCGCCAAGCGCGCGGAGGTAGTCGAACGCCTCGCCTCCTTTCCCGCCGAGGACGGTCCGCGCCTCCTCCAGGATGCGGGCGTCGCCGTGCAGGGCGACCAGTCGCTTGAGTGGCTCCGCAAGCGAGGACTGGTTGAGCCGGCGGAGTTGCTCCTCCAGCATCGGGAAGTTCTTCTTGTCGAGCGCGTGGAGGACCTGGGCCTGGTCCGCGGGGCCGAAGGGCAGGTAGGCCCGCAGCATGCCGATGTGGCCAATCCGCGCGCGGACCTGCTTCAGGCCGATGGCCCGCATCGTCGCGATGGCCAGGGCGATGACCTCCGCATCCGAGGCGAGGGTCGCGCCGCCGATCACCTCCGCGTCGAGCTGCTCGAACTCCCGGTAGCGGCCTTTCTGCGGCTCCTCGTACCGGAACGCGGGACCGTAGCAGTAGACCTTGATGGGTTTGGGAAGGCTCCGGAGTTCATTCACGTAGAAGCGGACGATGGAGGCGGTGAACTCGGGGCGGAGCGCCATGTCACGGCTCCCTTTGTCCTTGAAGGCGTAGAGCTCCTCGACCACCGCGGGACCCGACTTGGCCGCAAAGAGCTCCAGAGACTCGAAGCTGGGCGTCTGGCTCTACCGGAAGACGAAGTCCTCCGCGACACGGACGAACGCCAACTCGCCGTAACGGCGCATGACCACCTCCCCGGGGGCTCCGTCGGTCATCACGACGGGTCGCCTGA
>CAZJIP010000042.1:0-14693 GCA_964546105.1 uncultured Methanomassiliicoccales archaeon
CGCATGTCCGGGATCTCCCCCGTGATCCCCGCGATCTGGTTCCCCTCCAGGGTCGGGATGGCGGAGATCAGGAGCTGGGTGTAGGGGTGCAGCGGGTTCGCCAAGACCTTGTCCATGGCCCCCACCTCCACGACCCGCCCTGCGTACATGATCGCGATCCGATCGCAGACCTCGGAGAGCACAGAGAGGTCGTGGGAGATGACGATGAACGTCGCGCTGACGGCCGTGCGAATCTGCTTGACGAGCTCCAGGATCTGCGCCTGGACGGTCACGTCGACCGCGCTCGTCGGCTCGTCCATGATCACGACCTCGGGGTTGTTGGCCAAGGCGATGGCAATCACGACCCGCTGGCGCATGCCGCCGGAGAGTTCGTGGGGAAACATCTTCACGACGCGTTCCGCATGGGGGATGCCCAGGGAGGTTAGCAGCTCCTCCGCCTTCCGGTAGCCCTCCTTCATGAGGATCTTCTTGACGCGGCGTTTGAGGATGGGCGTGGTACGCATTTCGAAGGGGATGGTCCCCGTCGCCGCCACGCGCTCGAAGACCCTTCGGGCAAACGGGCGGATCCTTTCGCTGCCCATGCCCAGGATTGTTTTCTCCTTGCGCGCGACATGGATGTCCGGCCGCCGCCAGATGAAGAAGACCTGCTCCTCGATGCCCTGGAGCCCGTGCTCCTTCGCGTACGCGCGTACCGCCTGCTCCCCGGGATCGGCGCCCTGCCGCAGGAGCCGCACGATCTGCCGCATGTCCTCCGGGGTGGCCTTGGCGCGCGCCAGGGCGCGCTGGGCCAAGAGGGCAGGGCTGTGGACGTAGACCGTCTCCGCAACTTGGAAGCCCACTTGGAGGACCGGGTTCAGGCTCGTCATGGGCTCCTGGAACACCATGGAGATGCGGTAGCCCCGGAGCTTCTCCATGGCCTTGTTCACGCGCTTCAGGAGCTTCTCGTTCTTCTTGGGGCTGAACTTGTCGCCCACCTCGGCGGCGTACTGGGTCTGCAGGTTCACGAGGTCTAGGTTCTGGAGGATTACCTGTCCCATGGGAATCGCCGCATTCCGCGGGAGCAGCCCCATCACGGTCAGGCCGAGCGTGCTCTTGCCGCAGCCGCTCTCCCCCGCCACGCCGAGCACCTCGCTGCGGTGGAGCGCGAGGTTTGCCCCATTGAGCGCCTTGTAAATGCCGCGACGCGTGTGAAAGTGGACCTGAAGGTCCTTGACGACGAGGGCTTCGGCCACGTCAGCTCCTTCTCTTGGGGTCGATGACGTCCCGGAAGCCGTCCCCCATGAGGTTCACGGCGAGAGAGAAGAGGGTGATCGCGAGACCGGGCATGATCACAGTCCACCAGTAGCCAAGCGGCGCGAGGTCGAGGCCTTGGTTCGCGATGTAGCCCAGTTCGGGCACCAGGGCGTTCGACGGCAGGAACCCGATGAACGCCAGGGTCGAGAAGACGAGTATAACCGTGCCTACGTCGAGCGAGATCTGGACGAAGACGGGGGGGAGCACGTTTGGGAGGATGTGCTTGAACATGATCTTCCCGGTGCCCGATCCCGAAGCTCGCGCAGCCTCGACGAACGTTGCCTCCTTCGTGGACAGGGTGAGGCTCCTCGTGTATCTCGCGTACAGAGGCCACCACACCACGACGAGCGCGAGGGCCATGTTGAGCAGGGTCCGCCCGAGCGTGTAGCCGACGGCCAGCGCGAGGATGAGGTACGGAATCGTGAAGAAAATGTCCGTTACGCGCATCATGCCCTCGTCAATCAGTCCGCCGGCGTAGCCTGAGACGACGCCGAGCACGGTGCCCAGCGCCGCCCCCAGGAATACCACGAAGAAGGAGAGGGCCACGTCCACGCGGATCGCTTTCTCGATGAGCTGGAGCATGTCGATGCAGCCGATCCCCTGGAGTCCGAACTCCATCGTCCCTAGGATGTGGTCCGCCGACGGCGGCGTGGGAATCTGGCCGATGCACTGGGTGTTCGTCAGCGTGAAGTCCGGCGCGAAGGCGGCGTCCGGGTACTGGACGCCCAAGACGCCCGGTGCGACCTGGACAATGATTGCGTCGCCAATGAACAGGAGGAAGATGATTAGGCCGACGACCGCGGTCTTGTTCGCGAGGAACACGCGCGCGGAGAGCTTCAGGTCGTCGTACCGCCCCTTCTTCTCCGCGACCGTGACCGTGGCCATGCCCCTCACTCGTACCGGATGCGCGGGTCGATCACGGCGTACAAGATGTCCAAGACCAACGTCGTGAACAGGAGAATGAACCCGAAGACCAGGGTCGTGCCCATGATTCCCGCCACGTCCTGGCCCAGGAGGGCCTGAGTGGTCCACCATCCGATTCCCTTGAACGTGAAGATCTCCTCCACGACCACAGCGCCGCCGAGGAGGCCGGAAACGAGGTATCCGTAGGAGGTCACCGCGGGGAGGAGGGCGTTCTTTTTCGCATGGAGGCCGTTCACGAGCCGGTCCGGGACGCCCTTGGCCCGGGCGAGGCGGACGTAGTCCTGTTCCAGCGTCTCGAGCATGGAGGCCCGCAAGATTCGGACGATCCCCGCAAGCAGCGCCAGCACGAGGGTGGCTGCGGGCATGAGCACGTGGAGAAACGCATTCCACGCCACGCCCCAGTATCCGTGGAGCGCCGCGTCGATGACCAGGATGTGGGTCGGCGATGAGACGGAGAAGGTGTGGTCAAACCACGAGTCGGGGAGCGTGATGTACAAGGATCCGTCCAGCGCGCCGATTGTGGGCAGGAGATGCCATCCGGTCCCCAGGGTCAGCAAGAGGCCGAACCCGATGAGGAAGATGGGCATGGAGTACAGCGCGAACGTGCCGACCCGGATTCCTTGGTCCAGCACGGAGTCCCTCCGGGCCGCCGAGTAGAGACCGATGGGGACGGAGATGAACCACGTGAGTACGGATGCCACGAGGGTTAGCATGAGGGTGTTCGGCATGTACCAGACCAGTCCGTTGGACACGGACGTCTTGATGGACGTGCTCGTACCGAGGTTACCCTGGAAGACCTGAACCAGCCAGTAGAAGTACTGGACATAGATGGGATCGTTCAGATGGAACTTCGCGGTCAGTTGCGCGACGAGGGCGTCGCGTGCCGTGCCGCTGAGCTGGGGGGCGATGTACTGTCGCAGGAACGCCTGCGTGCCGCCCGCATGGGTCAGCACGAACAGGATGAATGTCAGCCCGATGATCGTGGGGATGAGGATGAGTAGCCTTCGGACTACGTACATCCAGAGCTTCACGACTTCCCCTCAGCAAAACAAAAGGGAGGGAAGGGGTAAAAAGCTACCCCTTAACCCACCAGAAGAAGACCGAGTCCGCGCCCGCCCCGATCGTTGGGTTCTCTTGGAAGCCCCAGTCGTTCTGGTACGGGTGGATGTAGGGCTTCACAATCCAGAAGCCGGTCGCCTGGTACGTGTACGTGTACATGTACAGGTTGATCGAGACCTGCTCCGCCTGGGCGTACAGCTGGGCCGCCTGGCTGGCGCTCGTCGCCGTGTCCGCCGCCGTGATCAGGCCGCTGAGCTGCGTGAAGTTCGTGGCCTGTGCGTTGTACAGCTGAGCCTGGCTCGCGTGCGTGGTCGCAAGGCCGGCCAGGTACGTCGGGTCCCAGCCGTTCGGGCCGGGATACGTCCCGGCGACTTGCAGCATGGCGTCCGTGTAGTCCGACGGATACGGGTAGTCCGCGATCCAGCCGAGGAAGAACAGGGGCATCGGGTCGGATCCTGGCACCTGATCGCCAATGATCGTGCTGAAGTCCTGATACAGCGGCGTCATGGTGATGTTCGCGTCGATGCTGCGGAGTGCCTGGCCCCAGACGATGGCGGCCGTGAAGTCCGTCGTGTCCCCCGTCGGAACGATGATGGGGAAGTTCACGACCTGGCTCCCCAGACCGGACTGCATGAGCAGCGACTTGGCCTTGGCCAGATCGTAGGTCGGGCATCCGGTCAGGTTCTCGGGCGGCACGTAGTACGGCAGCCCCTTCACGATCACCCCGCAGTACGAGCTGCCGAAGTTGAACCCGTACTTCGCGTTCCCCAGGATGTTGTTCACGTAGCCCGCGTAGTCGAAGGCGTACGCGAACGCCTCGCGCACCAACGGGTTCGCGAAGTAATCCGAGGGGATGCTGAAGCTCCCGAGGCTGGCCAGGAGGGTCGTGTTGATGTCCACGTTGAACGGGGCGAAGTACTCCGTGATGGACGGGAACGGTCCCTCGATGACTGCCTTGTTCTGGGACACCATCTGGTCCTGGATCGTCTTGTAGTACGGGGGCGGCAGAATGGTCACGATGTCCCCTTCGCCGCTTGCGAAGAGTTGATATGCCACGCCCGGAGACGCCACCCAGTCGATGATGATCGTGTTGCTCTGCTTGGGGATCATCGGCAGGCCCGGGAAGTAGGGGTTCGGGACCAGGACGACGGACGTGCTCGGCACGTACGTGTTGATCTCGAACGGTCCCGACGACACGGGGCGGAACTGCGCCGCGAGGCTGTACGTGCCCTCGTTGCCCTGCTGCTGGTAGGCCAAGAACCCGTCCGGCGTGAAGGTGATTCCCGCGCCGACGCTCTCGAGCCAGGATGCATCCATGATGCCCATCCCGAGCGGGTCACTCACCGCCGTGAAGAACAGGGAAGGCGGTGTCGGGCCCGTCAGGTGGAAGGTGACCGAGTTCGAGGCATTGTCGTAGGTCACCGCGCCCGTAATCGCGTTGAAGGCGGCTTGCTTGTTCGTGTCGTTGACAAGGGGAATGAAGGGCTGGAAGTAGGGGGCCGCGTTCCGCGGGATCAGGTACTGGGTGATGATCCAGTCTGCCGTGCCGGGCGCACCGCCCTGGAACAGCATGGAGCGGATGGTCGAGTACCACACGTCGTAAGCCGTGACGGGGTCGCCGTTCGAGAAGCCCATGTTGGAGCGGATCTTGAACGTGTACGTGGTGTAGTTGTTTGTGATCTCTCCGTTGGCGACCGTGGGAATCTCCGACGCGACGTACGGGAACCAGTCTGTGGTCGAACTCCGATTGTAGAACAGCAGGGTGCCCGCCGTGTTCACGACAACCTCGTACCCCACGCTCTCGTAGTCAACCTGGGGGTCGAAGGAGTACGGCCCGCCGCCCGAGTTCACGATCTCCGTGATGATCGTCGGCGAGGGAACCGCCTGGGATCCTCCGATCGCGAAGCTCGACCCGACCGCAATCGTCGCGCCGACCGTGGCGCTGAACGAGTTGATCTGGGTCGAGTTCGTGAAGGTCACGTTGGACGTCACGTTGTGGAACGTGGTGGTCATTGTCTCCACGGTCTGCAGGGTGAGCTCGGCAAAGTAGAACCCGTTCTGCGCGTACGACGTCGTCACAGGGTTCGTGACCGGCTCGTTCGTGTCCGGGTCGACTGCCACGGTCTGTCCCTGGCCGTTGCCGAAGTCCCATACGTACTGGCTCAGGGAGACCCCCTCGGTCGTGTTCGTGTAGACGTTCAGGGTCCGGTTGAAGAAGGACTGGCTCGTCGAGTACAGCAGGTTGGTCTCCGTGTAGCTGCCGTACAGGTACATCGTGGAGCCCGCCGTCGTGATGGGTGCGTTCGGGTTCTGGGTTGTGTTGAAGTAGATCGTGGGCACCGCGACGTACTGCGCGAGCTGGACGGGGACGTCGGGCAGTACGGTCATCTTCAGGAGGGAGCCCGCTCTGTCCTGGGAGACGGAACCGCCCGAGCCGAGCACCTGCAGCCAGATGAGATAGCTGCCGCCGGTCACGTAGGTGTAGGTGAACGTACTGTTCGACGTGGTCACGACGCCGCCGTCACCCATGTAGACGCGGGCCGTCGATCCGGCGGGCAGGTTCGTCAGGGAGAACCCGATGGGTTGACCTGCGGTCGCCGTCGCCGATGCGGATTGGACGGACACGGGGCCAGACGTACCTGATGGGCCCGAAGGGATCAGATGCAGGGTCTGGACCGTGAGCACCACCGCCAAGATCACGATGATCACCACGAGGACCACGGTCAGCGCGCGCGAGCCGCCCTTCTTCGCAGGTGTCACAAGCGGCTGCGGCGCCGGCGTGTCCGCGGGACTAGTTGGCTGGGTCTCAGAACTGCCTTGGGGTTGGTCCACTACTTCCCCTCCTCTTCTTCCCGTGAAGGGCGCGCCGTTTAACTGCATTGTGGTACGTCTTTCGAACATCCCTTCCGTTTTTGGGAAGCCGAAAATCGTCCCTGCGCAGACCGGGTCGCGACGATAATCCTGCCCGGTATTCTCCGATGTCTCGGCCGGTTCTACAGGATTCCTGCGAGCTCTCCCGCCACCCAGGCGAGGAACTCCGTATCCGGGGTGCCGAAGGCGCTGAGCCGGTCCGAGTCGATGTCGATTTCCGCGACGGCGGCTCCTGCCTTGAGGATCGGGACGACGACCTCCGAGCGGGTGTTCAGGAAGCATTGGAGGTATCGCGGGTCCTTGCTCACGTCGGGCACGACCACGGTCTCCTTGGCGGTGACGGCCGCGCCGCAGATCCCCTGGCCCACCGGGATCCGAACATGCTGGGTCGCGCTGGGCCCCGACCACGACGTGAGGACCAGATCGCCGCCTTGAACCTCGTAGATGCCCACCCAGGTGTAGTGCGGGAGCTTGCGGAGCTCGCGGCACACGAAGTCCAGGATTGCCTTCTTCTGGCTGCCCGACCCGATAATCTTCTCGAGTCGTTCGGCGACCGCGTCGTAGCTGACCTTGCCCTTCTCCCCCGCGAGCACCTCGCCGAACTTGCCCACGCCCTTCATCGCGTCGCCCGGGCCGCTCCAACCCGGCCTTCCGCCATAAGACTTGCGCCGGGAGCCCGCCGATTTCTCAGGGGCCACGTTCCTCCCTGGCGCGGCGGGCCACGTCGCACCGTGACATGGGATTTTTACGCTTCGTTCAACTCTTGACTAAAATTTGATATATCAGCGAAACGTAAGTGGAATTACAAGCATCCCTCCACAACGAGGCCGTTCCCTGTTTTTCCACTGTGGCAACGGCCTTACCCTTTTTTTTCTTCAGGCGTTTCCTCGTCGTTTGCACCCATTCGCAGACACATTCATGCCTCCGGGGTCGCCTTCACGCGCCGCGATGTGGCTAGCCGATCTCCGCGCCGTGACCTTCAGCGGTCCCGCGGTCCTTCGAGTCACCCAGCCCGATGCTCTGCGGTCCGCCGCCCGCTCCGCGGTGTCCGAATGCGGGGTGCCTGCGCTCCCCCGGTTCGAGGAGGCATGGGTGGGCTACGAGGCCGATCGGGCGCGACGCCGCTGGGTGGATCAGCGCGAGATGCCCCTCGGACCCTTCGTGGGGGAGGTCGTGGGCAGCGGCGACGAGGGCCCCCTGGCGGAGAAGGTGGCCGATCGATTCGGGGAATCGCTCGAATGGCATGGGGACGCCCTGCCCGCGCTCGACTACCTTCGGGAATCCGGTTATCGCACCCTCCTCCTGCTCGACCTTCCCATTAACCTGCCATCGGTCTGGCGGGAGCGGTCGAAGCCTTGGTTCAATGAGATCGTATCCTCGGTGGAACTCCTCCGCAGGACCCCCGATCCTGCCCCGTTTCACGAGGCCCTTCGTCGCCTGCGGATTGGCCCCGCGAAGGTGCTCCATGTGGGCGAAGGCCTCGTCGAGGACGTGCACGCGGCGCGGGCCGTGCAGCTCCGGACCGCGTTGCTGGAGCGATTCGGACGCTCCCCGCCCGATCCGGCCGCGGGAAACTGGCTGCGTCGGATGCATGGGCTTGAGCCGTCGTCCGTGACGCCGGATCTGAAGCTCCGTACCCTGGAGGACCTGCCCCGGGCCCTCGACGCGTTCGCCTAGGCGCCGGGCGGGACGTCGATCCCGCGCGTGTCGATCCGGACCGTCCGTCCCTCTACGGTGAGTCGCCCTTCCGCGAACAGCCGGACGGCCAGGGGTAGGAGGCGGTGCTCCCACTCGAGGATCCGCGCTTCGAGGGCCTCCTCCGTGTCGTCCTCGAGGACCGGGACCGCCCGCTGCAGGATGAAGGGACCGCCGTCCACGGAGGCGTCCACGAAGTGAATCGTGCAACCGGAGACCTTGGCCCCCGCCGCGAGGACGTCCCGATGGGCATGCGCGCCCGGGAAGGCGGGGAGGAGGGAGGGATGGATGTTCATGATCCGGTTAGGGAACTCGCCCACCAGGTACGCCGTGACGATCCGCATGAAGCCCGCGAATACGACCAGGTCCACCCCGTGCTCCCGAAGGACCTTGACTACCTCGCGCTCGAAGGCCTCCCGGTCCTTGCCGAAGGGTCGGTGGTCGACGACGACCACGGGGACGCCGGCCTTCCTGGCCCGCTCGAGGACGGGCGCGCCCGGGACGTTGCAGAGGAGCACCGCGAGTTCGACGTCCAGCTCCCCGCGGTCGCGTGCGTCAACGAGGCTCTGGAAGTCCGTGCCGCGTCCCGAGGCCAGGACGCCCACGCGGATCCGGGGCATACGGTCCTCCTCAGTGGCGGAAGAGGCGCATGCCCGTGAAGAGCATCGCAATCCCGTGTTCGTTGCACGCATCGATCGTGTCCTGGTCGCGGATGGAGCCGCCGGGCTGGGCGATGACCGCCACGCCGCCCTTGGCCGCCTCGTCGATGCCATCCCGGAAGGGGAAGAACGCGTCGCTCACGAGAACGGAGCCGCGCGCCCTTGCGCCCGCCTTCATACATGCCAGGATCACGCTGTCCACCCGGCTCATCTGTCCCGCCCCGATCCCGACGGTCACCCGATCCTTCACGAGGACGATGCTGTTCGACTTCACGTACTTGGACACCTGCATCCCGAAGACGATGTCCTTCAAGTCCTCCGGTGCGGCGGGCTTCTTCGTGACCGTCTTGAACGTCTCCGGGCGGATCTCCGGGTACTGGGAGGTCTGGAGGAGCATCCCCCCGGACACCTTGGCCATCTCGTACTCGGGGCTCGGCCGCAGCGGGAGGTTCGTCCGCACGAGGCGGATGTTCTTCCGTTTCCGGAGCCGCGCGAGCGCGTCCTCTGCGTAGTCCGGCGCCACGATGGCCTCGACGAAGTGACCTTTCATCCCCTTGGCGGTGTCCAGGTCCACGCTGCGGTTCAGGCCGACCACGCATCCGTAGGCGGACCGTTCGTCCGCGGCGTGGGCTTCCGCGTAGGCTTCGGCCAGGCTCGTCCGGACGGAGACGCCCGAGGGATTGCCATGTTTGATGACGACGGCCGCGGTCTCCTCGAACTCGGATGCGATCCGGAGGGCCGCCTCGAGGTCCGCGATGTTGTTGTAGCTGAGCTCGCGGCCGTGGAGCTGCTCCAGGCTGGCCACGTTGGGCTTCGGCGCATACGGGTCGCGGTAGAAGGCCGCCTTCTGGTACGGGTTTTCCCCGTACCGCAGGTCCGACGCCCGTTCGTAGGCCAGGCGCAGGGAGGGTGGGAGGGGAAGCCCCTGATGCCGCCAGAGGAAGTTGTAGATGGCCACGTCGTACCGCGACGTGTACTCGAACGCGTCCAGGGCGAGGTCCTCCCGGAGCTTCGCGGGAAGCGTGCCCTCCTTACGGTAGGCCTCCAGGACCTCCGGGTAGCGGGCGGGCCGCACGACCACGCCCACCCGTCCCGCATTCTTTGCCGCGGCGCGGATCAGGGACACGCCGCCGATGTCGATGTTCTCAATGGCCTCTTCGATCTTCACGTCCGGCTTCGCGACCACCGACTCGAACGGATACAGGTTGGCCACGACGAGGTCGATGGGCACGGCGCCCCAGGCCTTCAGCTCGGGCTCGTCCCCGCGCGGCGCGAGGATGCCTGCGAACACCCGGGGATGCAGCGTCTTCACGCGGCCGCCCAAGCCCTCGGGCTGGCCCGTGTACTCGGACACCGTCTTCGCCGGCAGGCCCGCCGCACGCAACGCCTTGGCCGTGCCCTCCGATCCAAGAAACTCAAAGCCGAGTTCGTGCAACCCGCGAGCGAAGTCCACTAAGCCCTCCTTGTCCGAGAGGCTTAGAAGCGCGTAGCGAGGCGAAACCATCCCTATTACCGCGTCGGAATGGTGGGCTCGTCCTTAAAGGTTGAGAGCCGTCCGATGGCGCATTCACTCCGCGCTCACACGAGGGGCCTCCCGGAGGAGGCCCGCCTCCCGCACGAGCGTGGGGATCGCCTCCTCCCAGTTCACCGCCATGAGGTGGACGCCGTGGACGCCCTCGATGCGCCGCAGGGCTCGGATCGTCCGGAGGGCGATGCTCAGCCCCTCCGCTCGGGGATCGGGGGCCTCGCTCATCCGTCGCAGAATCTCCTTGGGGATGACCACGCCGGGGACCTTCTCCGCCATGAACCGCGCCATCTTCGCGGACCGGAGCGGGATTACGCCGGCGAGGATGTGCACGTGGTCGTGGAGCCACTCCTTCCGCACGAGGCGCATCCATTCCTCGAAGCGGTCGACGTCGTAGATGGCCTGGGTCTGGATGAAGTCCGCGCCCGCGCTCACTTTGCCGCGGAGATTCGCGAAGGATTCCTCGAGGCTGCCGGCGAACGGGTTCGCGCTCGCGCCGAGGAACAACCGCGGCGGCGCGTCGACCGCGTCACCGCCGCGGAGCACACTCCGGTCCCGGAGGTCGCGGCATGTGGACAGGAACTCTTCCGTGGACAGGTCGTACACGCCGGGCGCCTCGGGTTCGTTCCCGAGGTGCGTCGGATCCCCGCGCAGGCAGAGGACGTTCCGGATGCCCAGCGCCGCGGCGCCCAAAAGGTCCGATTGAATGGCGATCCGGTTCCGATCCCGCAGGACCATCTGGAGCACGGGCTCGACGTCTTCCTGCATCGCCAGGACGGCCGCGGCGAGAGCGGACATCCGGACCATGGCCCGTTGGCAGTCCGTCACGTTGCACGCGTCCACGGAATCGCGGAGGAGGGCTGCGATCCGCCGGATCTCCAGCGGGTCTGCGGACCCAGGCGGGGCGATTTCCGCGGTCACCGCAAAAACCCCTTCCGAGAGCACGCGTTCGAGCCGGCTGCCCGCCCGCTGAGGTCTCGTCTCGGACGTGGCGACCATTTCGATCCCGATGACCTCGGCCGCTCTTTACCCTGTCGTGCGGATAGGAATACGATTATTCCGGAAGGAATCGACGTCGCGGGAGCGGAGAACTGGCCCCTACCATCCGTAGTGCTCGCACAGTTCCAGGGCGCGCACCATGCGAAGGAATTCCCGAGAATGGAGTGCGAGCCACGGTTTCCGCAGGACTGCGCGGGCTGCGAACGGGAGGTCGACTGCCCGCCAGTCGAGGCCATCCAGTTCCTCGCCGACGTCGTTCATGAGGCGATCGGTCCATCGCCGCACGCGCTCAATCATCCACCAGAGGACCGGGTCCAGGAAGGGAGACCGGCGCAGGACGCGGTCGTAGCCGGACATGAGGCTCGGATCCTCCTTCTCGAGAGCGACCGCCGCAAACTGGCCTGCCAGGCGTCCGCTGAACAAGCCCGGGTGAATCCCCGCGCCGTTCATCGGGTTCGTCACGCCCGCAGCATCCCCCGCGACCGCGAAGCCGGGAATGCCATACGCGGAGACATCGTAGCGGTACGGGATGGTCCCTGCGATGATCCGCTCCCGGCGCTCGGGATCCAGCCCATGTTCCCGGCAGAAGGCCACGGTTGCGGCGTGCGCGTCGATGTGGCCCCCCGCTCCGACGTTCACGGCGTCCCCCTTGGGGAAGATCCACGCGTATCCGCCGCGGTAGCGCTCCCCGATGTAGAGGAGGAACCGATCCGGATCGGGCAGGTCGACGGCCACCCGGGGGAAGCGGTACTCGTAGGCGAGGATCTGGTCCTGGCTTCGGAGGAGGCCAAGCCGCTTCGCGAGGAGGCTCGTCGGGCCATCCGCGGCCACGACCGTCCTAGCGTCGAACGCCTCTCCGCCCGCGAGGACGCGCCAGCCGCCGTCCCGCCGCTCGATTCCATCCACGCGCGTGGACGTGCGGAGCTCGGCGCCGTCGTCCACGGCCCCGTCGACGATCCACCGGTCGAACGCGGCCCGGTCGATGGCGTAGCCCGGGAGGTGGGTGATGAAGAAGCTGCGCCCGTCGGGCACGACGCAGCGCGCGCCGTCGATCCGCTGCTCAATCCAGGATTCGTCCGGCCGAAGGCCGTTGGACTCGAGCCCGAACCGGCTCAGCCCCTCGGCACATTGGACGGGCACGCCTACGATCTTCTTCTTCTCGAGGACCAGGGTCGAGAATCCCAAAGCGGCAAGCTGCCGCGCGGCCATGCCTCCCGCGGGTCCCGCTCCGACCACGACGGCGTCGTACACGTCGTCGAGAGCCAACGGAGCCGCACGATTTCTGCCTTGCGCCGCGGTCAGCCGTGTCGCGAGGCCACGTCCAGGCCGTGGGCCGTGAGGCGGTACACGTAGGGCGGCACCCCGCGGCGGAGCGCGGGCCCGCGCTGCTTGGAGATGAGCGCGATTGCGTTCAAGACCCGGAGGCCGTTGACCGTCGTGTAGTCGGAGAGGTCGAGCTCCTCGGCGATCTCGTTCGTCGTCGCGTCGGGGTGGTCCCGGAGGAACCGCAGGATGGAGACCTTCTGGGGGTCGAGCGCCTCCGAGGTCTGCCGTTCGGGCGGGGGCTCGAACTGGAGCCGCTCGTAGATTCGCTTGCCCTGCTCCGAGGGGGAGACCATCACGTGGAGGAGGGCGTTCTTCTCGATCTCCAGGAGGTGCTTCGCCACGGCGGCCGGGGCGATCCCCATCTGGGCGGCCAGCTCGGGAATACGCGAGTCTCGGTTCCGGTACACCTTGTTCTCCACAACGATTGTCAGGACCTCGCGCTGACGCTCCGTCAGCTCACGCGTCCAGTCGTTCGAGTGCATCCGGAGAGGACGGAAATCCAGGAGAGAGCTTAAGTGTTTTCGTGGCTGATAACCAATTCGCCCGTGTCAGACACCAAAAGCGTACGTTTGTGGCCTGCTCCGCTAACTTCTTCGCATGCGCGCGCGCCCGCGTGGAGTCGGACCGGGGCCATGACGACAAGCCTTCCTGAAAGTCCTTAACGCTTCTCGGGTTCTCCGCCGGTGTGGGCTCCATGACGGCCGAGATCATCGACGGCAAGCGGGTGGCGGACGAAATCCGGGGTGAGTTGCGGGAGCGCCTCGACCGCCTGCGCGCACGCGGCGTGAACCCGGGGCTCACGGCCATCCTGGTCGGGGACAACCCCGGCTCGCAGCTCTACGTGAAGATGAAGGGCCAGGCCTGCGAGGAAATGGGGATGGCCCACCAGACCATCGTCATGCCGAAGGACACGCCCCAGGAGGCACTGGTCCGCGAGGTCGCGCATCTGAACCGCGACCCGCAGGTGCACGGGATCCTGGTGCAGCAGCCGCTCCCTCCCCAGATTTCCGTGGAGGCCGCCGTGACCGCCGTGGACCCGCGCAAAGACGTGGACTGCTTCCATCCCGAGAACGTGGGGCGCGTGCTCATCGGCACGCCGCGCTTCGCACCCGCGACGCCGGCGGGCGTGGTCGAGCTCTTGGTGCGGAGCGGCAACGACCCGTCCGGGCAAGACGTGGTCATCGCCGGGCGGAGCAACATCGTTGGGAAACCCCTCGCGGCTCTCCTGATGCAAAAGGCGCCCAAGGCGAATGCCACGGTCACCGTGGTCCACAGCGCCACGCGGGACCTGGCGGCCCACACGCGCCGCGCGGACATCCTGGTTGCCGCCATGGGGTCTCCCGGGACGATTCGCGCGGACATGGTCAAGGATGGCGTTGTGGTCATCGACGTCGCGACGAACCGGATTCCCGATCCATCGAAGAAGAGCGGGTACCGGACGGTCGGGGACGTGGACTTCCCGGCCGTGAAGGAGAAGGCCAAGGCCATCACGCCCGTGCCCGGCGGCGTCGGTCCGATGACGATCGCCATGCTGCTCGCGAACACCGTACGAGCCGCCGAGCTCAGCGTGGGCCTCTAGCCCTTGGGGGCCCTGCAGGACCGGCCGCGTCCGACGAAATCCTTTAGCCCCGCGCCGAGATGCTGCGCCCGTGCGGGTCCTCGTCGTCGGGGGCGGAGGCCGGGAGCATGCCGTGGTCGAGGCCCTGCGTCGCAGCGGTGCGGACATCCTGGCCGCGATGGGGAACCAGAACCCGGGGATCCGCCGCGCCGCGAAGGAGGTCCTGATCGGCGACGTGAACGCCGTGGACCGGATCGTTGCCTGGGCGCAGGACCAGAGCGCCCAGCTCGCGGTCATCGGACCCGAGGCCCCGCTCGAGAAGGGCATCGTGGACGGGCTCGAGGCCCGCGGCATCCCGACGGTCGGACCCACGAAGGCCGCCGCCCAGCTCGAGACGAACAAGGAGTTTACCCGGGATCTCATGAAGACGTACGGCATCCCCGGCCTGCCGGCGTACTGGGCCTTCGACTCCTACGCCCCGTTCTCCGAGTTCGTCCTGGACAGCGAATTCGAGTTCGTGATCAAGCCCCTCGGGCTCACGGGCGGCAAGGGCGTGCGGGTCTGGGGCGACCACTTCTCCTCCAAGGAGGGCGCTCTCGCCTACGGTCGCGAGATCCTCGAGAAGAAGGTCGGCGGCCAGGCCCGGTTCCTCGTGGAAGAGAAGCTCGTGGGCGAGGAGTTCTCCCTCCCGGCCCTCTGCGACGGAAAGCGCCTCGTGCCCTGTCCGCTGGCCCAGGACCCCAAGCGCGCGTACGAAGGGGCCCGCCGACCAACCACGGGCGGG
>CAZJIP010000043.1:0-14423 GCA_964546105.1 uncultured Methanomassiliicoccales archaeon
ACGCGGCCCGGATGGTCTCCTACCTCTACCTGAACTGCGAGATCGTGGACACGCCCTACGCCGTCCTGCAGAGCATCGGGAACCGGTTCATCGAGAACTTCCACCAGCGGATCCCGTTCACAGGCTTGTCCACGGACCGCGTCTACAACTTGCTCCGGGAGAAGCTGGACGAGGAGAAGCGCGTCGTGATCATCGTCCTCGACGAGATCGACAAGATCATCGCGAAGAACGGGGACGACCTCCTCTACCAGCTCCTCAAGATCAACGACGACCTCACGAAGGCGCGCGTGTCCCTCATCGGCATCTCGAACGACCTGAAGTTCACGGAGTTCCTCGATCCCCGCGTGAGGTCGCGCCTGGCGGACGAGAAGGTCGTCTTCCCGCCGTACAACGCGGAGGAGCTCTTCGACATCCTCGCGGAGCGGGCCCACCTGGCGTTCGACAACGGCACGGCGTCCGACGCCGTCCTGCACCTGATCTCCGCCCTCGCCGCGCAGGAGCATGGCGACGCGCGGCGCGCCCTCGACCTCCTCCGCGTCTCTGCGGAGCTCGCGGAGCGCCAGGGAGATGACCACCTCTCGGACGATCACGTCCAGAAGGCGAAGAGCAAGATCGAGCTCGACACGGTCCTCGAGGCGGTCAAGAGCCTGCCCACCCAGTCCAAGCTCATCCTCCTCTGCGTCCTCCTGAACGAGGAGATCGGGAACACGAAGCTCACGACGGGCGAGGTCTACACGACGTACCGGGAGCTCTGCCGCAAGACGGGCGTCACGCCGCTCACCCAGCGGCGGGTGACGGACCTCATCTCCGAGCTCGACATGCTCGGCCTCGTTCACGCGCGGGTGAAGAGCTTCGGCCGCGCCGGACGGACCAAGGAGATCCAGGCGTCCGTGCCTGTGCTCGACGTGAAGAAGGTCCTGGAGAAGGACGAGGTCCTCGCGGAGGCCCGCGGCTACCGGCTCAAAGTCCAGACGACCCTTCTCTAGGTTCGTCCTCGTCGGGCGGCGCCTCCGCGGGCTCCTCCTCCGCGGGCTCCTCCTCCGCGGAAGCCTCCTCGGGAGGCGGCGCCCGGTCTTTCCCCCTGCGGCGGAACAGGGGTTTGATCCGCGGCCAGGCGTACTTCCCCCACGCCCACCCCGCGGCCTCCACGAGGAACGGCAGCGCGATCAGCACGACGAGGGCAATCGCGAGATCGTCCCAGCTGTTCTGGGGCGCGCAGGGCGCACCCCAGAACGGGGCGCAGTTGTCCGCGGGGGCGACGAGGAGCTTGATGAGGCCGAACCAAGGGATCTCCCCGCGCGCGTGCCCGATAATGTCCCCCTGGGACGGGAACCAGAGGGTGTCGTAGGGCGTGGGACTCGAGCATGGGTCAAACTGGGGCGCGCACGCATGCTCGGCGTTGTTGTCGCCCATGGTGATGTAGCCGGGCTTGCGGAAGCCGCTGACGAAGTAGGCCAGGTTGAACGTGATTCCCAGGTTGCGCTCGTACCCCATCTTCTGGATGGTCACCGCGGTCAGGCCGTAGGGGCTGTTCGTGGGCACGCCGTTCCGGAATCCCGTCCAGTCCGACGACGGGAGGGCGGCGAGGTCGGGCACGTCCGCGAGGCCCGTGCCGTTCGGGATCACATACATGATCGCGCGGTGGATGATCGGCGTCGCGCTCGGGTTGCGGGCCAGGCGGAAGACGATCACGTCCCCGTAGTCGCCGTACGTGGAGTAGCCCGTGGCCCGCCCCTGGATATACGTGATCACGTCCGCGCGGACCGGCGCGGCTTGGACGAAGACCAGGTCCCCCGTGTCGATTACGCCGAGGTAGGAGGTCGTATCGCCGTGCTGCATGGACGAGCTCTCAACCACGACGAGCGGCGGCCACACCTGGGTGTATGCGAAGATGGCTGCGAGGATCACGGCCATGACGATCACCGCGATGGCGATGTCGCGGACCCACGCTTTCCAGCCCTCGCCGTTCTCCTCGTCCTCGGTTTCCTCGTCGTCGGAGGGCCGCTTCGGCATGGGCGCGCGCCCCAACACCCTTCCCCGTATAAAGGTCCCGTGGGACGACCCTAGACCTCGAACACGGAAATCGCTCTGCGGACCGGATAGGCGACGTTGTGGACGGGGACCGGTGCTCGGGACTCGACGTAGGCGTCCAGGGTTCCGCCCGGCGGGCGGAGTTCCGCGTGCGGTATGCCCTTGTGGATATGACCGTGGATGACGAGGGTCGGCCGGCGCCGCAGCAGGACGGGCTCGAGGGCCTTGCAGCCCAGCTCGGGCCGCCACGCTTCCTTCTCGCCGCCCATGGTCACGTACGTCGGCGGATAGTGGGTGAGGAGGATCCGCGCGTCGTCGCCCGCGAGGAGACGGTCCAGGACCTCGATTCTCGCTCGGTACTCCGCTTCCAGGTGGGGAAGGTTCTTCCGCTGCCAGAAGGTGGGGCGGTCGAGGCTCCCGGTGCTCCCGGTGATGCGGACGGCCGTGCCGCCGGCCTCGAAGCGCGCCGCCTCGTCCTGCAGGAACCGCACGCCGAATCGCTCGGCGTAGCGCGCCACGTATCCGGGGTGGTCGTGCTCGTACTCGTTGTTCCCGAACACGGCCCAAACGGGGGCGTCCACGTGGGCGCGCACCGCCTCCATCGCCTCGCCGAACGCGTCCATGTCGTTGCGGTCCGTCGTGTCACCGGCCAGGAGCAGCAGGTCGACCGGGCCGAGCTTCTCGAGGTCCGCCCGGAAGGCCGCCAAGTTCTCGTGCCCGTGAATGTCCCCGACGGCGGCGATCCGCATCGCCCGGCGGAAGGCGGCGGGGCCGATGAAGCTTCCCGACGTCAGAATTCCTTGATCACGGCCTGGCCCGTGCCCAAGTCCACGATGGGGAGGCGCGCGGGCAGCGGCTCGATGTTCCGCATCTTCTGGTACGGGGTCTGGGCCTGCCAGGTGGAGGAGTTCACGAGGACGACGCCGCGGTACGTGTCCACGCCGACGCTGTGCACGTGCCCCGTGGCGAAGATGTCCGGGACCTCGTCCACGATCAGGTGGTCCTCCGCCTCGGGGGCGATGGGCGTCTTGCCGCCGTAGATCGGGGCGAGGTGCCGCATCTTGAGCATCTCCCGCATGGCGTCCAGGGGCCGGTGGTAGTTCATCCCCGGGATCGTGGAGACGAAGTCGTCCATGGACCGCCCGTGGTACGCGAGGACCTTCACGCCGTGCAGGCTCACGAGGCTCGGGTTGCCCGCGAAGATCAGGTTGGAGTCGAAGAGC
Source organism: uncultured Methanomassiliicoccales archaeon (assembly GCA_964546105.1). GTDB lineage: Archaea > Thermoplasmatota > Thermoplasmata > RBG-16-68-12 > RBG-16-68-12 > RBG-16-68-12. The sequence goes on from CAZJIP010000043.1 coordinate 3,255, forward strand.
TTCTGGATGGGCGCGGGCAACGCGGGCTGGGGCTCCGCGGGGCGGACCGCGTCGTGGTTCCCCGGGATCATGACGACCGTGAGATGGTCGGGCAGCTGCGCCATCATCTTCGCGAGCGCCTCATACTGCCCATAGATGTCGTCGATGGCGAGCTCCTCGTCCTGCCGCGGATACACCCCGATGCCGTCCACGACGTCCCCGCTCACCACGAGGTATCGTAGGGAGCGCGCCAGGTCATCGTCGCCGGACAGCCAGGCCGTGAGCTTGGACCACTTCTCGTCCAGGAACGTCGTGCTGCCCACGTGGACGTCTGAGAGGAACGCGGCCCGGAGATGCCCCTCGATGCCGCGGAACGGCCGGGCGATCGGGATGTCGGGCCGGACCACGGACTCCGCAATCACGAGCCCGCGGTCGTTCACCTTGCCCGCGACGCCCACGACCTCATCGTTCACGAAGGTCTCCGAGGCGGACGGCGAGTCCGCGAGGACCAGCACGGAGATGCGGTCCGTCTCGTCCTCGAGCTCGAGGATCCGGTGGCCGTTCTTCGTGTCGCGGACGTCGGAGACCATGCCGATAAAGCGGACCTCCCGGGTGGACCGGCGCGCCTTGGAGATTTCCTGCGCGCCGCCGAGCTCCCGTCGGTTCCGGAGCATGCGCGAGAGGGTCTGGAAGCGGTTGCGGAAGTAGCGCGTGAAGTCCTCGAGCGTGCCCTCGCAGGTAGAGCGGCCCGTGATGTCGCGGAGGATCTTCACGTCCGGGGCGTGATCCGACGCCGGCTCCCCTTGCCGGCGGAACGATGCGGGCGCCGCGTGCGCGGAAAGGGCCACCACGGCAGGCACCGGAGGCACCGCAACCGGCGGGGCGACCACCTGGGCCCGGAGCGCCGCGCCGCGGCCGACGTCCGCGGCTTTCACGACGTCCTGGAGGGTGATAACGAAGGGAACCTCCGCGCAGGAAGCGAGGAACCGGTCCAGGGGGCTCATGGGGTCCTGCTGGGAGAGCAGGTAGTCCACGGCGGCGGGCTCGAGCAAGGTGCCTCTCTTACTCACGAACGCCAAAAGCTCTTCCCGCATCCGGGCGCTCATTAGGCCGGGTCGGATAAATAAGGTTCGTCGCGAACGCTCGACGCGTCAAGAAAATTATAGCCGACGAGGAGAATGTCGACCCGTGCTCCGGGTGCGCGTGGAGACGCCGTGCCGGCCCACGGAGAGCCTCGCCAAGGTGAAGGTCGCCCTCCTGGAACTGTTCCCCGACTTGGCCTTCGAGCGGGAGGACGAGCTCGTCGTGGGCACCACGGCCTCCCTAGAGCAACTCCGCGAGCGCATCCGCGGACAGCGGATTCGCGATACCGCGAGGGGCCAGCTGATCGCGTCGCGGCGCGGAGATCACACGAGCCTCGTCCTGAGCAAGCAGGCCGCGTTCATGGGGATCGTGAACTTCGCGGCGGGTTCCGCGCTGGGCGACATCACGGTGGACATCGAGTCCGACGACCTCATCGCGGTCATCGACCGCGTCGCGGAGAGCACGGTGGATCGGCCGTTCAGGCCGTCCGCCCGCACCGAAGGCACGTGAAGTGCCGGGCGTCGTACTTCGCCTCGACCCAGCCGCAGTAGGGACACTGGAACCGCACCGGCGGGAATCCGTAGGGAGGCGGGTGGTAGGTCGGTGCGAAGCCCGGTGGGATCTGGGCGGTGCTCCGGGCCACCGCCGAGAAAGGCGGTGGCCGTTCCTGTGCGGCGGGCGCCGCGTATCCCTGAGGCGGTGGATTCGGCGGGGGCGCGACGCCGTACGGACCCGGAGGAACCTGGGTCCACGTCGGTGGCGGCGCGTACGACCATCCGGGCTGGAGCACCCCGGCCCCCGGGGGCGGCGCAACGGGCGCCGCTAGCGTCGGCTGCCGCACGATGCGTGCGCCGAAGCTGCGCCGCAGATCCTGGAACTCCTCCCACCCGTACAGGATGTACCACACGAAGAAGCCGGAACCCGCGAACGCGAGCGCGAGGAAGAGGAGGTTCGTGAGGACATCCAGCCCTACGCCGCCAATTCCCTCGAGGTAGAGGAAGAGCAAGCCGTCCGTGGCGAAGTGGAGGAGGATGGAGGCGCCGAGGCCGTGCCTCACGAAGATGTAGCCCGCCCCGAGGCCCATGACGAAGACCGGAATGGCCTTCCACCAGCCCCAGCCGCCGCCCTCGACGTGCGCGAGGGCCCAGAGGAGGCTGCTGATCAGGACCAAGATTCCTGCGACAAGCCGCTCCTCGCGAGGCGATTCCCTCCGAAGCTGTCCCCCCCAAAGCTGTCGGAGTGCGCGGAAGGGGCCGGCCCGCCTCGCGGTGGTGGATCCCGCGGGACTCGGAGGGCCACTCCGCGACGGGCGGAACAGGAGCACGGCCACCGTCATGGGGACACCGATGAGGAACAGTCGGAACGCGATGCACTCGAAAACGGAGGCCGCCGCGAGTTCGAAGATGAGCGTCCAGGCGCCCATTGTGCTCACGTTGATGGGCGAGGAGACGGGTGCGCCGATGATGCCGAGCAGGAAGATGACCGCGCTCTGGAAGAACGTCCCCGCAAGCCACACCTGGGCCACCGCGACCCACGCCGACTTGCTCCGCAGACGCGTCCCGATCGCCTCGAGCGGCGCCGTGAAGGCCTGGGCCGTGAGCTTCCGGTCCCGCCAGCTGTACCAGATCGCGGAGCCCACCATGGCAACTAGGATGAACGCGAAGTACGCAAGGAACGGGCCCGGAGCCTGGGAGATGTAGAGTAGGAGGGGGAGCGGCAAGGGCAGGTAGAAGTAGAACACGGCGTCCGTGGCCCAGCCCAGATGGATGTTGTCGAACGACACCAGGGTGTTTCCGGGACTGACCAACTGGATGTAGGCGACCTTGAGGTAGTACGTGCCTGGGTTCGTGATGCCCGCACTCACGTCGAGACGGGGAGTCGTGGTCCAACCGAGACTGCCGTTCGCCCAGAGAACGGCCGCATGGGCCATGTCGATTCCTTGAGGCGACGTCTCCATCGCGACGGCCACCGCGCCGATGAGGGATCGGCTCGGCTGCACGGCCACGTCCAGGTGGACCTCGGCCGCGAACGGCGCGGAGCCTTGGATCTGCACGGCCTGCACCCATTCGCCGCCCGCGTTGCCCGCGGGCAGGCTCATCTGGACGTAGGAGCCCGAAGCCCCCTGCACCAGGGTCCCCGTGGCCATGGAACTGTTCAGGGCCTCGAACGTCCAGTCCGCCGTCCCCGCCGCGAAGTCCTGGTTCCCGTTCTGCCCCGAGGAGATGCCCTGGATTCCGGGCACGATGTACGCGGGGCTCAGGATGAGCCCTGCGAAGTTCAGCGCGATGAGGAGGAAGACGCCGATCACGGCAAGGAACCATAGGACGGACAGGGTGCTCCGCGGCCTGGACGAGGGTGCCGGGCGGATCGGGACGGGATAGGTGGCCATGGCCACGGGGAGGCCGCATCGCGGGCAGAAGTTGCCCTGGAAGACCATGCCGCATCGCGGACACGCCCGGGCGGGTGCCGGACCTGCAGCGGGACGGGGAGCTGGGGTGCCACATCGTGGGCAGAAATTGCCTTCGAACACGGCCCCACAACGCGGGCAAACCATGGATGCCGATACGATGGGACCCCGCTATTTAACGGATTGGGTATTCCACCGACGGGCCGCCGCGATCCGTTCGTGTTTCCGTTCCTTCTCTCCGGATTTCGCTCTCGATGGGTGACCGGGAACGTTTATATTGCGTCGGACCGTTCCGCGCGTCCCCGCGTCCCGGCGGGTGCGTAGCCCTCGGTCATGGAGGACTCGGAATGGAAGAGGAAGACAGAGGCAGACGGAGCGCGGACGTGAAATTCGAAACGATTCGGGCGGAGAAAATCAACTTTGGGCGGAACAATTTCCTGGAGATCGCCCGGAAGCGGGCGACGACCGCGGAGGGCACGAACGAGTTCATCTCGGTCTCCCGGGGCTATTACCTCCCGGACAAGACGGAGCGGTTCAAGCGATCCCTGACGATCCCGGACGACCCCGAGATTCGGACCTTCGTGGCGGACAAGATCAAGTCCCTGTGAGCCCGACGTGGACTCGGTCAGGCGAATCGGACCACGGGATTTAAGTCGGCGTAGGGCCATGGCCGCGGGGCCCTTCTGCTCTGCACTAGGGGGGAGAACGCATCGTCCTGCGCTTGGAGCGCGGCCTCGGCTACATCGCCCTGGGGCCCGCGGACGCCGCCGTGTCGTTCGTCCGATCCGCGCTGCGGAGCGGGCAGCCGTACCTCTGGGTCACCGCGCGCGATTCCGACCCCGGGCCCGAGGGCGGCCGCATCCTGCGCGTGACCACCCTGGGGGACGGCGAGGGTACCCTCGATCCGAAACGCCTTCAGGAACTGCACAGCGTCGCGGCCGCGTTCCTCGCGGACGCGGCGGACGGCGTGGTCCTCCTCGACTGCCTGGAGTACCTAGTCCTGCACAACGGGACGGAGCGCGTGCAGCGGGCCCTGGCCGACCTCCATGACGAGGTAACCATGCACGGGGGTTCCCTGGTCGTGTTCGTCAACGCCCGCGTGGCGAATCCGCGGCTCGTCGCTTGGCTCCAGCGGGAGCTCGATCCCCTTCCGCCGGCCCAGCACCTGGTCTCCGCGGGCGAAGGGCTGCTGGCGTAGCGTTCAGCCGCCGAAAATGAGCCCCATCCCGGAGGCCGCCTCGTCATCCTGGGCCCGGAACGCCCGGTACGCCGTCTCCGCGTCGACGCCCGTGAGCGTCGTGGCGTTCTCCTTGAGAAGGGCCTCCGCCCGGGCGACCCCCTCCTCACTTCCCTCGACCAAGACAAGGCTCCCTTCGCCGCGGACGCCGAGGGCGCGGGAGTCGCGGAGCGTGATGCTCTGGCGGCCCGCCAGGTTGTCCTTGTAGACAAGGTCGATCGCGGACAGCCTGTTCGCGGGAACCCGGAAGATGCGGTACACGTGTCCGACCAAGTCCGGGTGGCACTTAAAGCATGCGCCCTGTCTCAGTCGTCCGAGCGGTAGGAGATCAGCGGCAGGATGAGGAGGAACGCACCGATGAGCAGGAACGCGATGCCCGCCAGGGAGTCGAACGTCCAGCTCACGATCAGGCCGGCCACGGCGAAGATCACGCCGAGCAGGGCGAGAAAGACCCGCGCGGACTCCACGCGTCGGCCATGCCGGGCCGCCGTAAAGTCGTTTCGCGCTCGTCTCCCGTCCTGATAACCAACCGAGAACGTCTCCTGCCGCAGCTCCCGCCTACGCCGTGGCGCATCGCCCCCGCTCAGGATCCCTTGCCTACGGTGCCGCGCGGCCCGAATACAGCAGGAGGCGAATCTCCGCCTTCGTGAAGCGGCTGTTGGCCCGGAGGCCGTACTCGTCTCCCTCTCGAATGTACTGGAGGTAGAGCGGACAGCCCTTCGTGAGCAGGAAGATGCGGCGCAGATCCTCGTCCGGGATGGCGGGGTTGCCAAGCATCCGCCGGCATCCCTCCAGGTCGAGGCCCTTGAGATGCCGCTCCACCACGCTGCCGTTCCGGCGTTCCGCCTCCCCGTAGAAGCGGCAGTAGGCCGGCGTCGTCTCCTGGGCGAGCACGAGGAGCTTCAGGTCCCCGCGCTCCGGGGCGACCCGCACGAAGGCGCGGAGCGCGTCCACGATCCCCTCGGGGGCCTCGCCGTACCCGTCCACCACGACGAGCTTCGCGCCCGCGCCGAAGGCGGACACGAAGGCGGCCGCGACGGAGGCCGGATCCCGCGGGTCCTCGACCGCTGCGCCCGCCACCTCGCCGAGGGAAGCGGCGAGGCTCTCCAGGCTATCTTCGGGCTGCAGGTCGATCCAGACCGTGCGGGCGACCGTGCGGGTGAACGCCCTCGCTAGGGCCGTCTTCCCCATTCCGCGGGATCCGTAGACCGCGGCCGCACGCGCGCCGCCCGTCCACCACCGACGCAGGAACGCCAGATCGTCCTCGCGCTGGAGCAGCTCCCGCGCCTCCGAGGGGGGCGGGTGGGCGGCGAGGCGTCCGTGCTCGTCGACCGCGGCGAGTGCCTCGACCGCGGTGAGGCCGAGCTCCCGTCGCGCCTCGCCCAACGTGGTCTTGCGGCCGTCGACCTCGACGTCCCGCGTGTCGATCGTGCCGAGGATCTCCCGCGCGCGAGCGACGCCGGCGGGCGTGAGCGCATAGACCGCCGTGCGGCGCGTATGGCCGAGAAGGCGCGCCTCGCGCTGCTCCACGAGTCCCTCCTCAAGGAGGACCTTCAGGCTCCGCGGCACGTGGCTGCGGAGGACGTGCGCGCCCTCGGCGATGCCAGCCTGGGTCATCGCGCGGCTCGGCTCCTTCGCGTTCCACTGGCCGTGGAGATGCACGAGGACCCGCTCCGCCGATGTGAGAATCATAGACTCGCTCACCCGTTCATCCTATGAGATTCTTGACCCGAACCGCTCGCTGCTATCAGTGCACGGTAACTACCGCGATGCTTTTATATAGCGTGGGGTCGCGTGAGCCGCTGTTCTCCCAGCCCACCGGGAGGCCACCCCATGAAAATCGTCCTGCGAGAAGACGAGTCCGGTGTTTCGGAAGTCGTCGGCACGATCCTCATCCTGGCGATGACCGTGGTCCTGTTCTCCACGATCATCATCTGGGTCTCGAGCATCCCGACGCCCGTCGCCCAGACGCGCGTGGATATTCAAAGCAGCCTGATTCCCCAGTACGGAACAGGAGGCAATGAGACCGGCGACTGGGTCAACCTGACCCACGAGGGCGGGGAGTCCTTGCCCGCCGCGTCGACGGTCCTGTATATCACGGACCAACGGGGGAGCGCGGCGCCGACGACGGACGTCATCCATCTCGCCACGTACAAGGAGAAGGGCGCCAAACCGCCGCTTGGGAACGCATATGGCCTCTTGGACGGACCCGGGACCAGCTGGAGCGTGGGCCAGCGCTTTTCGTACTACAACACCTCGTATCGCGTCTCGGACAAGATCTCCGTGACCGTGGTCGACCTCGCGCGGAGCCTCGTCGTTTGGAGCGCGGTCCTCAACCCGCCGGCAGGTACGCGGCCCCCGGTGTTCGTGAACGTGTGGGCGTCGCAGTCCAACTTCGGGACGCCGATCACCCCGGTCACGGGCAAGGGCTTCTACGTCCTCGCCCAGGTGATATCCCCGGACAACGCGGTGGCGTCGGTCACCGCCACGATCACGTACTGGTACGGCAAAACCGGCGCCCCGAACTGTGCGAAGCCCATGTATGACGACGGATCGTCCGCCCACGGCGACGCGTCGGCCGGCGACGGAATCTACAGCCTGTACGACAATGTCTGCACAGGCTACGCCGTCTCCGGCATGGATGGTTCGCTTGTCCTGTTCAGTGCTACGGACATCAAGGGCCACGTCACCACGACGCGGATGGTGCTGCACGTCCTCCCCGGCTCGGGAACGCAGGGCAACGGCACGGGCGGATACGGTGGCAGCGGTCGCCCGCCCAACCTCCTCTGGAACGGCAACCAGGGGTACAACATCTTCAACGCGTCCCAATGGGACGTCTACGGATACGCGGCCACGCCCACGCGCACGTTCAAAGGAAATGAGACGGTCGTGGTCGTCGTCGGCAGCCTGACCCTGGAGAACGTCTTCGCAGCGGATACGTTCAACCTGTGGAACACGTACAGCAGCCCGGTACAGCCCGTGGTGTACGGCCTCACGAAGACCGTGGGGAACGCGAGCAAACCCTCGACCACGTCGGCTTTCAGCTTCTTCCAGTTCGTGAACGGGTACTACATCTACACATACCGCTTCACGCTGAACACCGCGACCCAGACGAACTTCTACATGCCGCCGAGCAACGCGGTCCCGCCCAACTACTTCTACGGGAAGTATCCGCTCTCTATCGACCTCGCCTCGAGCACGAGCAATGCCTTCACGGCGGCGGACTCCATCAACATCACGAGCAGCACCGGACAGAGCATTCCCTTCCCGCAGATCACCACCTACTCCGATCCGAACTTCCAGCGCGCCACGACCTTCTTCACGTCCACGTCCGTGATGTACGTCCGCGTGCGGATGCCCGCCGTGGAGTCGAACTCGAGCATCGCGGCGGGGACCTCTAGCGTGGTCTTCGGGAACGTCATCATCCAAGACTTCGCGGGAGACCACCAACTCTACCGGGCTCCGGCGAACGGATACCTGGCCAGCATCCCCATCTGTCCCGTGAAGGGCGCATGCTCGGGCGCGGCAATCTGGAGCGTTTCCTCGGGTGGCGCGTACTACTACGAGTTTGCGATCAACCTTGCGCGGGTGAACCAGGACCCCTGGGTCCCGGGCACCCAGAACTACGCGTTCACCATCTCGAGCGTCCATGACTTCTTTAACACCTACTCCAACCCCTCCATCGGGATCAGCGTGCAGTCTCCGCTCTACAAGATGGACATCGCGGCGGGATTCGCGCCGTCCATGAACGCGGCCTGGGGCACCTACGATTACGCGCGGTTCTACCAAGACTACAACGGGTACGACGCCTGGAAGCAGCTCCGGGTGGACTACTGCGTGGGCACCTCGAGCATTTCGGGGATGAACGGGTCGGGCAGCACCTGCCCCGGGAAGTCGGGCCAGGGGATGCCCGTTCAGGCCGCCTTCGGAGACTTGTTCAACTCCGGCCACCTGGACCTCGCGGAGAGCGCCTACCTTGGGACGACCGGCGTAGTGGAGGTCTACCGGTATACGACGGACGCTACGGGCGCGGTCATGTACCTGCCTGTGAAGCGTTTCTACCAGAGCAACGACCCGTGCACGGCGATTGCGGTCGGTGACGTGACGGGAGACGGATCCCCCGACATCGTCTGCGGCGGCTACAAGGGCGACGTGTGGTACTACCGGAACGACGGGAACTGGACCTTGATCTACGTCGACCCGTCGACCGCCCGGGGGACGGTGACCAGCGTGGCCGTCGGCGATTTCAACGGCGGCAGCGGGAACGACATCGCGATCGCCGGCAGCGGCTACATCCGGTGGTATCCGAACCTCAACGGCCTGGGTCAGTTCCGGACCGCGACCACGAGCTACCTCTTCGCCAACGGGGAGAAGATCGTGAACGGGACGATCGCGTATGGGTCGCTGTACAACACGTACACGGTCGACTCAATCTACGAGCAGCTTCAGGAAGGGGTTGTGAAGTCCTCGACGGGGACCAACACGAGCGGCCTGGACCACTACTGGAGCTTCCCCGTGATGCCCGTCACCGCGACGTCCTTCACCTTGAGCTTCTACGGATACCGCTCGGCGGGGGGCGACAATGAGAACTTCACCCTCGCCTACTCGACCAACGTCGTCGGGAGCGACCCCACCACGGGGACGTACACGAAGGTCATCACGGTGAGCCAGGGCTCGCCCTTCCAGTACACCGCTGTGCTTCCGGGAGCGATCGCCGGCAAGACGGTCTGGATCCGCGCAGAGGACACGAACCGCACGGGCGGCGCCCTGGGCATGGAGTCCCTGTACGTGGACCAGATCTATATCTCCGCGACGAGCACCCCGAGCTCGGGCGTCTCCTTGGGCCTGCCCGTCTCCCAGTGCCAGACGGTGAACATGATCGACGCGGGAAACCAGAATGGCGACGAGTACACGGATCTGGTCGCCGGGGCGAACGGAGGCTGTGTCTACGAGTATATGGGAGGCAGCGGGGGCCTGCAGTCCCCGGTGGGCGCCCTCTTCCGGACCCCCGGCAATGCCAACGCCATCGGCGTGAAGTGGGGCGACTTCAACACCACGTACTCGGGCCTAGAGATCGCGGTCGCGACGGGGTCGGCGGTTTACATCATCCCCGGCACGGGTCCTGTGACGAGCACGATCATCAGCACGCTGACCAGTGCCAGCCCGATCACGGCGTTCGGCGTCGGTGACATCAACGGAGACCTCCGGGACGACGTGGCCATCGGCACCTCGACGGGCCTGCTCATACTCTGGGAGAACCTCGCGGAGGGCACCTCGTGGACGCCCCCCGTGACAATCGACAACATCGGGGCAGAGTACTACAGCCTGACGCTCGGGGACAGCCTGAACTCGGCGTACATGGGTCGCTAGACGCGGAGCGCGGCTAGCACCCCTTTTACCCTTTCCACCTCGATCACCGCGAGGATTTGGCGCCCGTCCTGGGCGACCTCCCGCAGCCTCGAGGCCATGAACTTCTCCCGCTCCCTCTGGAGGCGGGTGAATCCCGCGGTCCGGTTGACCTCGGCGTCCCACGCGAGGGTGAACTCCTGGGGCGTGGACACGCGGAAGCGCTTCTTCAGGAGGCGGCTTTCCATCCGGCCCTGCAGGAGCAGCTCCATGGTCGACACCCACGTCGTGTAGGCGTCCGTGTAGGCCTCCTCCGTCATGTCGACGGCCTCCAGCGGGATCTTCCGGGCCATGGCCACGGCGACGGCCCGCGTGAAGCACGGCGGCGGCATGATGGGCTCTTCCCAAGCAGAGAGGCCGGCGACGTAGGCCTCCTCCTCCACGGTCCCCGCCTCGAGATTCCCGCCGCGGTATCTGCGGAGGATCTCGAGTTCCTCGGGGGACACGCTCAGGGCGACGCGATCGGGAACGAGCGAGGTGATCGCCTGGGCGACGGCATCTCCGTCGCTCGGGAGGCCGCGGACCACGGGCAGGACGGAGACGGACGCCTCTCCGAGGCGGACCTCGTCCATCAGCCCTTCCTCTCCGCGATGAGGTCCTCCACGGCGTCGCGATCCTTGACCCTGCGCAGTTCCTCCCTCGCAATCACGGGGAGGCCCTGGATGCTCAGGCGGACGGTTCGGTGCTCGACGAACATCACGGCGTCCTTCTCGACCACGCGGCCGATGTTGGACACGATCATGGCCTTCTTCTCCAGCTTCGTGTCCGCGGACTCGACGCCCGCGAGGTACGTCCGTTCGTCATGCCGCGCCAGCCCGTCGAAGGGGCTGCGCACGGTCGGGAGGACACGATAGCCGAGCCGCTCCAGGCGCTGGAACAGTTCGCGCTCGAAGGCCTCGAGCTGGGCGGCCGAGGGAGGCACGTCCTCCCCGGACGACAGGAAGGCGAAGGGATCCACGGGGAGGACCAGGGGCTCGTGGAGGAACTGCTCCAGCCGTGCGGCCACGTCGATGGACGCGGACATCCCCTCGAGGTACATCTGGATCGTGCGCCGGGA
>CAZJIP010000044.1:0-14358 GCA_964546105.1 uncultured Methanomassiliicoccales archaeon
CCCTGTACCGTCTGGACGTGCCGAAGTTCAACGGCTCCAAGGTCATCTCTGCGGTCGTCAGCGGCAGCCTGTTCACCTTCTACGCCCCGCCGGGATCCTACCGGATGATTGTAGATGCGAATGGCTACATGGCCAACGAGACGGCACTGACCCTGAGCCTCACCAATCCGACGGTCAGCCGAGACGCGGTGCTCTCGCCGTCGCCCCAGGAAACCTATCTGACCACGGTGCTCTTCGGGGCGAGGGACTGGAACAACATCACGATATACCGCAACCTGACCCTAAACCCCGACACCACATTCCCCGGGTTGAACCCGACTGGGCTCCGCGATTTGCGCGAGCAGATCAACTTCACCTTTGGGAGCGGCACCGGAGCGGGGGCCGTCAGCCAGAACGACGTGTCGACCTTCACGAGCTGGCTGCGGGGCAACGGGCCCGCCTACGTGACGACGGACAGCTTCCTCCTGACGAACGGGAAGTCGTACAACTCCACGGAGACCTCGTACACGGTCGCGGTCAGCAACACCCTGCTCACGCCGGGGGACAAGGTCTGGATCAACACGACGACCACGTACCGCCTCAAGACGACCTCCTGGATCATGTACGGGCAGCCCAAGTACTACCTGAACATGACCGTGTACCCGGACACGAACACGACGGTCTACCACAACGAGACCTACATCGTCCAGCTTCCGAAAGCCTACGAGATGGCGTCGGACACGATCCTGCCGTCGACCACCCCGCCCGCGATCACGACGTACAACTACACGCGAATCACGGTCGACCCGGGCGTCGTCGGCGCGGGGATCACGCCCCAGATCCGCATGGTCATCCAGCAGTCCCTGAACGGGACGGCCCGGGCCAAGGTCCTCGGTCCCACGGGCAAGTTCACCGTGGTCAATTCGACCTACCAGAACTACCGGGCCTACGTCGCGGAGAACACGAACCTCACGTTCAGCGCGGCGGAGAGCACGGACCCCGTCGGGGACATCACGAAGGCCAACTTCACCTGGCGCTTTGAGTCCAACGTGACCACGACCGCCTTCCTGGGCTACGGGATCCAGCCCGTCTTCGAGTACACGAGCGCGGGCGAGTTCGTGGTGAACCTGACCGTCGTCCAGACGGGCGGGAACGTCACGTACCGGAACATCCTGGTCTGGGTGGACGGGACGCCGCCCACGGCGGACTTCCGCACGAACAAGACGGGGAGCGGATCCGCGGTGGGCACGAGCCTCTCCATGAACGAGGGGACCACGGTGAAATTCGACGGCAGCCTGTCCTCCGACGTAGCGTACCCCGGCAAGGCGGGCGTGATCCCGAACTCGGGCTACGCCTGGGACTTCAGCGGGGACAACATCACGGACGCGACGGGGCAGGTCACCAGCTGGACCTTCAACAAGCCCGGCCAGTTCAACGTGACCCTCAAGGTCACGGACGGCGTGGGCTGGACCAGCGCCAACGCGACCATGACGGTCACCGTGAACGACACCCAAGCCCCCGTGCCCGGCTTCACCATCCTGGACCCGGCGAACGACTGGGCTCCGACGTCCAACCTCGTGGAAGGGAGGAACTACACGTTCAATGCCTCCAAGACCACGGACAACTACGACAAGCTCAGCGCGCTGAACTTCACGTGGACCATCCCGGGACCCGTATACGGGAGGTTGGGACCGAGCGTCCCCTTCTGGACCGAGAACATCACCTTCGCCTGGACCACCTTCAACTCGAGCTACATGGTGAAGCTCGCCGTCCGCGACACGGGGTTCGGCTCGAGGAAGCCCAACACGGGCTACTTCTTCGACAACGTCACGGTCCAGGTGGACTGGACGAGGCACCCGGACTTGTATATCAACACGGGCACGCCCAAGGTGGACAACGACCATCCGGACAGCGGCACGACGATCACGATTACGCTGAACGTTACGAACAAGCCGAGCCGCGGCCCCGCGAGCCAGGTGTACGTGACGGTGGACGAGAGCGGGACCAGCCTGTCGCCGTCGTTCACCATGGTGAACGCGACGGGCGTTCCTGTGCCGAACAACGTGATCGCGTCGGGAGCCACGGTGACCCTGCAGATCACGGTGACCGTCACGGGCCAGGGCAACAGGACGCTGAAGATCCTCGTGGCGGACCGGAACGAGCCCTTCACCGTGGTGACGTCGGAGAACTACGCGACCCTGTACATCACCGTGAACCAGCCGGCCTGGGTGAACTACGCGATCGTCGGCGCGATCGTGGGCGTCTTCCTGGTCGTCATCTTCGCGATGTACTACCGGCGCAAGGTGAAGGCGGGCGACTGGCAGCCCATGCGCCTCCGCCGCGGAGAGCGGGGCGCGAAGGACGAGGGCGGCAAGGAGAAGCCCCGGAAGGAGAAGGAAGTCAAGGAAGAGAAGAAGCGCCTGTGACGGCGCTCCTCTTCCCTTTTCCCTTTTGTTTTCGTTGCCTTTTCACATTTCCCGCGGGGCGGTGAGCCCGAGGCTGTCCAGCGTGTTGTGCAGGACGAACTGGAACGCGGCCACGAGGTCCAACCGCGCCGCCCTAAGGTCTGCGGATTCGGCGGTGAGCACGGGGCAGTCCCGGTAGAACTGGTTGAACTGGGCCGCGAGCTCCGCCGCGTAGGTGGCGACGGCGTGGACCCTGCGACTCGTCGCCGCCTCCCGAACCTCAGACGGGAACTTGGCGATGCGCCGGAGGAGGAGCTGCTCCTGGGGGTGGACGAGGAGGCGGGCGTCGCCCACCGACTGCGATCCGGCCTTGTCCAGGATACTGCAGGCGCGCGCGTGGGCATACTGGAGGAACGGCGCGGAATTCCCCTCGAAGTTCAGGGCCTCCTCCCACCGGAACACGATCCGCTTCTCGGCCTGCACGCGGACGATGTTGTACCGAACCGCGCCGACGCCGACGAACTCCGCGATCTCGCGCTTCCGGCCCTCGGGCAGGTCCTCCCGCCGTTTGGAGACCTCCGCGTAGGCGCGCTCGACCGCCTCGTCGATCAGATCATCCAAGTTCACGACGCGCCCCTTGCGCGTGGACATCTTTCCCTCGGGCAGGCTCACAAAGGCGTAGAACACGGTCTCCGGCGCCCAATCGATGCCCATGAGCTGGAAGGCCGCCTTGAGCCGCTGGAATGTCAGTTTCTGGTCCTCCCCGAGGACGTTGATCGCGACGTCGCATCGTCCCATCTTGTTCAGATGGTAAGCGATGTCCCGTGTCGTGTACAGGGAGGTGCCGTCCTTCCGGACGAAGAAGTACTTCGCCGCGTCCCCCTCGAGGCCGAAGGGGGACAGGTCCAGGTAGTGCGCCCCGTCCTCCTCCCGACTCAGCGGCAACAGCCGCTCGATGACCCGCTGGACGCTCCCGTCCAGGATCCCGTCGCTCTCCCAGAAGAAGGAGTCGAAGGTCACGCCGATCCGGGCGAGCGACTCCAGGATCCCGCGCAGGACCTCCTCCGCCACCTTCCGGACCTCCCGGGTCAGCTCGACGTCGCCCTGCTCGAACCGCTGGATCATGCCCGCGACGTCCGCCTTGGCCTTCGCATCCGACTCGAAGATCGTGGTGGCCTTCTGGTAGTACTTGATGAAGCGGTAGTCCGGCTTGTCCAGGTCGGGCGGCCCGACGTCCGCGGCCGAGAGGTGACGGGTGCCCCAGTACTGGACGACCATCTGCCGGCCCACGTCGTTCACGAGGTACTCGCGCGTCACGGGGAAGCCCGCCATACGGAGCAGCCTCCCGAGCGCGTCCGCGTAGATCGGATTGCGCGCGCGGCCCACGTGAAGCGGCCCCGTGGGATTCGTGCTCGTGTGCTCGAGCAGAATCCGCGTCGGCTGGGGCGGCGAGGTGCCGTAGTCGGTCCCGGCGGAGGCAACCGCATCCAAGACGTAGGCGGCAAAGGCGCCCGGGTCCGCGACGAAGTTCACGTAGCCGCCGACCGGTTCGAGGGGGCGGAAGGGCTCGGGGACCGCCACCTGCGCGGCATCCCGCGCGATCGCGTCCGGCGGCCGCCGCAACTGCTTCGCGTAGGGGAAGACCGCGAGGGAGAAGAGCCCCTTGTCCTCGGGAGCCTCGACGAGCTCTGCGGGCTGCGCCACGCCCAGGCGGGACTCGATGGATGCGCGCACGGCCTCCGCGCGCTCCTTCAGCTCGGCCCAGGGGTCGCGGACCATCACGTCACCCGGTACCGCAGGACCGCGGCGATCCCGCCGAAGGCGCGGAGGAAGAGCTCGCCCTCCTCGGAGTCCTTGGAGATCAGCTCCACCCTGGTCCCGGACTGGGACGCGAGGGTGCTGAACTCCTCGATGATGTCCTCCTTCTCGACCACGGTCAGGTTCCCGCCGTCCTGGGGACACTTGGGTAGCGTGGCCTCGTCCGCCACCGTGCGCTCGCCCTCCCAGTCCCCGTTCGCGCATCGGAGCTTGAGGCGCAACTTCCGCAGGCCCTCGGAGACCAGCAGGGTGTCCACGGCCCCGAGCTGGAGCGCGTGGCGGACCCGATCCTCGCCGTACGCCGCGAGACCGCCCTCCTCCTTCCGGATCTCGTCCATGAGCTTCTGGACGAGGCCCTTCTCCCGCATGAGGTCCAGATCGGAGAGGATCGTGCGCGCCTTCTCGACGAGCTCCCGCAGGCCGTACTCGTCCGTGTAGCCCGTGTCCAGGTACGGCTCCAAGATCTTCTTCTTCAGCTCGTGATGGATGTAGTCCTGGGTCGCGAAGTACTCCTTCGTGTAGCCCGGGCCCCCGATGATAATCCCTTTGATCTCGGGGCGGCTCAGGAACGCGTCCGTCATGACGTCCGCGACCTTCTCGTACCATTCGTGGGCCGCGATCTCAATCAGGCGCTCAAAGCGCCGCGCGCTCTGCCCGCCCATCCGGTGCTTGGACGGCACGAGGGACTGCATGTTTTTCAGCACCTCGATTCGCTTCCCGCGGAGCAGGCCGACCGTGGCCTCGGACCGGTCGATCACGACGAGGCCGTAGAGGTCCTTCTCCGTCATCATCTCGTGCAGCGGTTCCGTGTAGAACTTCGAGTCGCAACGGTACAGGAAGGACTGCACGGCCTCCGGCGGCTCCAGGACGAAGGCCACCATCTCCGTCTGGTCCGCGCCGATTTGCTTGTGGCCCGCGAAGACCACGAGGCCGTTCGGCGGCGGCATGCGGTAGCCCTTGATGCGCGAGATGCAGGACTCGATGGCCTGCTGCACGTGCTTCCGTGTGCTCGCGCTCTTGATGTTCGAGGACTGGGAGATCTCGCCCCGCAGGTAGTTCGTGACGTCGAAGATGGGACGGTTCGGGGGGATGTAGACGCTGACGAGCTCCGTCCCCCGACCCTGCGCCTCCTCGATCTCCTCGAGGGCGCGACGGAACTTGTACTTGTCCATCTCGGACATTTCGGCCATTTCGCCGACCCAACCGTCCTTGCGCTATAAAGCAGTTCGGGAATCGGCGCGCATCGAAGACGGCCCGGCGACCGTGTCGAACACTTTTTATCGTCCCGCGCCGTTCGCGCGGAATGCGAGGCTGTATGGAGAAAGTCGTCGTCTCCCTGGGCGGCTCCGTCCTGGTGCCCGGCGAGAACGACGCGCGATTCCTCGCGGACCTCGCGCGGCTGCTACGCCGCGTCTCCGCGCGCGTCCGGCTCTTCGCGGTCACGGGAGGCGGACGCGTCGCGAGGTACTACATCGAGACGGGGCGTGCCCTTGGCGTCTCGGAGCGGCACCTCGACGAGCTCGGCATCGGGATCACTCGGATGAATGCGCGGCTCCTGGGATTCGCCCTCAAGGGTCACGCGAACCGGGAGCCCGCCCGCACGTACGCGGAGGCCGCGCGGCTCGCGCGGCGCTATGCCATCGTCCTCATGGCCGGGACCCGCCCGGGCCACACGACGGATCGCGTGAGCGCATCCCTCGCGCGTTTCGTGGGCGCCGCGCGGATCGTGAACGCGACGTCCGTGGACGGCGTGTACTCGGCGGACCCGCGAAAGGATCCTGACGCGCGTCTCCTGGAGCATCTCGCCTTCGAGGAACTCGTCCGCCTCTCCGGCGAAGGCCACCGCGCCGCGGGACCGAGCGTCGTGTTCGATCCCGTCGCGGCGCGGGTCCTCGCGCGGGATCGCATCCCCATGAGCGTGGTCCGAGGACGGGACCTCGAAGCCCTTGAGGCGGCCATCCTGGGCCGGCCCTTCCACGGCACCCTGGTCTCGGAGTGAGGGGGTCCCGTGCGGCGGGTCTCCCTGTACCGCGCCCTCACGCTCGTCTGCCTCTGGGCCGCCGGTGCTGCGGTGGTCCTCGCGGCCGTGGCCGCCGTCCTGTCGCGCCTCTTCGAGGCGACCGCCGCGGCCCTCTGCGCCGCGGTCTTCTTCCTCCCGGGGCTCGCGTTCCTGCGGTACTGGCGGCGCCTCTACGTCCGCGACCTCGCCCTCGCCCATGCCGCGAAGATTGCCGAGGAGGTGGGCGTTGTGGACGCGCAAACGCTCGGCAAGAAGCTCGATGTCTCGGAGGCGGATGCGACGAAGATCCTCGAGCTGGCCATCCGGGAGGGCCACGCGAAGGGCGAGGTGGACGACCGCGGAAGCTTTGTGTCGGCGACCGCCCCGCGATGCGCGACGTGCGGGAAGCCGCTCCCTCGAGTGGCCCGCGGAGGCTCGTGCCCCGCGTGCGGGACCGTGGTCCCCGGAGGCCCGTGACCGTGCCGTTCCGCGCCTTCATCTCCGCGGACCTGCCGCCCCTCCCGCGCATCGAGGCGCTCGCCCGCGACCTGCGCGAAGCGAGCCGGGACCTCAAGGTGGTCTCCGTGGAGCACTTCCACCTGACCCTCAAGTTCCTCGGCGACACGGAAGAGGGACTGGTCCCCGAGATCGTCTCGGCCATGCGGGAGGCCTCGAGCGGCGTTGCACCCTTCACGGTCCGCGTCCGCGGCACGGGCGCGTTCCCGAACCTGTCCCGGCCCAGCGTGCTCTGGGTCGGAATTGAGGGAGCGGAGCCCCTCGCGCGGATGGCGAAGTCCCTTGACGCGGACCTCGCGGCCCTAGGCTTCCAACCCGAGCGGCGCCCCTGGTCGCCCCACGTGACCCTGGCCCGGGCTCGCGGCGGGCGGAGGATGGACGCGGTCCGAGCGCTCCTGCAAGCCCACGAGACGGACGAC
Source organism: uncultured Methanomassiliicoccales archaeon (assembly GCA_964546105.1). Classification (GTDB taxonomy): domain Archaea; phylum Thermoplasmatota; class Thermoplasmata; order RBG-16-68-12; family RBG-16-68-12; genus RBG-16-68-12. Next base: position 7,137 of record CAZJIP010000044.1, read on the forward strand.
CTCGGCGAGGCGCGGGTGGACGAAATCCGGCTCAAGAAGAGCGTTCTGCAGCCCGGAGGGCCGGAGTACACCACGGTGGACGCGGTCCGTCTGGAGGGCTGAGGCCCTACTCCTTCTTGTCCGCGAACAGGAGCAGCTTGTCCCACTCGATCGTGTGCTTGAGGCGGTACTTCTGCAGGACGCGGCTGACCTGCTCGGTCACCCGCGCCACCTCCACGGTCTTCCCGCGGCCGTAGATGTAGAACTCCACCTCGTTGGACAGGGGGAAGATCATCCGCATGACGCCCTCGCGGTTGTAGCCCTCGGGCTTGCGGTTCAGGCGGAGGTCCCGCAGGTTCTCCTCCACGAGGACTTCCACGCTCTCCAGGTCCTCGGGCAACTGCAGGGTCTCCTCGAGGAATTTGAGGAACATGGGCTTGAAGGCGGGGACCAAGTTCTTCCACTTCACCTTTTTGTCGAACTTGATGTGGCCGCTCCGCGCCCGCATGAGACGTTTGGATGAGCCACGTTCTATTTAACGCTGCGGCCGGGGTCGCTGCGGACGCATGCGCCGCGGCGTCATCCTTAAACGAACGTGCCCCATGGTCGCGGCGATGCGCACGGCCCTGACCATCGCGGGCAGCGACTCCGGTGGCGGCGCGGGGATCCAGGCGGACCTGAAATCCTTCGCCGCGGTCGGGGTCCACGGGACCTCGGTCCTCACGTGCGTGACCGCCCAGAACACGAAAGCGGTCACGTCCATCTTCCCCCTCCCTGCCGCGGAAATCCGCGCCCAGCTCCGCGCGGTGCTCGACGACTTCGACGTGCGCGCAGCGAAGACGGGCATGCTCTACTCCGCGGAGATCGTGGAGGCGGTGGCCCGCGAGATCACGCGGACGGAATTCCCCCTCGTGGTCGACCCCGTCATGGTCGCGACGGTCGGCGCCCGGCTGGAGCAGGAGGACTTCCGTGACGCCCTCGTCGCGCGGTTGCTACCGAGGGCCGACCTCGTGACGCCGAACCGAAGTGAGGCGGAGCGACTCTCGGGGTTGGCCATCCGAAACCTCGACGACATGGAGGCCGCGGCACGCGCCATCCGGAAGCTCGGCGCCCGTGCGGTCCTCGTCAAGGGAGGCCATGTGGCCGGAGAGCTCGTCGACGTCCTCGACGATGGCCGCACGGTCCGGCGGTTTCGCGCGTTTCGCCACCCCAAGGAACTGCACGGTGCGGGCTGCACCCTGGCCGCATCCATCGCGGCCTACCTGGCCCTGGGGCAGAGCCTCTCTAGGGCCGTCGATTCGGCCCGGAGCCGAGTGGCCGCCGGCTTCCTCACCTCGTACCGCGCGGGCCAGGGAGTGGAGGTCATCAACTCCGCGGTGCGACCGGACCGGTACGAGGTCTGGTTCGCGCTCACGCGTGCGGCCCCTGCGTTGTCAAGAGCCGTCCCCCGGTCCCTCCGGCCGCGGGGAGGCCTGGAGCTGACCTACGCGCTCCCCGGGGCCACGAGCGCCTCCGACCTCTGCACATGGAGGGAATCGGAGGGCCGCGCGGTCTTCCGCGCTCCGGGCGCTGACACGACCGCGGTCCTCGCGGTTCTCCATGTCAACCCCACCCTGCGTTCGTCGGCAAGGTTAATGTACCGCGGAAAAAATCTCGGTCGCCTCGGGCTCACCCGGCTCGTGACCTTGGTCCTCGACCGCACGTCGGGGATCCGAAAGGACCGCGGGAGGGGCGGGATCGAGCGCGCGATCGTGGAGGCGGGGACGCCACCTGACGTCCTCGTGGACGCAAGGACCCAAGGCAGTGAAGCGACCATGCACATCCTCGGCGAGAATCCCCAAGACATCCTGAGGAAGGTCCGACGCCTCGCGCGGGGAGGGAGCCGATGAAGGTCGCCATTTTCACGGACAGCTACCTCCCGACGGTGGATGGCGTGGTCACCTCCGTCCTCACGACGCGACGGCAGCTCGAGGCGGACGGCCACGAGGTCGTTGTCTTCGCACCCGCGGACCCGAAGCGGCGCGTGAAGGACGAGCGGAACACGATCCTGGTGCGGGCCCACGAACTCCGCCACTACCCCGGCTACCGCGTCGCCATGTTCCCGGGCCGCGAGGTGGACCAGGTCAAGGACCTCGGGATCGATGTGATCCACATCCACGGCGTCGGGACCGTGGGCATCAAGGGGCTGTGGGCCTCCTGGCAGGCGCGCATCCCCAGCGTCCAGACGTTCCACACGATGATCCAGGACACGCTGCCCTTTTACTCTCCGTTCGGGATCAACCTCCACGTCCTGGAGCGCGGTTTGCGGCTCTACCTCCGCGTGTTCCTGCGAAAGTCCACGGGCGTCGTGGTCCCGAGCCGCGCCATCCTGGACGAGATCCTCCAGCTCAGCCCGGACGCGCGGATCACGGACGTCATCCCGACGGGCGTCGACCCGGAGCGCTTCTCGCCCGCGGTCTCGGGGCAGAGCATCCGCACGAAGTGGGGCCTGAACGGGAACGACATCATCCTGCACGTGGGCCGCGTGGCGCCCGAGAAGAACCTGGGCACGCTGATCCACGCCTTCCCGCGAATTAGGGAGGCGAACCCCGACGCGAAACTGCTCGTCGTCGGCTCGGGCCCCTACCTGGAGCGATACTACGACCTCGTGCGGCACATGGACCTCGCGGGCGACGTGATCTTCACGGGCTTCGTGCCCGACGCGGACCTGCCCAAGTACTACGCCGCCGCGGACGTCTTCGCCATCGCCTCCAAGTTCGAGACCCAGGGCCTCGTGATCCTCGAGGCCCTCGCCGCGGGGCGGCCCGTGGCGGGAGCGGACTTCCGCGCCATCCCCGAGTTCGTGCACCAGGGGGAGAACGGCTTCCTCTTCGACCCGAACGACACCGCGGGATGCGCGGACGCGGTCCTCGGGTGCCTCGCGCGCCGCGACGAGATGCGAAGCGCGGCCCGCGAGAGCGCGCTGCCTTTCTCCATCGAAAACTGCACGCGGCGCCTGGAGCACGTATACGAGCGGCTCCTCACCCCGTGAGCCTCGCTAGAACTTAATACGCCCGGCCCTTCTGGCGCTGAGCGTGATCGGCATCCTTGGGGGCGGCCTCTCGGGGCTCGTCCTCGCCTCGCGCCTCCGAGACGCGGAGGTCCTCGAGGCGGCGGACCGCCCGGGAGGGCTCTGCCGAAGCCTCACCGCGGCCGGGTACACGTTCGACCCGCACGGATCCCACGTCCTCTTCTCCCGCAAGCCGGAGGCGCTGGCGTTCTACGAGGACTTGCTCCGCGGCAACGTGGCCCGCCGCCGGCGAAACACGAAGGTGTTCTACAAGGGCCGCTACGTGAAGTACCCGTTCGAAAACGGCCTCTCGGACCTGCCTCCGGAGGACAACCTGGCATGCCTCCTGGGCTTCGTGCAGGCCCAGATCGCCCGCGCGATGGGGACCACACCCCCGCCGACCAACTTCAAGGAGTGGATGTATGCGCGGTTCGGGAAGGGGATCACGGAGGCCTACCTCCTCCCGTACAACGAGAAGATCTGGAAGACCCCCGCGGAGGAGATGGGGATCGAATGGGTCGAGGGACGCGTGCCCGATCCGCCCCTCGAGGACGTCCTCAAGTCGAGCCTGGGCATCCCCACGGAAGGCTACACGCACCAGCTGAACTTCCTCTACCCCCGCGACGGCGGCGTGGAGAGTCTGATCCGCGGCCTCTTGCCCCGCGTGCCGCGGGTGCGGACGGGGTTCCGCGCCACGGCCATCCGCAAGGCGGGCGGGACGTGGCGGGTGAGCGACGGGAACGAGGAACGCGAGTACGACGATCTGGTGTCGACGATCCCAATCCCCGAACTCGCATCTGCCCTGGAGGGCGTCCCGGACGAGGTGCGTGCGGCGGGCTCCGCCCTCGTCCATCGCTCCCTGGTGACCGTCATGCTCGGAATCGAGAGATCCCATCTGAACGACTTCAGCTGGGTCTACTTCCCTACCCCCGAGGACGGCCGCTTCAACCGGATCTCGTTCCCGAGCAATTTCTCGGACCACGTCGCCCCGGCGGGGACGAGTTCCGCGATGGCGGAAATCACGTGCGATGCGGGGGACGAGGTCTGGTCCACTTCGGACGACGCGCTCGTCGAGCACGTGGTCGAGCGCGGAGACCACCTGGGCGTGTTTCGCCGATCCGAAGTCACCTTCACGCGCGTTGCGCGCACACGCTATGCCTACGTGGTGTTCGACCGGGCCCACCGCCGCAATCTGGACCTCGTCCGATCCTACGCGGAGCACATCGGAGTCCGCCTCCTGGGGCGGTTCGGCCAGTTCGACTACATCAACACGGACCAGGTGATCCTCCGGGCCCTCGCCCTCGCGAAGGAGATGGGAGGCGGAGCGTGAAGGTCTCCGTGGTCGTTCCGACGTACCAGGAGGCCGCGGGCATCGAAGCGTTCCTGCGGCAGTTCGACCGCCAGACCCTCCCGCGGAGCGAGTTCGAACTCATCGTCGTCGACGGGGGCAGCCGTGACGACACCGCGGATCTCGCGGCGAAGATCGCGGACCGCGTGATCTTCCAGACGACCCCGGGCATCGGCGGGGCGCGGAACGACGGTGCGCGCATCGCGCGGGCGGACCTCATCGCAACCACGGATGCGGACTGCCGGCTCCCTCCGGACTGGCTCGAGCGGATCGTCCGGGACTTCGGGGACCCGAAGGTCGTCGCGGTCTGCGGCCCCGACGGCCCCTTCGATGGCGGGCTCAAGGCCCGCTTCGTGTACCTCTTCGTCCGGGGGGTCGTCCGCCTCGCCGCCCTCGTGGGCATCTACGGCACGGGGGGGACGAACTCTGCGTTCCGGAAGGAAGCGTTCCTCGCCGTAGGCGGCTTCCGCTCCTTGGCCCACTCGGACGACATCGATCTCGGCGTGCGAATCCGGTCCCTGGGCCGGATCCTGTTCGACCCCGAGCTCTACGTGGAGCTGAGCGTCCGCCGCCTGGAGAAGGACGGTTACCTCCGCACCCTCTTCCTCTGGCTCCAGGGAGATCTGAAGGTCTTCGCGCGGAGGCCCGTCGAGGAGCGGCCCTACGCCCGTCGGGAGTACTAGGTGGTTCCGCCGGGAGGCGTTGCGGCGCGGCGCCGCAGGAGGTACGACGCGCCGACCGAAATGGCGATGAGCGCGAGTATCGCCAGGACGGTCACCAGGGTGGCCGTGTTCGGATCATAGATCAGGCCGAGATACCCGACGAGGACCAAGAGGACGCTGTACTTCGCGACGGACCCCACGATGATGTAGAGCATGGACTTCGGGTAGCTCCAGCCGACCACCGCGATGAACGCGCCCACGAACGGCACGACGGGGGCGAGTCGGTTCACGAGGATGATCCGCTCGTCCCGGATCAAGAGGAAGCGGGTCCAGCCCCGCATGGCCCGGGCCACGACGCGGGGCAGGTGCCCCCGGTCCACGACGAGCTTGCGCACCCAGAGGAACATGAGCGTGTTGCCGATCACCTCGCCCGCCAGGGCCATCCCGAGGAGCAGCAGGGCCCAGAGAAGCGGGTCCACGCCGGGGCCGCGGTAGAGGTAGCTGAGCACAATGGCCAGCTCGGGCAGCGTGGGGATGATCGCTGCGTCGATCACGAAGACCAGGAGGAGCGCGACGAGCGTCCCGACGAGTCCGAGGAATCCGAAGAGACCCGAGAGCCAATCCGCCACGGAGGCCATGCGGGCGGCCTCAGAACGGGCTCGAGAGGCGGACGAGGGTCACCTGGAACACCAGGGTCCGGCCGACGACCTGCTTGTTGAAGTTCAGGGTGTACGTCCCGGCTACCAGGTCGACCGCGGAGAGGTAGAACGTCTGGCCGGACGGAGACTTGCCGCCGATCTTGTCGACCAGAGTCGGATCCAGGGTGTTCTGGATCGTGATGGCTCCCGTCCCGTTGTTCGCGGTATCGTCCACGCTCAGGACCACCGCCGTCCATGCGTGGTAGGGATGAATCGTCTCCGAAGGATACGGGCTGTTCGTGACGACGACCTGGTTCCCGAGAATGGAGACCGTCGCGCTCCATCCGTAGACGGGGTCCGTCACGTTCGTGCCGGAGACCGCGACTTGGCCGTAGTAGCTCTCGAATGCGCTCGCGTCCATGGTCGCTCGGACGGGCACCGTCTCGACCAGGGAATGAACGAAAATCAGGCTCGGATCCGCGGGGCCGTAGCCGAGGTCCTGCGGCACGGAGATCGTCGTGGTCTGTCCCACGGCCAAGCTGCGCACCCCCTCGTCGAAGCCCTTGATGACCGAGCCGTCGCCGATCGTGAACTGGAGGGGGGTGTAGCCCGACCGGAACGTGAAGCTGTACGCCTTGGGATACGTCGCGTTGTCCTGGGCCACGGACTGCAGGCTCGTGTCGAACACGAGGTCCGTGTTCGGGAAGTAACCGATGTAGTCGATGGACACCGTGTCGCCCGCCTGAGCCTTCGCCGGCGTCGGATTGGCCTTTGGCGTGAACACGATGTAGTACGCGCCGAGGACGACGACCACCGCGATCACGAGGGCGAGCAGGATGATCCAGTCGCTGATGCCTGCATCGTCCCGGGCCAGTGGGCGGGCCATGGTGCGGCGGGCTAACCTAGCCCCGGGAATAAAGGTTATGGTGCGGTTCTGGGAGAGACGCGCCGCGCAGCGGGAATCGAGACCTCACGCGTACATCGCACCGCTCGCGGTCTCGTGCCGCACGCGGCTCTCGCCGAGGACCTTGTCGACCGCCAGCTCGAAGTCCACCATGGCCACCGTGTCGCGGTCCTCGCGGATGGCGAACATGCCCGCCTCCGTGCACATGGCCTTGAGGTCCGCGCCCGTCGCGCTGTCCGTGCGCTGCGCGAGGACCTCGAAGTCGACCTCGGGGGCGATGCTCATCTTGCGCGTGTGGATCTTGAAGATGGACAGACGACCCTCGTACGACGGAATGGGAATCTCGATGATCCGGTCGAAGCGGCCCGGGCGCAGGAGCGCATCGTCCAAGATGTCCGGGCGGTTCGTCGCTCCGATGATCTTCACGTCGCCCAAGGGGTTGAAGCCGTCCAGCTCCGCGAGGAGTTGCATCAGGGTGCGTTGGACCTCGCGGTCCCCGGAGGTCGCGACCTCGAGGCGCTTGGCGCCCACGCTATCGAGCTCGTCGATGAAGACGATGGACGGGGACTTCTTGCGCGCCAGCTCGAAGAGCTCGCGCACGAGGCGCGCGCCCTCCCCGATGTACTTCTGGACGAGCTCGGA
>CAZJIP010000045.1:0-14001 GCA_964546105.1 uncultured Methanomassiliicoccales archaeon
CCTCGTCGTACTGGAGGCGCATCTTCTCCTGGTAGTCCGCCATCTCGACCTCGCCGGTCGCGAACTCCACGCCGCACTCCGGACACTGCTTCACGTCGACGGGGATCCAGGCCTGGCAGTTGGAGCACTTCGCCATGTCCTTCTCGAACTCGACGCCGCACTTCGGGCAGACCGTCGCGTCCTCGGGGATGAAGGCACCGCACTCGCCGCACTCGACCATCTTGCCGAGCCCGTAGACCTTGAAGTAGACCGTCACGCCGATCACGATCGCGGCCACGGCGGCGATGATGATCAGGAAGATCCACCAGGGGATGCCCAGCAGGGGTACGAGCGAGTCGAGGAACGCCACGTTCCGCTTCACGACGAGCGTCTGCGTGTACGGGGTGATGGTTCCTTGGGACGACGACACGCGCAGGTTATACTGCCCATCCGGCAGGTTGTTCAGGATCAGGGTCGCCTGGAACAGGCCGTTCGTGTCCGTGGTCTGCGTGATGGACTGGGCGACCGACCCGTCGCCGCGCAAGATCGCAATCGTCACGTTGAGTCCCGCGATCCCGTTCTGGGCCGTCGTCTGGTCGCGCACCACGCCCTGCACGAACACGGAGTCCGTGGGGCCGAAGTTCGCGCCTCCGCCCGGGTTGTAGAGGACGATGGACCCCGAGGGCGGCTGCACGGTCAGGGTCACGTTCGCGTAGTTGTTCGCGTAGACCAGGCCTCCCTCGATCAGCGTGCGGTCCGGGTTGACCACGATGTTCATGATCTTGGTCCCGGGGGTCGGGATCCCGCTGACCTGGACCGTGACGTTGGTCTGGGTCGCCACGGCCACGCCATCCGTGCGGCCGAACGGGGCCGAGTAGTTGCCGTCGATGTAGATGGCCACGGAAGTGTTCTGCACCGCGGTCTGGCCCAGGTTGTATACGCGGACGAGTACCGCGAAGCCCTTGTTCTGGTCCACGGTCCTGGGAGAGTAGTCCGACGCGAGCAGGGCCAGGTCAGGCTGCGTGGCGACGACCTGCGTGATGCGGATCGCGTTGTTCGTGCTGTTGTAATCCGTGTTCCGCATGGAGTTGTTCGCCGCGATCACGTAGAACGTGATGTTGCGGTATCCTGTGAGCGTCGGGTGCCAGGTGACCTCGACGTGGGTGACTTGTCCGGCGTTGACGTTGAAGGTCACCCGGTTGGACACCTGGACCCCGCCGTCCATAATGTAGACGCTCCCGGCGGTCGCAGCTCCCGTTCCGAGGTTGTGAACCGTGACGTCCACGGTGATGTCGTTGTTCACGACGGGTTCACTTGGGAACGCGATGTCGCTCGTGCCCGTGAACGCCAGATCGGGCCACACGAACAGGGAAACCTGCTGGGTGGCGATGTTGTTCGTCAGGTTCGTCTCCGGGATCGCGCTGGGGCCCGAGGGGTCTCCAAGCGGGGGGTTCACGACCACGGACATTTGCACGCTCGTCTCGAAGGCACCGCGCACCGTCCAGGTGGCGGTCGCCGGGGCGTCCCCGTTGGCCGGGACCGTGGCGACCGTCACGTTGGCGATTAGGAAGCCCGCGGACGCGTAGAGAGCGGCGGGGGAGTCCATCCGACCGTCATCGTTCGTGTCCACGTTCGTGGAGAAGAAGAGCACGACGACGTTGTTCACCGGGTTCTGACCCGCATCGTGGATGGATGCGGTGAGCGTCACCGGGGTGTTCAGGGGCTGGAAGGTCGAGGCTCCATTACCGCCCGACACGGCCACGCTCGTCACGGTCAGATCCGGCGTGAGGCCGGGGACCGGGACGCCGACGACCACGTTGAGGTTGTTGTCCGTGGTCGCGATGCTCGGATACGGCGGGAAGGCCGTGGAACCGTTCGCGATGTACGTGGTGTACTTCGAGGTCGCCTCGTAGCTGCCGAACGTGAATGAGTTGGGCAGGCTCGTTGCAGTGATCGTGTCCGTCCAGAGGGGGATCAGGGCATTGCCGGAGGAATCGGTCGTGTTGAAGTTGGAGGCAGTTTTGCTGATGTACCAGAGCGTCCTCGAGTTCGGCACGATGGCGTTCCCGTTGTCTGGGTACTGCGCGGTCTGGGAGCCGATGTGGGACCAGACCGTGGCGCCCGACAGGGTCGTGCCGTAGGGGTCCGTCACGGTCGTGTGCATCCACCGGAGGATGTCCACGATGCCGCTGCCCGAGGGTACGAAGGCCGGGAGCTGCAGGTACTGGGGCGTGAGAGCGCTCTGGACCTCATCGACCGTCACGTTGTAGAAGTACGCCTTGGAGCTCGTGTCCACGTTCATCACGTTGTGGATCTGCCAGTTGCTCGAGAAGTCCACGCCGATGTACGTGTCGTACGCGTAGATCGTCGAACTCGAGCTGACCGTGAGGTTCCTCGCGGTGCCGCCCGCCTGCGTGTTTTCGTAAAGCTTCTCGATCGTGGATTGGTACAGGTAGGCTGTCGCGCCCGTCATTGTGATGACGGCGGAGTCGTCGTTGTCATCCACCCATGAGGCCGTGCCGAGGCCATTCAGCTCGCCGTCCGAGAACCCGGTGATCCTGGATGCGGTCATGTTCAGGCTGCCCGACAGGGCGAGCGTGCCGGGGAATTTGAGCACCGACTGCGACCGCATCACGAGGTTCCCGCTCACGGAGGCCGCGAGCTTCACGTACGGCGTCAGGGTGTTCGTGGCCGTCGTGATCGTGGAGTTGTCCAGAATGAGGGATCCGCCCGTCGCGACGTTCAGAGCGTGGATGTGGGTCGTGTCCTGGACGAACGTGATGCCCCCGTTCACCAGGGTGAGGCTCCCGGTCCCGGTGACGGACAGGTCGCCGTCCAAGTAGAACATGATCCCGGAGCAGACCTGGACCGAGCTGACAGTCCAGGTGCCTGAGAGGATGCTGCTCGCTTGGCCGCAGGTGTCGGCGCTCGCCGGAGGCGCCGTCGCGAGGACGACGCCCAGCAGGCCGCCGACGGCCAGCAGCGAGACGATCATAAGGCTCAGCGCCTTGCCATTCTTCGTGGCTCGGTCAGACATCGCAAGACCTCCCGGGGTGGAGTCGGAGGGCGGTCTCCCTGAGACTACATCCGGTGGGCATGTGGGCGGCCCATCCTGACCCTCTTTATAAATAGGTTACCGCGCGATTATCTATCTCGATAGCGAGATATTCTCCATTCCGATAATACCCCGGTTTTCATGGAGGGAATATTTTCATACGTCGATATGGATGAAAATGAGGAATTGGACGCCTGCGAGGCCCGATTTTCGGGGGTCTGCGGGGCGTCGTTCGACGGCCTCGGAGCTCAGATGACCTTCTTCTTGAGGACCTTCTTAACCGTGGAGACCTGGGCCTTCTTGCCCGACTTGTCCTCGTCCGCGGACATCCGGTGGCCGCAGGCGTAGCACATGATCGCATCGCTCGAGATCATCGTGCCGCACGCGGGACAGGCAGTCTCGCTCTCCGCCGCCGTCTCCTCGGTGGCCGCCTCTTCCTCCTGTAGCCGGTGGCCGCAGGCGTAGCACATGATCGCGTCGCTCGAGATCATCGTGCCGCACGCGGGACATGGGATCTCTGCACTGGCCGCCTCTTCCGCCGGCTCGGCTTGGACCGCGGGCTTCGCGGCGGGCTTCGCTGCCTGAGCCGCGGGTTGGACCTGAGGCATGGCGGGCTGAGGCCGAGCCGTAGGCGGCGCCGTCGCGGGTCCAGGGGCTGCCGTGCGGGCCGCGGGGGAGGGAGCCGCCGCGGCGGGATGGGTAGGGGCCGGCGCCTGGGCGACCTGAGCCTGCTGGGCTCGGAGGCCCTGCTCGAGGGAGAGGAGCTCCTTCTCCTTGTCGGCGAGGCGCCGCGTCTCGTCCGCGATCCGAGTCCGCGCCTCCGCCAAGGTCTCCTCCTCCTTGGCGAGCGCCTTCTCATGTTCGAGCTGCTCGCGGCCCTTGGCGATCTGAGACTCCAACGCCGCCTTCTGGTCTTCCAGGACCTTGAGGAGGGTCTCCTGCCGCTGGGCGATCTCGTTCTTCCGGGAGGCGATTTCGTTGGCGTGGGCGGCGCTCTCTTCGTGCCGCTTCGCGATCTCGTCTTCGCGCTTGATCAGGGATTCGAGGCGCTTCGCGAGTTCCTCTTCGCGTTGCACGAGCCCCTGTTCCTTGGCGAGAATCTTCTGTCGCGTGGACTCGAACTCCTGTTCGCGCTGGGTGATCGCCCGCTCCTGCTGCTCGAGTTCCTTCTCGCGCGCCCGCAGGCCCTTTTCCCGGCCCGAGAGCGCGTCGCGTTCCTCGGCGAGACCGGCTTTCTCCTGCTCGAGCCCCTTCTGGTCTTCGGCGAGCTTGCTCTCCCGTTCCTGCAGAGCCGTCTCGCGCTCCTTGAATTCGGCGTCGCGCGACTTGATGCTTTCTTCGAGTTTCTTCAAGGCGTCCAGTGCGTCCAAGATCGATCCTTCGGCCATTTACGGTTCCCTCCCGCGGAGTTTGTGTCTTCCGTGGCGCCTCCCAGGTGCCAGCGGCGTGATTCGGATCATGCCATGCCCCCTCCCGTCTCGAAGATTGGGCCCAGGACCGTCAGGCCGCCCTTCCGCGGTTCGAGCGCGTGCTTCTCCATGGAGTGATCGGCGGCCCTCATCTTCTCCACCTGCAGGTACCGGACGAGCTTGCCCCGGGATCGGTCCAAGCCTAGCATGATGATGCCGTCCACGAGGAACCCCTCGTTCCCGAGGAGCTGACTCTCCCCTCCCAGGCTCCGTTCCATGACGACCAGGCAGATGAGGTTGTTGTCCCGGAGCATCTTGAAGAAGTAGAACATCCGCTTCCGCATGTTGTCGTTGTTCTCCATGAGGGAGTACAGGGCTCCGAGAGAATCGAGCGCGAACACGCGGAATTTCGCACCGTGGAGCTTCTTGAAGTGCGTGATCATCTTCTCGATGAACGCGATGTAGTCCGTCTGGTCATCGGGGCCGACGACCGCGTCGATCTCCCGGAGGTCCGTGAAGTCGCTGATTTGCATGTTCAGGGAGACGTCGATCCCGAGGGATTCCATGTTCCGGAGATGGGACTGGACCGTCTCCTCGAGCGTAGTATAAAGGCCGAATTCCCCGGTCTCCTTGAGATATCGGGACATGAGGGCGTAGCAGAACGAGGTCTTCATCGCGCCGGGCGGTCCCGTGACGAGAATGACCTTGGGTGGAGTGATCTCCGTCCGGATGACCTTGTCGAGTCCGTCGATGGACGACCGGAAACCCATGCGAACTCCTCGCCGACGGCCATCGCACGGGGAAAACGCTCACTTAACGGTATCGCGCTCGTTATCCGAATTGAGCACTTGTTATTCTCAGAAACTGAAGTGCAGCCCGCGCCACCTCCAGTCCCTCCCCAGGGCAGGCGGCAAGGCGTGGCTCCGGCCACACGGGGCCCGGGTGTGTATCGGCCTTGAGCGGTTGATCGCCGCCGTTTGCATCCTCAAACGCCCGAGAGGATCTTCGAACAGCTTGCCCGGGGTCGTGCCGCCCGTCGGCTCGGGGAGGGGCGGGGGCACCCTGCTTCAGGAGTTCCCGCGACCCGCACTCAGAAGACAAACCGAAGAAAGAGGGCAATCAGGATGACGAACACGGCCGCTCCAACGACCGTGGCGGCAAGCCATGGGTTGGTGAAGGGCATGAGGAGAAAGGCCACGATGGCGATGACGCTGAAGAACAACATGATGAGATTGCTCGTCCTTCGAAAACTCGCTCGCGTCTCACCCATGTCGACACCCGTCATTTCTCGGTCGCGCCATAGCCCTTCCGGCCGTCGGCCGAGAAACGGATGTGGCCCGATTTTCGGTCAGAGGGCCCCCGATTTCAGCCTTACGGAAACTCATCGGTGTTCGTACAGACCGCTTATCATTCTCTGTACCGAGACCAGAAAGTCTTTATCGCTCGCGACGGGTCGGAACGTTGCGTCGAACCGATGAGGTAGAGTCGTACGCCTCCCAAAGAGACCAAGGTCTGTCCGGTCTGCGACGCGACGATCGACGCAGACGCTGAGAACTGCCCGTCGTGCCTCACGGACCTGAGTCTGTTCGACCTCGGCGCCGAGCCGTCTGAGGAGCCCGTCGACGTGCGCGGCAGCGAGGGCAAGAGCATCGACGATATCCTCGCATCAATCATGGAGGGCAAGTCGGACCAGCCTGAGATCTTCGAGACGCTCAAGAGCGTCGCGGGCGGCCATCGGAGCACGAAGGACCTCGTCGTCGCCGAAAAGCCCGCGGAAGCCGCCGCCCCAGCGGCTAAGGAGGAACCCGAGCAGCAGTTCCTCTGCCCCGTCTGCGATACCCCCGTGCACCCGGACGACAGGGTGTGTCCGGGCTGCGGCGCCGAGTTCTCCGAAGGGGAGTCCACGGAATACGAGTGTCCTGTCTGCAAGGCCGCCGTGCCCGCCGATGCGGACCATTGTCCGAGCTGCGGTGTGCGTTTTGAGACGGAGGAAGTGCTCGACTCGGAGCCGCCGCCGGAGCCGGCACCCGAGATCCCCGCCGCACAGCCTGTTGGGCCGCCGGCGCCTCATGTCCCCGAAGTCCTCCGCTTGGGCGTGGCCCCCAAGGTCGCCGACATCCGGGACGAGGTCCGCACGGAGAGGCACGACCTGCCGTTCGGCGACCGCAAGCTCATCGCCCGCGAACTGCCGCGGCTCGTCAACGAGGTCAAGCCCCTCCTGGTCACCGCGAAGCGGATCGGCGTCGGGATTGACGAAGGGAAGCGGCTCATCGCGAACGCGGTCGAGGCGGGGAAACGCAAGGAGATGGAGAAGGCGGTCCGCCTGATCTCCGACGCGCACCGCTCGCTCGACCTGGCCTTCGTGGATTTCCTCGGCGGCCGTCTGGACACCTTCGCCTCCGAGGTAGAGGCCGCGGGCCCCGGCGAGGCGGCGAACCTTGCCCGTCCCCTTCTCGAGGGGGCGCTGAAGAAGCTCGGGCAGCACGACTACGACGGTACGTGGGACTCGCTGCAGAGTGCGCGGCACGCCTTCGCATCCCAGGCCAAGGAATACCTGGAGGGCCGGAAGATCCTCGACTCGACCGAGCGCCTGATGTCCGAGGTGCGCAGCCTGGGGATGGACACGCGGGAGGTGGAACGCCTCCTGCGGCAGGGCCGCGAGGCGGCAGATCGCCGCGACCTGCCCGGGAGCCTGCGGCTCGCGCGCCAATCCCAGGAACGGCTGCTCCAAGCCGTCCCCGAGTTCGTCCAGTCCGAGATGCGGGAGGCCCGCAACGCGCTCCTCGAGATGAAGGTCCGCGGGAGCGACTTGTCGAAGCCCGTGGGCATCCTCAAGGAGGCGAGCGCCCACGTCAAGAACGAAGAGTGGAGCGAGGCGATCCGCTTCCTGAAGGAGTTCCAGAAGGAGACATCCCGGGCCGGCCGAGCATGAGCCGCCCTCACGTCACGTGGCCTGCACAACTTCCATCTCGCGCTCGAGCATCTTGAGTTCCTGCTCCTTCACGGTCGCAGGGCCGAGGGAGATCAGGAAGATGTGGTGCCCCTCGGAGACCGTGTCCACGAGGCGTCGCACGAACCGGAGCACCGCGTCGAACGAGTTGTTCGACACGAGATACTCGATACCGTCGAGCATGACGGAACCTTGGGGATGCTTGGACATGAAGCCCTCGATCTCGTAGACGATCCGTTCCAGCGCCGGCGGAATCGTCTCCTCCTTGCTCTCCTCGCGGTCCGTCAGCCAGAGGACGCGGACCGCGTCCATGGAGAAGCGCTCCCGGACCCGTTTGGGGTTCGTGCGCGTGATCAGGAGTCCTCCTTTGTTCCCCTGCAGCCCTCGGGCCAGGAGCTCGTACGCCTGGTCAGGTCGGTCCTCCTCGACGAGGTAGCTGCGCCCGGGCTTGAGCTCCTTGGGCACGGCGGCGACGGTCCTCTCCGCCTTGAACGGCTCGGGAGGGGCCTCCCGCAGCACCTCCTTGGCGAGGTCCCGGGTGATCGGCCGGCCCATGAGCGAGGAGAAGGCCACGACGCGGTTCAGCGCGCCCTGGAGTTCGCGGACGTTGTCCTCCACGAGGTTCGCAATGTACGCGAGGACGTCCTCGTCCACCGCGAGCTTCCCATCCTCCGCCTTGCGGCGGAGCATGAGGATCCTCGTCTCCAGGTCGGGTGCCAGGATGTTCGCGAGGAGGCCGGACTCGAATCGCGAGACGAGGCGTTCGTCGAGCTGCGTGATCGCCTTAGGGGGCCGATCGCACGCGAGGACGATCTGGCGTCCCGCGCTCACGATCGCCTCGAAGGCGAGGAGGACCTCCTCCTGCGCCGCGGGTTTTCCGCTGAGGGCCTGGAGGTCGTCCAGGAGGAGACAGTCGAGTCCCCGGAGGCGTTGCCGCAGGCTCTGGACCGCAGGGTCTCCCTTGGCTGTCTCAAGCTGGGAGACCAGGGATTCGCAGGAGAGGTAGAGGACCTTGGCTTCCGGGCGGTGGACGCGGAGGTGGTTTCCCACCGCATGGAGGAGGTGGGTCTTCCCGAGTCCCGGACCCGAGGTGACGACGAGCGGGTTGTACGTGTTCCCGGGCTGCTTGGCGACCGCGAAGGCCGCCCCGTGGGCGAAGCGGTTGCTCTCCCCGACCACGAAGGCGTCGAAGGTGTACTGCTCGATCAGGTTGGTCGCCACGTCCCGGGTCGGCGCGGGTCCCTCAAGGGCCTTCGCCACCTCTTCTTGGGACGGAGCCGGTGCCTCCGGGCGAAAGGTCTCCCGCTGACGGAGGACGAGCTCAAGCACCTTCTTCGTCCGCTCTTGGGAATCCCGCTCCCGTGCAACCTCGAGCTTGCGCCGTGCCTCGATGCGCTTGTGGCTCTCGATGGCATCTCGAAGGCTCTCCACCTCGGCGTCGATGTCGGGGTGCCGCACGGGATCCTTCATCTTCTCTCGGAGGGCCGACGCGCGAGCTTCGAAGCCGGCCGTGTCGAGCCCCTTGAGCGTCTCGGCGACGGCCTCGGCGCGATGGATGGCCTCGAGGAGGGCGAGGTACGCGGCGGTTGCGGCCGCCGGATCCCCCGCCAGCACGTTCTCCACGGAGCTGACGTTGAACCCCCGTTCCTTCCAGTCGCGGAGCCGGGCCTCGATTTCCCCGCGGTCGATGGTCTGGGGGACCTTCGCCTTCTTGACCACCTTGGCCGGCCGCTCGAGGATCGCGTCCGCATACTCCGCGATCAGGTTGTCCATGTCCACGCGCGCGTGGAGTTCGATGGTCGCCTCGTCATCGTAGGAGTCCTGCCAGACCTGCTTGAGCGCGCTCCGCCCCCGATCTTGGTCCTCGCCCCGCACGTGCAGGCTCGCCTCGGGGGTCCCCGCGCGCAACAGGATGATCCCTTCCGATCGCCGCCCCTCGTGCACGCGCACGGTCCGTACGTAGCCGGAGAAGGAGTATTTCTTCAGGTCCAGCAGCAGCTGCTTGAGCGCGCTGGCTCCGCCTCGGGTGGTGCGGATAAGTTTGCCCTCTGGGAGCAGAAGGTCCTCGGGCGTGGGACTTCCCCGGATGGGGCGCGCCATCCGGGTGCCCCTCTAAAAAAGCTTTCAGCCCAGTTCCGGGCTTTGAGAACACCCATCGTTTCCGTTCGACAACGGCCGCGTGAGTCGCGTCTCGCGGGCCCCCGATTTCGTGCGATTGCAGGCCTCCGTTTTCGCGGTTCCGCTCGGGCCAGTAGCGTTCGAAGGAAAACTCTATTATCCTGTCGGATTTTGCCTCGCGTGCCATGGCCCGGGCTTTCTTCACGATGGATGATTTTGACCTCTCGGGTCGCACGGTGCTGCTCCGGGTCGACATCAACTCGCCCATCGATCCGACGACGAAGTCCCTTCTCAACGACGCGCGTCTGCGGGAGCACCTGTCCACGATCCGCGACCTGCGAGGCTCAAAGGTCGTCGTACTCGCGCATCAGTCCCGCCCGGGGAAGGACGACTTCACCTCGCTCGAACCGCACGCGGAGCGCCTCTCGGCCCTCCTGGGCCGGCCCGTGAAGTTCGTGGACGGCCTCTACAACAAGGCCGCCTTGGATGCCATCCGCTCCCTCGCGACCGGGGAAGTCCTCGTCCTGGAAAACGTGCGGTTCTTCGCAGAAGAGGAAGCGCTCGCCGACCAGAAGATCGAGAAGATGGCGAAGACGCACATCGTGAAGAAGCTCGCGCCCCTCGCCCAGTACTTCGTCCTCGACGCCTTCGCCGCGGCCCACCGCGCCCAGCCGAGCCTCGTCGGGTTCGTGGACACGCTGCCGACCCTCGCGGGCCGCGTCATGGAGAAGGAGCTCACAATGCTGGACCGTGCAATCCATAGCCAGGACCGCCCCAAGATCGCGATCTTCGGCGGCGTGAAGGCGGACGACTCCATCGCGGTATCCCTGCACATGCTCGAGAAGGGCATTGTCGACAAGGTGCTCACTACGGGCGGCGTCGCGAACGTGTTCCTCCAGGCCGACGGGAGGGATCCGGGAGCACCGACGACGGAATTCATGAAGAAGGAAGTCGAGGAGTACGACACGTACGTGGCGCAGTGCAAGGAGCTGCTCGCGAAGTACCGCGACCACGTGCTCTTGCCGACGGACGTCGTCTTGAACGATGGAGGGAAGCGGAAGGCGATCTCCATCCGCGAGCTGCCTTCGAACCTGCAAGTGTGCGACATCGGCCTCGACACGATCGCTCGCTACGTGGAGGAGATCAACGCCGCGAAGACGATCTTTTTCAACGGCCCCGCGGGCGTGTTCGAGAAGGAGGAGTTCTCCATCGGGACCCGCGAGCTCCTGCGTGCGCTCGCGGAATCCGAGGCGTTCACCGTGGCGGGCGGCGGGCATACCGTGGCGGCGATCGAGGAGTACGGACTCCAAGACCAGCTGGACCACGTGAGCACGGGCGGCGGCGCGCTGATCAACTATCTGGCGGGGAAGGAGCTCCCCCTGGTCACGGCGCTCGAGCGTTCGTACAAGAAGTTCTCCTCCAAGAAGGAGTGAACTCCGGCAGAGGGTTCAAGTAGCGGCCCGCGTGTGGCTTGGCCGATGTGGTTCGGCGGGCTGCGGAAACCCCAGGAGTGGGGCATCGAGCCGGTGCCTCCGGAGAAGCGGAACCTCCGGGCCATCGACCTAGGCGTCCTCTGGTTCAACCTGGGCGTCGGGCTGCTCGTGCTCTACGCGGGCACGTTCATCACGTACTACGGTTTCGGTCTGCTTCCCCTGCTCGCGATCGTCGTGGCCGGGTCCGTTCTCGGGAGCGTCCTCCTGGCCGGGGCCGGTTCTCTCGGGACGCGCCATGGGGTGCCCACTATGGTCAGCCTGCGCCCCATCTTCGGACGCCGCGGTTCCTTCGCACCGACCGTCCTCAATGCGGTGCAACTCTTCGGGTGGACCGCCCTGGAGATTTGGGTCATGTCCGTCGCGGCCAGCGCACTCTCCGGCCCCATCCTGGGATCGTTTACCGGGAGCTTCTGGGTGGTCCTCTTCGGGGCCTTCTGCGGGTTGTTGGCGTGGGGCGGCCCCATGGTCGTCGTGAAGGACTGGCTCGAACGGATCGGACTCTGGCTCGTCCTCCTGGGTGCCGGATGGATCACGTTTCGGCTCGCGACGACTCCCGCGGTGACCGCGCTCCCCCTCTGGGGAGGCGACTGGACCAAGGCGGGGCTGGGGCTCGATCTGGTCATTGCGATGCCCATCTCGTGGTGGCCTCTGGTGGCGGACTACAACCGGTTCGCCGCGTCGAACCGCAAGGCGTTCCTGGGGACCACGGTCGGATATGTTGCGGCGAACACGTGGTTCTACCTCCTGGGCGCCGTCATGGTCCTCGTCCTCGGGCTCACGAACGCGAGCGATGTCTTCGCGGCGGCCATCGTGACCGTGTACGGGGCCCTCGCGCTGGTCGCCATCCTGGCGGACGAGACGGACAACGGGTTCGCGAACATCTACTCGACGAGCGTGTCGATTCAGAACATCCGCCCCAAGGCCGCGCTCCGCCGCCTCGTGCCCATCGTGACCACCGCGGGGCTCGCGGTCGCTGCGCTGCTCACCGCGCTTCCTCAGGCGAGCGTCCTTGTGTACCAGCCATTCCTGTACTTCATCGGCGGAGTGTTCGTGCCCATGTTGGGGGTCGTCCTCGCGGATGTCTACGTCGTGCGGCGATCCGGATACGAGGTTGAGGAGTTCCGCGAGGGAGGCACCAGGCCCGCGCTCCCCGCGTTCGTGGCGTGGGCCCTCGGGATGGCCACCTACTTCCCTATCTATCTCGTGAACTCAGGCTACCTGTCCTTGGATCTCGGCGGTTTCAATCTGATCGGGGCCAGCGTGCCTTCCTTCGTGATTGCCGCAGGAGTCTACGTCGCGGCGACTCGATGGCTCGCGCCCTCGGACGAGCGGATTCCCGCCTGACTGCGCGCGCGGGAAGTTCCTCGCCCATCCGAAAGGTCAGCGGTGGAAGAAAGGGGAAGAAGGGGCGGCGGAGCCGCCCCGGTTTGGCGGTTCACTTTTGGTAGCCCACGATGACCTGGGGCAGCGGGTACGTAACCCCGTTCAGCACGAAGGTCGCCAGGGTGTCGTCCGTGTAGATCACCGCAGCCTTGCCCTGGGCGTTGATCGCGATCTCGAACAGGTCGAGTAGGGTCCGGCTCACCAGGGGATTCGCGCATCCCGTGCCGCTCGTGCAGATTACGCCGACGTGGTTCGCGTGGGCCGACACCACGCTCTGTGCCCAGTGAACCCCGTCCGTGGACTGCGCCATATACGTGTTCCATACCGCGCTCGGGTCGTCCTTGCTCGAGGCGGTCGTGCCGTAGTACGCGAGGTCCACCAGGCCGTTCCGGGCCGCGATGGCGGGGAAGACCGCGGTCACCGCGTTCCCCGAGTTCACCTGAACGGCCGAGGACCAGGTGGATCCCTCGTCCGTCGACATGGAGACCCAGACGTTGTGGGCGTCGGACCACGTGGCGAAGAGGTGACCGTTGCTCGGGTCCACCGCGAGCGCCGGGAACACGTTGTTCAGGGCTGTGTTCAGCGGCGCGGCGAACACGAGACTCGCGGTCCACGTCACGCCCATGTCCGAGCTGCGGGACACGAAGATCTGGTTGAAGTTCGCGGTCGTACCCTTCTGGATGCTCGCCTGCCCCGCGGCCCAGACGGCGTACACGTTGCCGCTGAAGTGGTCCGCCACGAGTTCGCCCTGGTCGTTGTTGAACGTGGAGGATGCGGTGACTCCGTCCGCGCCGACGATTGGGCTGGAGACCTTCGTCCAGGTGAAGCCGTCGTCCGTGGACCGCACGACATGGATCAGGGTGCTCGATCCCGAATCATGGTACGAGATGTAGACCACCGGGCCGTCCGAGGTGATCCACTGGCGGTCCGCCTGGGTCGTGTCGATGATCTGGGCCTTGCAGTTCGCGAAGCTCGTGGCCGCGGCGAAGTTCGGGCAGGTGATCGCGGATACGCCGAGCTGGGTCAGCTGGGTCGCCGGGTTGAAGAAGAACATCAGGGTCGACGCGTGGAGCGTCCCCGTGGAACCGAAGTCCAGGTCCTCGTCCCCGCCCCCAATGCCCGTTCCGATGCGTGCGTCGATGGGGCCAATCGCGGTCGGGGCCGTCCCGAACGATCCCTTCCAGATGTCGGTCTGGAACTGGAACCAGTCCAGGCCGCCCAGGACCACGCTCCCGTCGGGGCCGACGGTCACCGCGGGCTCGCTGTCTCCCTGGCCCGGTGCGACGGGCTGCAGCAGGAAGTTGCTGAACCTGACCGTGGACGAGGGAGCCTTCGCGTAGGCCCCCGCGCCGAAGCCCACCGCGGCAATCACGGATCCGACGAGCGCCAAGCCCACCAGAATTGCGAGAGCGATACGCATGCTTCGCTCCTCCTCCAAGAGTGGGGGGCCAACCCGTTCTGTGGCCAAATACCTTTTCCCCCGCTGGCCGTCGTTATCGGCTCCGAGAAGACCGCCCTCAGCCGGAGCAGGAGAAGTAAGCCGCCGGAGGGCTTCGATCCCCCGACCTGCAGTTTACGAAACTGCCGCTCTGCCGGGCTGAGCTACGGCGGCGC
>CAZJIP010000046.1:0-5794 GCA_964546105.1 uncultured Methanomassiliicoccales archaeon
ACCTCCGGCATCTCGGGAAGGAGAAGATCCTGGAACGGCTGCCGCAGATCCGCGAGGTTACGATGAAGTTCCTCGGCATCGACCCCGCGGATGAACCGATTCCCATCCGCCCGGTCGCGCACTTCACCATGGGCGGCGTCCACACGGACATCAAGGGCGCCACGGAACTCCGCGGCCTCTGGGCGGCCGGGGAGGCGGGCTGCGTCAGCATCCACGGGGCGAACCGCCTAGGGTCCAACTCCACGACGGTCTGCCTCGTCTATGGCCGCATCACGGGCGCCGAGGCCGCGTACTACGTGAAGGGGTGGCAGGGCAACGGGCTTCCGCAGGACCAGATCCTCCGCGAGGAGAAGCGTCTATTCGACGAGACGCTGAACGGGAACGGGGACGTGAGCCCGTACGAGATCCGGGACCGCCTCCAGGAAATCATGGACCACGACGCCTACGTCTTCCGATCCGGCGAGGGCCTCGCCCGGGCGGTGCACGAGATCCGAGCGCTCAAGCAGCAGGCCTATCGCAAGGTCGGCGACAAGGAGCGCGAGTACAACACGAACTTCCTCCATGTCCTCGAGCTCGACTCACTCCTGAATGCGGCAGAGATTGTGGTCACCGGCGGCCTGGCGCGGCAGGAAAGCCGCGGCGGTCACAGTCGGCTCGACTTCCCCAAGCGGGACGACGTGAACTGGCTCAAGCACACCCTGGCCCGGCGCGGCCCGGACGGAAGTCCCCAGCTCAGCTATGTCCCCGTCACGATCACGAAGCACCAGCCCGTGGAGAGGAAGTATTGACATGCCCGATGCGATCGTGTCCGTCGAGAAGGCGAAGGCCCCCAAGAAGGACCTGATCACCACCCAGGTGCGGTGGGGCTTCCGCCGGCCCATGAACCTGGAGAAGCTCGCCCTCTTGGCCCAGCGCATCTCCGGTGTCGGCATCCTAGTGTACCTGTTCTTCCATATCTTCGTGACCGGGACCATCGTGGCCGGCCCCGACGGCGTGCCCGGCGGGGAGGACGTCTTCGCGGGCCTCATGAGCATGCTGTTCAACCCGCTGGCCCATATCGGCGAGCTCCTCGTGGTCGTCGGCGCGACGTTCCACGGAATCAACGGGATCCGCGTCATGCTCCTAGAACTCACGAAGCTCGTGGGCCACCCGATCCGCCCCGACTATCCGTACAAGACCCAGATGCTCGGCAAGGGCCAGCAGTCCATCCTGCTCACGGCCATGCTCATGGCCGGGCTGTCCGCCATCGCGGGCGTCTTCATCCTCTTCCTGGGGGCGGCCTGATGAAGGAGTCCACGCTCGTGCTGATTAACTACATCATGATCCTCGCGCTCCTCGTGACCCTGGCCCTCCACTTGGCCATGCAGGCGTTCATCGGTGTGAGCGGATACCAGAACGCCCTGAGCTACAACGTCGCGATTTCGCGGTACAAGGACGCGCTGTCCGTCAGCCTTCTCACGGTCCTCCTCGTCGCCGCGACCTACCACGGTCTCTTCGGGCTACGGAACATCCTGCTCGAGTGGCGGTCGGGGAAGTCGTGGCATAGCGCGGTGACCATTACCACGCTCACCCTCGCCGTGGTCATGCTCGGCTGGGGCATGCGGACCATCGTCCTCGCATTCGGAGGCGTGTGACCATGGTCCTCGGGCTCCAGGAGGTGCCGAAACCCAAGGAGGCCACCGTGGTCAGGGTGGAGGTCGTGCCCCAGCAGAAGACCGTCACCAACCCGCAGACGATCCTCCTTCGCGTGTTCCGCTACAATCCCAAGGTGAAGAGCGAGGAGCCTCGCATGGTCACCTACCGCGTGCCCATGTCCACGGGCCTCACGGTCCTCGACGCCTTGCTCTGGGTCAAGGAGAACGTGGACAACGGCCTCTCCTTCCGATATTCGTGCCGCATGGGGATTTGCGGCTCCTGTGGCATGCTGATCAACGGGAAGCCCGGCCTCGGCTGTGAAACGCAGATCGCGGAGCTGGCCACGGACGTCGTCGAGGTCGGGCCGCTGACCAACTACGACGTGATCCGCGACGTCGCGACGGACTTCACGGACTTCTTCTCCCACCACAACAAGGTCAAGCCCTACCTCATTCGCCCGGAGAACGGCGACGGCAAGCCGATCGAGAGGGAGCTCCTCCAGACGGAGGAGCAGAAGCTCGAGTTCTACCAGTTCACCATGTGCATTATGTGCGGCCTCTGCGACGCAGCCTGCCCCATCGTCGGCATGGACAAGGAGTTCCTCGGACCCCAGGCGCTCGCTCAGGCCTACCGCTTCGCGGCCGACTCCCGAGATCAGGGATGGCCCGAGCGCTCCGAGGTCGTCGACTCGCCGCAGGGCTGCTTCCGCTGCGAGCTCGCGGGCTCGTGCAGCGCAGTCTGCCCGAAGGGTGTAGACCCGGGCTTGGGCGTGCAACTCCTCAAGAGCACCGTCCTGCGGCGCAAGTTCGCGCGGCACTGAGACCTGGGCGCGGCCTCAGAACCTGAGATCTTTGAGGGCAGGGAGCGTCAGAGGTCCCGCGGCAGCGATTGCGACCCAGGCGAAGGCCACCAAGAGGACGAGGTCCGTCGGCCCCCAGGCCGTCGCGAGGAACCCGATCGCGGCGGCGCCGACGGCTGAAGGAACGCCGCGGAACAGGTAGACGTTCGTGAGCACCCGGCCGAAGCGGTCGACGGGAACGCGTGCCTGGAGATAGGTCATGAACGCCGCGTAGAAGGCGACGCTGGCGGCGCCCACGAGGAACCACAGCGCGACGCTCGGTGCCAGGAGGGGTGCCGCGAATTCGGCAACCACCAGGAGGACGGCTGTCGCGACGGTCCCCCCGCTCATCAGGACTAAGAGCTTCTCCCGGGGGTTCCAACGACCGAGGAGGAGGCCCCCGATCACGCCTCCGACGGCGTACGACGTGAAGAGGAAGCCGTAGGCCATGGCGGGGTCCGCGAACCGCGCGTTCGAAAACAGCGTCAGGAGGAGGGGCGGGGACTGGGAGAAGAAGCCCTGGAATCCCGCGAAGATGGCAAGCTGGAGTAGCGGCTTGCCCGTTCCGCGGCCCAGCTCCTTCCACCCCTCCCAGAAATCCTCTAGGGCAGAGGTGGTCACGACGCGCGACGACGGCAGGGAGAGCGGCAGGATGGCGACCATTGCCGCGAGCTGGAGCCCGGCGTACAGGTACATGGCGTCCCCGGCCCCGACGAACAGGATTAGCCCCGCGCCGGCGGCGTAGCCCGCAATCGCGTTGCCTCCGCCCACGGCCTCCGCTACCCCATTCGCTCGGAACAGGTCCTTCTCCGCCACGATTCGCGGGATGAGCGCGTTGTCGGCGGTCCACGTGAAGTCCCAGACAAGGGAGATGCCCCCGACGAGGGTGAGGAGCAGCGGGATCGTGAGCACGTTCAGGGAGGAGGCCACGCCAATCGCTAGGGCTAGGAGTGCTTGGAGCCCGTAGCCCGCCGCGAGGACCCGACGGAGGTCCCGAGCGCGGTCTACCGTGGGTCCCGCGACGAACGTGATCGAGTAGATCCCAAACTCCACCAGGAGAACGAGGCCCGCGACGGCGAGGCTCCCGGACAACTCCAAGGACAACCAAAGGATGGCCACCGCGTAGACCGAGTAGCCGCCGTTGCCCAAGGCAATCGAGGAGATGGCCCGTACGAACCTCCGGTCTCGGAGAAGTGTCCGATATCCTTCCGCTGCCATGGCCACCACCGGCGGCAGCCGCGGGGCACGCAAGTAGTTTGCCACTGATGTAATCGCGAAAAGCCCCCCGTACCGCGGACGTCCTTGGGGGCCGTCGTGCCGAGCCTTTGCGACAGTCTTTTGTGTGGACTCGGGTTTCCCCGCCGCGGGCAGAGCACCCACGAGGGAGGAGCATGCGAGTGGGCATCATCGGGGTCGGGATGACCGTGTTCCGGCCATCGACGCCGGAGTACAGCTGGAAGGAACTCATGTACGAGGCCGCGTCTCGCGCGTACGCGGACGCCGGCGTGAACCCCCGGACCGACGTGGATTCGTTCATCACCTGCGCGGAAGACTACTACGAGGGCTTCGGGATCTTCGACGAATTCGTGCCGGACCAGCTGGGCGCCGCCCTCCGGCCCACGTGCACCGTGTCCGGGGACGGCCTCCAGGGGCTCGCCTCCGCCTACATGCAGATCCAGACGGGCCTCCTCGACGTCGCCGTTGTCGAGGCGCACAGCAAGGCCTCCGACATCGTGAGCCTCGAGGGAATCCTTGAGCAGGGCCTTGACCCGATCTGGAACCGGCCCCTCGGGGCGCATCCGTACACCTTCGCAGGCCTCGAGGCGAACGCCTACCTCCGGAAGAGTCGGACTTCGGCGAAGGCGCTCGCCTCCGTGGTCTCCAAAAACCGCCGGAACGGCCTCCTGAATCCCATCGCCGCGTACGGTGCCGCGGTGGACGAGGCTCAGGCGGCATCTTCGCCCGAGCGGTTCTCGCCGCTCCGGATCCTCGACATCAGCGAGCCCGCGGATGGCGCGGTGGTCTTGGTCGTGGCCTCGGAGCGCGCCGCGAAGAAGTTCCACGCCGACCCCGTCTGGATTCGCGGCATTGGATGGGCGAGCGATTCCCCCACGCTCGAGACGCGGCAGTTCGGGGACGCCTGGTATGCGGAGCTCGCGGCCCAGATGGCCTACAAGATCGCCAAGGTTCGCCGGCCCGCTTCCGAGGTAGACTTCGCCGAGGTGGACGATCGCTTTTCATTCAAGGAACTCCAGCATCTCGAGGCCTTGGGCCTCGCGAGACCGGGGGAGGCGGGGAAGCACGCCCTCAAGGGCGACTACGCCCTCAGCGGGAAGTTGCCCGTGAACGCCTCGGGAGGTTCCTTGGGTTGCGGCAACGTGTTCGAGGCCACCGGGCTGCACCGCGCTGCCGAGGTCGCGCTCCAGCTCCGTGGCGACGCGGGCCGCCACCAGGTCGACGGCGCGAAAGTCGGGATCGCCCAGTCGTGGCGATTTGTTCCCTCGGCGACGGGCGCCGTCGCGGTCCTGGGGGTGGGCCGATGAAGAAGGTCGGGGTGATCGGCGCAGGCATGACGCTCTTCCGCCGCCGGCTCCAAGACACGCCCAAGGAGCTCTGCTACGAGGCCTCCAAGATGGCCCTGGACTCCGCGGGAATCACCCTCGCGGACGTGAACATGGTCGTCAGCGGCTCCGCACCCGACGCCTTCGACGGCGTGCACATGAAGGGCGAGTACTACGCGGACGGCTGTGGCGCGTACGGTCGTCCGTACACACGCGTCTTCACGGGCGGCGGCACGGGCGTCTTCAGCACGATCGCGGGTTGGTGGCACGTCGCCTCGGGCCTCGCGGACGTCGCCCTGGTCGTGAACGAGGAGAAGATGTCCCCCTGCCAGCCGCACGCGCAGAGCGTGTTCGGCCACATCTGGGATCCCATCCTGGACCGGCCCTTGAAGCCGAACCTGGTCTGGATCTTCGCCATGGAGATGAACCGCTACATGACCGTCCACAACATCAAGAAGGAGGACATCGCCCTCGTCGCGGTCAAGAACAAGCGAAACGCGGTCGGCCACCCGTGCGCGCAGCTCGCGGACCCGAACATCACTGTGGAGGACGTGATGAACAGCGAGGTCATGGCGTGGCCCGTGAACCGCCTAGACATCAGCCCGCCCAGCGACGGCGCCTCGGCCGTCGTCATGGCCTCGGAGGATTTCATCCGCAAGCGGAAGGTGCAGGACAAGGCCTGGGTCAGCGGCGTGGGATGGTGCATCGACTCGACCATGTGGACGGACCGCGACCTGTACTTCCCCGAGTACGTCGCGCG
>CAZJIP010000046.1:5894-13867 GCA_964546105.1 uncultured Methanomassiliicoccales archaeon
TCGACTCGACCATGTGGACGGACCGCGACCTGTACTTCCCCGAGTACGTCGCGCGGGCCGCGAAGATGGCCTACAAGCAGGCCCGGATCGACAGCCCGCGCCGCCAGATCGACTTCGCGGAGCCGTACGACCCGTTCGACTACAAGGAGCTCCACCACATGGAGGGCCTGCTCTTGGCGAAGAAGGGCGAGGCGCCGACACTCACCAAGGAGGGCGTCACCCAGCGCGACGGCGACTTGCCGACCTGCCCGTCGGGCGGTCTCCTCGGCGTGGGCAACCCGATCGCCGCGACCATGGGCATCAAGATCGGCGAACTCTTCTGGCAGCTCACAGGCCAGGCGGGCAAGCGGCAGATTCCGCACGAGGTCCATACGGGGGTCGCCCAGGCCTGGGGCGATCTCATGCAATACGGTTCCGTGGTGGTGATGAAAGCATGACGTCCAGGATTTCGAAGTTCCCGGGTGTGGAGCTCGGTTCCAAGGAGTTCTACGAGGGCAAGGTCACCCAGGTCCGCTCGCGCCCCGACGCGCAATACGAGTTCTCAGCGGGCGAGGCGATCAGCCGGTTCTTGGAGGAACTCCAGAAGGGAAAGCTCATCGCGCGAACCTGCAACGGCTGCAAGCGCATCCTATTCCCGCCGCGGATGTTTTGCGAAGAGTGCTACCGACCCACGGACGAGTGGCGGTACATCCGGGACACGGGGACCATCGAGACCTTCTCCATCTCCTACCTAGACCAGGACGCGAGGCGGATCACGGAGCCCATCCTCGTGGGCGTCGTGAGCCTCGACGGTGCGTCGCCCAAGATGGGCATGATGCACTACTTCGGCGAGATGACCAAGGACGAGATTAAGATCGGGATGCGGGTGAAGGCCGTCTGGAAGCTTCCCGAGGAGCGCAAGGGGAGCGTGCTGGACATCCGCTACTTCCGTCCGCTGCGGGAGGGGGAATCATGACCTTCCTCCAGCGTACGACGGACGTGAAGCGCCTCCGCCACGTGGGCGTAGACATGTCCGTGGACTACATCTACACAAGTGGGATCGCGGGGGAGACGTTCTTCAAGGCGCTCCGCGACGAGGGCCGCATCCTCGCCGTGCACTGCCCCGTGTGCAAGACGAGCCAGCTGCCGCCGCGGATGTTCTGCGAGGGCTGCTTCACGGAGCTCAAAGACTTTGTGGACGTCCCGCCGGAAGGACGGGTCGCGGCCGTGACCGTGAGCCGCGTGGACCGCCGCGGCAAACCGCTTCCTATCCCGGAGGTCTACGCCTTCGTGACGTTCAAGGGGATCCAAGAGGGCGGGCTCATCCACCGCCTCCTCGTGGTCCCCGAGAAGGCGAAGCCGGGCCTTGTTGTGCGGGCGCGCCTCAAGCCCAGGGAAGCCCGAACGGGCACCATCCTGGACATCGAGGGCTTCGAGCCCGTGGCTTCCCAGCCGTGAGAATCGAGGCCAAGCCGTTATAAACCAAGCCTCGGTATCAGGCCCGAGAACGACCAGGTGGTCTCGAATGGACCCGGAGTCGAAGACCTACAAGTTCAAGATCTGCCTCGTAGGCGAGGAAGCCGTGGGCAAGACCAGCCTGATCCACCGGTTCGTCTCCGGGGCCTTCGACGAATCCTACATCCGCACCCTGGGCGCCGTCGTGTCCAAGAAGACCGTGAGCCTCGGGAGCATGAGCGGCCGCCCCGTCAACGTGGACATGATGATCCTGGACATCATGGGCAAGCGGACGTTCCTCCAGCTGTTCAAGGAGGCCTACTTCCACGGCGCGAAGGGCATCCTCGCGGTGTTCGACGTCACGCGCAAAGCTTCGCTCCACGACCTCACGAAGTGGATCGACGGCGTGCGGGACTCCGTGGGTCCGATTCCCGTGTACACCCTGGGGAACAAGATCGACCTCGTGGAGCGCCGCGAGGTGGACGAGCAGGAGGCCTCGGACGTCCTCCGCTCGTACGAGTGCCCCATCCTCTACACCTCCGCCAAGACGGGGGTCAACGTCGAGCAGGCGTTCCAGAGCCTCGCGAAGACGATCGTGGAGACGACCAAGCTCGAGTGAGCCGGAGCGTCGCAACCGCAGGGTCGCAATCATCTTATAGGCCCCGTTGCTTCAAAGCGGACGCGGACATGTCCGATGCGGACGATCTCACGGAGTACGAGGCGCGGCTCCGGAAGTGGGAGGCGACCACCCTCAAGGACGCGCTGGCCGGGCTGCCCGAGCGGCGGAAGGAGTTCGTCACCACCTCGAGCCGCCGCGTGAAGCGGCTCTACACGCCGCTCGACCTCCGCGGCAAGTCTCCGGCCGAGCGCCTCGGCAAGCCGGGCGAGTTCCCCTTCACCCGCGGCATCCACCCGACCATGTACCGCGGCCGGCTATGGACCATGCGGATGTTCGCGGGCTACGGCAGCGCGGAGGATACGAACCACCGCTTCAAGTACCTCATCGCGCACGGCGAGACCGGACTCAGCGTGGCCTTCGACATGCCCACGCTCTACGGCTACGACACGGACGCGCCGGAGGCGAAAGGGGAGTTCGGCACGTGCGGCGTCGCGGTGTCCTCCCTGGACGACATGGAGATCCTGTTCCGCGGCATTGACGTGGCCGAGATCAGCACGTCCATGACGATCAACGCCCCCGCCGACGTGATCTGGGCCATGTACCTGGACATGGCGGAGAAGCGGGGCGTCCCGCTGACGAAGCTCCGGGGCACGATCCAGAACGACATCCTGAAGGAGTACGAGGCCCAGAAGGAATGGATCTTCCCGCCCGAGGCCTCCATGCGCCTCGTCGTGGACACGTTCGAGTTCGGAGCGAAGTCCGTCCCCCAGTGGAACACGATCTCCATCAGCGGCTACCACATCCGGGAGGCGGGCGCCACGGCGGGCCAGGAGCTCGCCTTCACGCTCGCGAACGGCATGGAGTACGTCCGCTGGGGAATCGATCGCGGACTCAAGGTGGACGACTTCGCCCCGCGCCTCAGCTTCTTCTTCAATGCGCACAACGACCTCTTCGAGGAGATCGCGAAGTACCGCGCCGCGCGGCGGATCTGGGCGCGGGAGATGCGGGACACCTTCGGGGCGAAGAGCCCACGCTCTTGGCTCCTGCGGACCCACGCGCAGACGGCGGGCGTCTCCCTGACTGCGCAGCAGCCCGAGATCAACATCGTGCGTACGACGGTCCAGGCCCTAGCCGCGGTCCTCGGCGGGACGCAGTCCCTCCACACGAACAGCTACGACGAGGCGTACCAGGTGCCTAACGAGAAGGCCGCCCGGATTGCGCTCCGGACCCAGCAGATCCTCGCCTACGAGAGCGGCGTCGCGAACACGGTCGACCCGCTCGGTGGGTCCTACTACCTCGAGGCCCTCACGGACGAGCTTGAGGCGGAAGCGTACCACTACTTCGACCGCATCCAAGAACTCGGCGGGGTCATCGCCGCAATCCGCAAGGGATTCATCCAGCAGGAGATTGCGAACTCCGCGTACCGCTACCAGCGGGAGATCGAGGACAAGGAGCGGACCATCGTGGGCGTGAACGATTTCATTGTGGACGAGCAGCCCGAGGTCGAGCCGCTCCGCGTCACGGAGGCCTCCCGGCGCGCCCAGCTGGAGCGACTGAAGCGGATTCGCCGCAGCCGCGATCCGAAGAAATGGGAACGCGCCCTGGACGCGCTCCGCAAAGCGTGCGAGGACGAGGACGCGAACACGATGCCCCGCATCCTGGACGCGGTCCGTGCGCGGGCCACCCTAGGCGAGGTCTGCGACGTCATGCGCCAGGTGTTCGGGGTCTGGGAGGAACCGCTCCTGTACTGAGGGGGTCCCGATGGCCAAGAAGATTCGCGTGCTCGTCGCGAAACCCGGTCTCGACGGCCACGATCGCGGCGCGAAGGTGATCGCCCGCGCGCTCCGCGACGCGGGCATGGAGGTCATCTACACCGGATTGCGGCAGTCGCCCGAGGACATCGTGGAGGCCGCGATCCAGGAGGACGTGGATGCGATCGGCCTTTCGTGCTTGAGCGGCGCCCACATGGTCCTCTTCCCCGAGGTGGTGAAGCTCCTCAAGAAGCGGAAGGCGGGCGACATTGTCGTAGTGGGCGGCGGGATCATCCCCGAGGAGGACATCCCGAAGCTCAAGAAGGCGGGCATCCACGACGTGTTCGGCCCCGGCACTCCCCTCCACGAAATCGTCGCGTGCTTCCAGAAGTCCGCCCATGCGAAAGGGGCGTGAGTCCCTGGGTTCACGGGCGGCCTCGCCGTCGCAGGCGGTCCGAGAGCTCGTGGACGGCCTGCTCGCGGGGGACAAGCGCGCGGCGGCCAAGCTCATCTCGCTCATCGAGGACGACGAGCCCGAGGCCGAGGAGGCCCTCGCGCTGATCTATCCGCACACGGGCCACGCGCAGTATGTCGGATTCACGGGGGCCCCGGGCGTGGGCAAGAGCTCGCTGATCAACCGCCTCGTGCGGGAGTTCCGTTCCCGCGGGAAGAAGGTCGGGGTCGTGGCCGTGGATCCGACATCCCCCTACTCGGGCGGCGCGGTCCTCGGAGACCGAATACGCATGGCGGACACGGGCATCGACCCCGGCGTCTTTATCCGGTCCATGGCCACCCGGGGCCACGCCGGCGGCTTGGCCCTCGCCACGTTCGACGCGGTCCGCGTGCTGGACGCCATGGGCATGGACCTCGTCTTCGTGGAGACGGTCGGGGCGGGCCAGAGTGAGGTGGAGATCGCGGGCCGCGCCCACACGACCGTGGTCGTGGAGATGCCCCTGACCGGGGACGCCGTGCAGACCATGAAGGCCGGGATCCTGGAGATCGGGGACCTCTACGTGGTGAACAAGGTCGACCTCGCCGATGCGGACACGCTCGTGGCCAATCTCCGGTTCCAGATCGAGGAGCGGGACGGGTGGACGCCGCCCATCGTGCGCACCTCCGCCCTCCAGGACCAGGGGATCGGCGAACTCGCGGACGCCATCGCGAAGCACCGCGCGTTCTTGGACTCCTCCGGGCTCTGGGCGAAACGGGAGTTGTCCCGGGCGCGCCAGGAGATCCTCGAGAACGCGCGCCGATTGCTCGCGGACCAGGTCCGCGAGGGCCCGCAAGGTCCTCAGTTCGAGACCCTCGCCAAGGATGTCGTCCGCCGCAGCTTGGACCCGCAGGCCGCCGCGGCGCGGCTCTTGGCCCAACGTGGCCGTGAGACATCGGTGTCCAAGAGGCCCCTAGCGCGCCGCCGGTAGTCCCCCGTCGACGGGTCACCCGTTCGCGGCCGGATAGAAGGCGCGCAGGGAATACATGTGTGGCGTGCAGTCGTGAACGATTCCGGAGAGCGCCCCCGGGACGGAGGATTTGGCCGGCACCTCAAACTGGACCCCGGACGTGAGCATCGCGCTGTCCGCATAGAAGTCCACCTGCATCGCCCCGGAAATGCTACCGCGGTTCGTCAGCGTAAAGGTGGTGAGCACGATTCGTGTCCCGTTTGCGGTGTCGCACTCGCCGGGGAAGTACCTGGGATCCGTGAGAATGATGTCGGGGCGAGGCACGACGAGCACGGCCGCAAGCATCAGGGCTCCCCCCAGGAGCATCGCCGTTCCTATCACGATCTGGTGGAACGCCGAGCCCCGGGTCAGGAATCGCGATGCCCGGTCGACGCCTCGCGACGGGAGGACGGTTCCGCCTCGCGCGGCCACGTGGCACCCCTCGGGTGGAGATTCGTCCGCACCGCGTTAAGGATTGCGGGAGAATGCCGTCCGCATCCGGCCGCGTCCTTATATGGGCGCGTGAGCTCGCGGCCCAGCAATGCCCGGGTCCCGCTCTGCGTTCCATCCGTACGCCTTCCTGCTAGCCACCTGGGCCATCAACGTCTCCGACAACGCCTTCTACATCGCGCCTGCGCCCGTCTTTCAGCCCATGGTCCGCAACCTGGGCATCACGAACGCGCAGGCGGGGTCGCTCATCTCCGCATTCCTGCTCGCAATCCTCCTGTTTCAGATCCCCGCGGGTTATTTGATCGACCGCCGCGACCCGAGGCTCATTATCGTTGTCTCGAGCGCCGCGGTGCTGCTCCTGAGCGTGCTGATCTGGCTCTTTCCCCGCTACGATGCCATGCTGCCGCTCCGCTTCCTTGCAGGGATCCCGCTCGCATTCATCTTCGTGCCCTGCGCGTACCTCGTGTCCAAGGCCTTCGCCGACTCGCCCGGGAGGTCCGTCGGCCTGTTCCTCTCGGGACCGCCTACCGGGGTCGCCGTCGGGAGCCTCCTGGGGCCGTACATCGGACAGGCATTCGGGTGGCCCGCGGTGTTCGTGGCATTCACGCTTCCCTTGGTTATCCTGGTGCCCCTGTTCGCCTACTACGTCCGAACCTTCCCTGCGTATCCGCACGAGGCGTTCACGCTCTCGGAGTACCTGGTTGCCTTCCGCAACCTCGAGCTCTGGAAGGTGGGCGCCATCTTCGCCTGCTCCTACGCGGCGTACATCTTCTACTCGAGCTGGTCGCCGACGTTCCTGGAGGCGAACGGGGTACGCGACGTCGTGGTCCTGGGACTCCTGTCGGCCGCGATCCCGGCCGCCGGGATCTTCTCGCGCCCCGTCGGAGGGTATCTCGCCGAGACGCGGTTCGCGCGGGACAAGCGCATCGTGCCGCTCGCCGCGTTCGCAATCCTGGTGGCCACGAGCCTCGGTCTGCCCTTCCTGGGACTCGGAGGGACCCCGTTGCTCATCGCGGGCGGCTTCCTCGCACAGGTCCCCTTCACCGTGTACTATCTCTTCTCGGCGCAGATCCTGCCCCCTCGGTTCGCCGGGACCGCCTACGCCTTCATGAACACGGTGAGCCTGATCGGCGGCGCGATCTCCCCAGGACTCGCAGGGTACCTCCTTGATGTGACGGGGACCTTTCTCGCGCCCTTCACCATGATCGGGGCGACGGCGCTCATCGGCCTCGGGCTCGTCCTCCGGACGCGCGAGCGGTGAGTCGGGGAAAACGCGCGGGGCGGGATTTGAACCCGCGGCTTGCGGCTTAGGAGGCCGCTGCCCTATCCAATCTAGGCCACCCGCGCTCGGGTGGATGGAACGACCCGCAGTCGATAAGCCTTCCCCTGGGGACTGCCTGCAGGTCTCCCGGCATAGCTCGCGAAATAAGTCGAGGAGTAGGAAAAATAAGGGAAGGGAGTCTTCAGCTGCTACGCCGCTTCATCGGCTGGCGCCGAGGCTCCACAGGCTGCCCGCGAGGAGGAGAAGGCCGAGCAAGAGCCCCGCCGTCCCGCTCACGAGGACGACCATCGCCAGACCCGAGATCATCGCCACGATGGCCCCGTTCTGGACGTTATTCTTCGACACCGCGTAGCCGATCAAGCCGACGATCCCGAACAGCACGAGGAACGCCTCGGCCGGAGAGACCGCCACGAATGCACCGGCCTTCGCAACGTCGAAGGCATAGGTCAGCACGCCGACGAGCACCGCGAGCACGCCCGCAATGACCTCCGGAATGAGGTACGTGGGCATGCGCGCGAGCTCACGCCACGAGTGCGTGAGACTGGTCGCCGTGGACCCGGTTTGGGTCGCTTCCATGGGTGGATTCACCTCCCGTTCCCCCGGCGGTCGCCGGGAGTCAAGATGATTCTTGGACGGCCTTCGAACGGGACATGAAGCTGTCGTCCCGGCCGCGGTTACATAAGACATAAATCTGCGAGGAATGACCCTCGTCTGCGTGATTTCGCTTCGCACGAGAACGGCCCCCCTTGCCTGTTGTCGATCTCTGAAGTACCCCACTTCTGGGGAATCCCGGGGACCGGAGGGCGGTCTGAGGCGGCGGAGTGGACCGCACGCGGGGGCCACCCGTCGCTTCGATGTGCGTTCAAGGTTCTGTGACGTTTGCGGGAGATGCCCTACAGGGCCATTTGCGCAACGCACTCGCCTACGCTCGGCTCCTCCCGCCCGCCTCGCGGGCGGGTCGTAGAGGGGACTCATCGCATCATGGCGGAGGGCACCGG
>CAZJIP010000047.1:0-13546 GCA_964546105.1 uncultured Methanomassiliicoccales archaeon
AGACGCGGGAGGAGATGAGCCTCGACCTGGCCGGTCGCGCGGAGGTCCTCGGCCACCTCGCGCCGAGGTCCCCGGGCAACGTGCCCGACCTGCTCGTGGTGCCCTTCGTGGCCCTGGCGACCGCGGAACTGGACCCGCGCCCCGGGCCCGAGATGGAGGAGGCGTTCTGGGCGCCCCTCGCGGAGCTCCCTCCCTCCGCGGGCCAGACTGTGGTATTGACGCGGATCGGCGAGCTCCGGGTGACCGCGTTCCTCTGGCGGGGCCGGATCATCTGGGGGCTGACCTACCGCATCCTGGAGGAACTGCTCCGTCTCGTGGGGCTCGGTCCCTGACCGGTGGGGTCAGGGAGGCGGTCCGGGGGGTCCGTGGGGCCTGCGCTCCGTCGGTCCGCGCGTGTGCCGCAGGTGGTCCAGATCGTGGAGAATCCGGTCGAGTTCCTCCACGGGGACGGGCAGGTTCTCGACCTCGCCGGGGAAGCGGACCACCTCGTCCCGGGGCCCCGACAGGGGCTTCTGGGCGGACCGGCGCGCGTCGTCGATCGCCTTGCGGAGCATGATGGCGGCCATGACCTCCTTCTCCGTGGGCCGCGGGGACAGGGTGGCACGGCGGTGGCGTTCGACCGCGTCCGGCGCGCCCTCCGCGATCTCCCGCCCGCATTCCGCGCAGACCGTGACCTCCGTGCGCGGCCGCGGGTAGTAGAGGCCCGCGACGACGATGACGAGGCGGAGCAGGAGGTAGAGGATCGTGGTCACCAGGAAGAATCCCTCGGGAGTCAGGGGACGCGCCTGGCTCCCCGGTTGGAGGTACAGGGAGCCGTGGATGAAGAACAGGTAGGCGCCCAGGGCGGCCACCGCGAGGACCGCGAGCTCCCGGGCGGTCGGGCGGAAATACGCACTCTGGCTCGCCTTCATGGACGGGTACGCGGGACGGCACCGACGCGCCTTGCGGCGGGGTCCCCCTCCTCCGAGAAAGTGCAACCGCGGGCGGGAGGATAAAACCTCGGTTCCGCGGTCACCCGGGTGGAACCAGTATCAAAAACGAGAAGGAGGGGGTATACTATATCCGGGGCCGCACAGGGTCGGGTCAACAATGCCCTCAGACCGAGTCGCACGACCGCGCACGCTGTCCCTCGTCTTCGGGGTGTACTTCCTGCTCATGGCGATCATCGCGTGGTATTCGGGCATTGCGCTGGGCTACCACTACAGCGTGGACATCACGCGGTGGACGTTCACGATCTACCTGCTCGTCGGGGCCATCTTCCTCGTGGGCATCCTCGTCGCGGCGCTCTGGAGCATGCACTACTTGGACGGCCGCATCGCGAAGCTCGAGGGCTCCGCGGATGCGGAGGCCGAGGCAGGCGAGGGACCCGTCGTCGAGGAGTCCATGCCCGACGAGGTGCCGCCGCCCCTCGAGGAGACGCCCGCTCCGGGCGGGGACCACGTGGACCGGGACATCGATGAGCTCTTGGTCAGCCTCCAGGAGATGGAGGCGGAGGCCGAGACGGCCGAGGAGACGGTCGAGGTCGAGGAACCGGCCAAGGCGCCTGCGAAGACCGCCGTCGCGTCGGAGAAGCGCGTCTCGAGCCTGATGGAGTCCAAGCAGCTCGCCGCCCTGCGCAGGAAGCGGGACGGAATCGCGTACTACTTCGGCGGCCCCGCGCTCGCGGCGATTGGCGCCGTCGGGATCAGCGCCGCCATGCTGCCCGGGTCCGACGCGTTCCTCCAGTCCAACTACGCACTGAACACGTCGCTCCTCCTCGGCCTGGGATACACGTTCGTCGGCATCGCGGCCTACGTCGCGGCGTCCGTCCTCCTGATGACGCGGAACAAGTGAGGCATTCGGCGGGATTGCGCATCCTGGAGGGCACTTGGTTCAGCGCTCGAGGAGTGCGAGATCCACGGGCTCGAGGGGCTCCGCCTCGAACGACTTGCGCGCGACGAACCAGTAGTACGGGGTCTGGGCCGCGCCCGCGACGACGACGGCGATGGACAGCCCCGTGATCCCGTACGCGGACAGCAGGACGTAGCCGAGCCCCAGCACGACTGCGGACGCGATGGCAGCGCCGACGATTAGGGGGAAGGTCCGCTTGCGCACACGCACGCGCGTGGTCAGGAGGTTGTTGGCCACCGCGGGGATGGATGCGAGGGTGAGTATCCGCAGCGGATCTGTGGCGTAATCCGCGTAGGAGGAGGACGCGCCGCCGAACAGGAGGAGCACGAAGCGCGCGAAGATCCAGAACACGACGATGGCAGGGGCCAGGAGGGCCCCGGTCAGGAGGAGCGCCCGGCGTTCGTCGCGGTGGCGGTCCGCGTTGCGGTAGCTCGCCTCGGCGAAGAAGGACATGAACGCGGACCCGGAGATCACGGAGAGGAGGCTGGCCACGGCGCTGGCCACGTAGAAGTAGGCGGCGTTCTTGGCCCCGACGTCGCCGAGGACCTCGAGGATCAGGAGGGGGAGCAGGCCACTGCCCGCGCTGCCCACGACGCCGGCCACATAGTTCCCCTGGCTGAACCGCATGAGGGGGCGCAGGCGGGAGAACCGGATCCGGATGCGGGGGAGGTATCCGGGGAGCACCTTGGGCAGGAGCCACAGCGCCTCGATGAGGACGCTGGTCCCGAGGGACAGGACGAGGGCGAGGAAGACGCCGAAGCGACCTACGCCGAGCGTCGTGCTCAGGGTGAGGGCGATGGCCACGGCCAAGGGGATCTTCACGAGGCCGAGGACCACGGTCCGCCACATGGGGAGATCCGACCGACGGAGCGCGACGGCCGCGTTGTCCAAGATGGGCCCGAGCGCGGAGGCGAGGGCGCCAACCAGAATCGTCACGGGGTACGCGGGACTCACCAGGATGAACCCGAGGTCGAGCCCCGCGACCGCGACCACGAGGAGGAAGCCGCCCGTGAGGAGGAGCGTCGCGAGCCCGACAAGGGTCAGCGAGGTGTTGATCAGGTCGATCTGGTCCTCCGTCTCGGGGAGGTAACGGATCAGGGCGAACGTTTGGCCGAAGAGCGCGAGCCCTGCGACGAAGGAGACCGTCGAGAACAGCGCTACCGCGAAGCCGACGTCCGACTCCGCGTAGTTCCGCGCGACGACGAGCCAGAAGAAGAAGCCCAGGGCCTGGCCCACGACGCTGTTCGCCATGAGGAAGATCGCGTTTCGGTACAGGGGGGTCTTGGCCTCTCCCCAGAGCCTCTCGACTAGGTCATTGAACCCGTTGCGGCCATGTCCCACGGTTCACGCGTCCTGGCCCGTCCCGGGCGCTCGAAAATTGCTCCTCGCGGATAAAAGCTTCGACCCGGTCATCCGGAAAGCCACCCGGGAAGATGCCGGCCGTGTCACGCGCGCGGCCGGAGGACCCCCTGGTCTAGGAGGTACTCCGTCGTGGCGGCGGATTGGATCTCGGAATCATGGGCGGCGATGACTTCGGCGGTTCCGAAGCTCGTCCGCACGAGGCGGAAGGCATCGAGGACCGCTGCGGTCCCTTTCGAGTCGAGGGAGGCCGTCGGTTCGTCGGCGAGCAGGACCTTGGGCCCGTTGGCGAGCGCGCGGGCCACCGCGACGCGCTGGGATTCGCCCACGGAGATTTCGCCGGGCTTGCGAGAGGCCAGTTTTGTCAAGCCGAAAGCGTCCAGAAGCTCCGCCACGCGGGCGTCCGCGGGTCGTTTCGCCAGCCGCAACGGAAGGGCGATGTTCTCCTCGACCGTGAGATCCTCGATGAGATGGTGTGTCTGAAAGACGAAGCCCACCTGGAGGAGTCGCACACGAGCGAGCGCGGACTCCGAGAGCCCCGTGATCTCGCGTCCCCCGATCTGCACGCTCCCACGGTCGGGCCTGTCCTGCCCTCCGAGGATGGAGAGCAGGGTGGTCTTCCCACTCCCGTTCTCCCCCCAGATGACGACGGTCTCGCCAGGGCCCACGTCGAGGTTCGCGCCGCGCAGCACGTCCGTCCTGCCGTCGTAGGACTTCCAGAGGTCGCGGGTCCTCAAGGCCGCGTCCGCCATTGCCGCGGACCATGGCTTCCATGGAGAAAAACGTTCGTGCCTGGACTCGAGGCGCTCTCCCATCTCGAGCCGATTTTCATGGTTGACGAAAGATTTAAAAGGGACATGCCTTCATTCGGCCCGAAGTCAGAAGGGGTTTAGGCAATGCACTCCCACAGTGGACCGATGCGGCTCGCCGTGATGCTCTGCCTTGTCCTGGCCATGGTCTTGGCTGCTCTTGCGGTCTCCGCGCCCGGGGCAAAGGCCGACTACAACACGGCGCCATGGGGCGTTGACCAGCAAGTCACGGGCAGCGGCACCCAGTACAACTACAGTGCGGCAGCGCTGGACGACGGCCTGGGCAACCTGTACGTGTTCTACATCTATGCCGGCGCGTCCGGCAACAATCTCCTCGTCAAGAAGTACTACGACTCGGGTACCACGGGCGCTCCCATTGCGGTTAGCTCAGGCTTCCCGAATGCGGTCAACACCGCCGCGAACATCGTGGACTGGGCCTACGCCGTTCCGTCGTGGTCCGCGTCGGCTGCCATCGACCACTCGGGCAATCTGTACGTTGCTTGGACTCACATATCGACAGGGTCTAGCCGGCAGGATGTCTACGTCAGCAAGTCCACGGATGGCGGCCTGACGTGGCCCCTGAACTCGCTGGTCAACGCGCTCACGACGGATGTCTGGGACTACGCCCCAAGCGTGGCGGTCGCCCCGAACGGGACCGTGTACGTGGCCTGGGTCCAGCAGACGAACGGTTTCTACAACATCTCCGTGAGCTACAGTTCGAACGGCGGCAGCGTCTGGTCGGCACGGAAGGTCGTGACCGAGCTCGGCGAGCATAACGCGCTGGTAAGCCAACCGGCGCTGGCCGTGGACGCGACGGGCCACGTGCTCGTCGCGTACACTCGCCAAGTCGGAACGGCGAACTGGCTTAACCTCACTTGGACCACAAACGGGGCGACGTGGACCGCTCCCGCCAGCTTGGCGAAGACCGTCCTCAGCCCCTATGCCATGCCCGGGCTGCTTATCGATTCCGCCGGGCGGATCCATATCGCCTGGCCCGACAGCCGCGTGGCGGCCACGGGTGCGAATCTCGTCTACTACTCGCAATCCACGGATGACGGCTCGAGCTGGACGACCCCGGTCCCCATCAGCCAAGGTGTGTACAACATCGCAGGGTACTACAACGTCCAGATGGCCAGCAAGGGGGACACCCTCTTCGTCGGCTGGGACACCTACGGAGGCAGTCCGAACTTCCTGCTTTCGTACGCGGTCAGCGGGGACAACGGCGGCTCCTGGTACCCGGAACAGAGCAAGACCTTCGATCAGCAACACTTCCTCGCCCGCGCGACCGTGGATCAAAACGGGACCGTGTACGTGGCGGGGACGGAGTTCTACCCCTCCTCGAACGGGAGGGTCGTCCTCGGCTACTGGCACAGCCTTCCGTCGCGTCCGGTCATCACCTCGGCCGTCCCCGGGACGGGCCGTGTGACGCTGACTTGGACGGCACCGGCGGAGGCGGACATCGCGACGTACCGCGTTTGGCGCAGCAACGACGGGTCGACCTACACCTTGATCGCGACGGTCAACGCGCCGACACTGACCTATGTAGATACTCCGCTCGCCAACGGCACCTATTGGTATCGTGTTGAGGCCGTGGACGTCCTCGGGTACGTGAGCCATCCTCCGGCCAGCGTGTTCGCCACGGTCGGGCCCGATGCAACTCAGCTCAATGCGGAAATCAACGCGTTGCAGGGCCAAGTAGCCAACTTGGAACAGGAGCTCGCGAACAACAACGCGTCGATTGCGACGCTCCAAACGCAGCTGGCGGCGGCCAGCGCGCAAATCGCGGCCCTTCAGACGCAGCTCAATGCGCTCCAGGGAACGGCGAACTCGAACTCCGCGGCCATCGCGGATCTGCAGACGCGGCTGAACAACCTGAACAACACGATCGCGCAGCTGCAGAACCAGCTGAACCAGGCGCAGGCGCAGCAGGCGACCCAGACGATCTCCTACGCGAACCTTGCGTTCGAGGTGATTGTGGTCGTGCTCCTGGTCGTGCTCCTCCTGAACCAGATGCGGAAGCCGAAGAGCCCGCAGATGATGATGGCGGAGCCCGCGCAGCCGCCGAAGAAGCCGGAAGACGAGCTCTAGGCGCACGAGAACGGAGGGCCGACGAGGCCCTCCCCTTTCCGATTTTCTCCCTTCCTTTTCGGATTACGACTTCTCGGCCATCTGTTGGTGGTAGGCGAGCGTGCGCTCGAGCCCCTCGCGCAGGGACGTCTTCGGCGTGAAGCCGAGCTTCTCGATCGCCCTGGAGATGTCCGCCCGCGAGTGCCGCACGTCCCCGGGCCGGATCTCCTTTCGCACGGCCTTCACCGGGTTCGCGGTGATCTCCGACAGGAGCCGCGCGACCTCAGTCACCGTGGTCGCGGAGCCTGAGCCGATGTTGAAGATCTCGCCCGCGACGGGACGCTCCCCGGCGAGTTCCATGGCCTCCGCGGCGTCCGCGGCATAGAGGAAGTCCCGCGTCTGGTCGCCGTCCCCGTAGATTTCGATGCCATGGCCCGCCGCGACCGCGGAGGTGAACTTCGCGATGACGCCCGCGTAGGGCGCGTTCGGGTCCTGGCGCGGCCCGTATGCGTTGAACGCGCGGAGCACGACCGTTTCCAAGGGTTTCAGCTGGGAGATCTCCTGGCACGCGAACTCCCCGACCATCTTCGTGGTCGCGTACGGGGAGGCGGGCTCGGGCCGCATGGTCTCCACCTTGGGCACGACCTCCGAGAGGCCGTACACCGCGGCGCTCGAGACGAAGACGA
This sequence comes from uncultured Methanomassiliicoccales archaeon, assembly GCA_964546105.1. Lineage (GTDB taxonomy): Archaea > Thermoplasmatota > Thermoplasmata > RBG-16-68-12 > RBG-16-68-12 > RBG-16-68-12. Next base: position 6,812 of record CAZJIP010000047.1, read on the forward strand.
CCCGCTTGACGCCCGCATCCGCGGACGCCTTGAGCACGTTCAGCGTGCCCTCCACGTTGGCCCGCCAGTACTCATCGGGCTTCTCGACGCTCTCGGGGACCGAGGTCTTCGCCGCGAGATGGTACACGAGCTCCTGCCCCTCCAGGGCCTTGGCGAGCTGCTTGGGCTGGAGGATGGAGGCCCGATGGAGGCGGACCTCGTCCCTGGCCCCCTCCAGGTTGCGGAGGGACCCCGTGGACAGGTCGTCGAAAACACTGACCTCGTTGTGCGCGCTCAGGCGCTCCACAAGGTGGGAACCCAGGAAGCCCGCGCCCCCCGTGACGAGGACCTTCTTGTCCAGCATGGGCCCGCGGCCGAGCGGCCCGGAGGTCCATAAGCGTTCCGGTGCGTCGGGCGTGGATAAGGCGCGGAGTCCTGCTGGGGTGGCCTCCCGCATCCCGCCCCACGCTTCGGGCTCGCGGCCGACTCAGTAGGTCTTCTCGGAGCGGAAGAGGTAGTTCAGGTAGGCGAGGGATGGGACGACGATCACTAGGCCGACGAGGAGGACGACGAGCAGGGCGGAGATCATCGCCGATGAGGCGAGGACCGCGCTCACGGTGACGTCTGGGTAGATCACGTACGGATAGTGCGCGTAGGCAAAGATGGCTAGGGCCAGCGCGTCCACCGCCGTGACCAGGGAGAACCCGAGGAGCGCTTGGCGCCGCGTCCCGCGCCAGAGTAGATATACCGCGGCGGCGAACAAGGCGCCCGTGACGACCATGAGGGGAGCGACGCCCATCATCTCGGTGAACGCGTGCGAGGCCGAGGAGTTCAGCAGGAAGAGTTCGGCCAAGCCCAAGACAGCCACGGCCGCCGCGGACCCGAGGACGGGCGTACGGTACAGCGCACGGTCCTCGGGCCGCTCATCGTAGTATAAAGCGAGCGCGCCGGCAAGCAGAATCTCGCCCGCGAGGGTCAGGAGGGCGGTCACGTAGGTCACGGGGCTCGCGAGGGGGGAGAAGATGTCGAACGCGGGGACCGCGCCCGACAGGTCCACGGGGTTTGCGATGATCAGGGTGAGGACCACGGAGAGGAGTGGGAGGATCAGGAGCCCCGCCAGGGAGTAGACCACCGCCAAGATGGGGGCCTCGCCGCCGTAGTACTCGAAGACGAGGAACGCGCCGCGGATCACGAAGAGGATGGCCACGAGGGAGACGGGGATCAGGAGCACGGTGCCCAGGACGCCCACGAGGCCCGGGAGGAACGCTGCGGCGGCGACCACGATCATCACGAGGAACACGTTCGTGACCTCCCACCGCGGGTTCACGTACGCGTGGATCGCGCGCCGCACGTCGGCCCCCTCGGGCCGCCGCAGGGACAGGAGGTGGTAGAAGCCCGCCCCGAAATCCACGGAGGCGAGGAGGAAGTAGACGAAGATGGCGGCCCACAGGGTCGTGTAGGCCAGGGACGCATCATCCATGGGAAACCCCCGGGACGATCCGCGGTTCGCGGGGCGGGACCCCGTACAGGCGGCGGAGGACGATGAGGGTCAGCGCCAGCAGGACAGCGTAGAAGACGAGGAAGCCGAAGAAGAGCCCAGGCACGGCATCCCCCGCGGCGGTGAAGCCCTCCTGGACCGTCATGACGTTGTACACGATCCAGGGCTGCCGCCCGACCTCCGTCACGATCCAGCCCAGGAGGAAGTTCGCGTAGGCCAGGGGACCCGCGACCACAATCGCGTACAGCGCGTAGCGCCGCAGCGTCTCGTGCCCCTTCAGGCGTTCCGTGAGTGTGTTCGCCACGGCCACCAGCACGAGGAAGACGCCGGTCGTCACGACGAGGTTGAAGGCCGTGTGGACGATCCCGACGTCGGGCCAGGTGGACCGCGGGAAGGCGTCGAGGCCCGTCACCACGCCGTCGAAGGAGCCCGTGGCGAGGAAGCTCAGGAGCCCCGGGATGGGGATCGTGAGGCCGAAGAAGACCCAGGGGGCGCGGGCCTGCGTGTGGTACAAGGCCTCCATGGCCGCGAACTTCTCGGGCTGACTGGCCGCGACGAAGGAGGCGGAGAGGCTCCCGCTGATGGCGGCGAGGACGGCCGCCACGAGCCCGACGTAGAGGCTGAGGCGGAACGCGCGGTTCACGTACTCGCTGCGGTCCCCCTTAAGGCGCCGCCAGGCGTAGAGGGCGGCGAGGAGGAACGCGGTCCCCGTGTAGCAGGCGATGAGGACGTGGGAGGTCTCCGTGGGCACGCCCGCGTTGAGCATGGCCGCCACGGGATCCACCTGGGTGATTCGCCCGCCCACCGCGGTGAAGCCCGTGGGCGAGTTCATGAACGCGTTGACCGTGGTGATCAGGAACCCGGAGGCCGCGGACGCGACTACGATGGGGAGGGAGGCGAGCCAGTGGCTCCAGGGATTCCGGAACCGGTCCCAGGTGTACATGTAGATCCCGAGGAAGATCGTCTCGACGAAGAACGCGAAGATCTCGATGAAGAAGGGGAGGATGATCACCTGGCTCGCGACCGCCATGAACGTGGGCCATAGGAGGTAGAGCTCGACGGCCACGCTCACCCCGGTGCCCGCGCCGATGGCGAACAGAAGGACGAAGCCGCGGGACCAGGAGCGCGCCATCCGAAGGTAGTCTGCGTTCTTGCCTCGGATCCCGAGGAATTCGGCGAGGGAGATGAAGAACGCGAGTCCGATGCCCACGATGAGGAACAGGGAGTGCACGGCGAGGGTCAGGGCCATCAGGAGCCGGCCGTAGTCCAGGGGGGTCATGGTCGGGGGAATCGTCGCGGCGACCAAGTGCGTTGTTCAAGGACAATATGTACGCTTGCCTTCGGCTCGACGAGAACCGCAGGGAAGCGTGCGTCTTGCGCTCCCGCAATCCGTGCCGGCGGCCGAGGTCGCAGTCATCGAAGATCCGTTCGTAATGTAGGCGACCACGCGCATCCTCCTTGCGCGGCGGGCCCACGCGATCAACGCGAATCCCCTCGCGGGCGCGCTCACCGCGATTATGGACTTCGTCAGGCCCTCGTTCGCGCAGGGGGATGAGCGGCTCCGGGGCCTCACCCTGGGCGAGCGGCGGTCGCCCTGGAGAGCGGGACGCGGATGATTGTCGCCGCGGTCTTCCGCGGCCGCGACCCACCTGACGTGCACTCCGAGCTCCGGCCGTTCGTCCTCCGCGCGGAGACGCGCTACGAGCCCGTCCTCGCCACATGGAGCGGGGACATGACCCAGATGCAGGGCCTCGAGGTCATGGCGTCGCGGCTGTTCCTGTAGGTTCTGCGGGCCGCACCAGGCGTCCATCCTTCGCGAACTTCTTGAGGGCGGTCCACGAGAACAGGCCGTACCGCCACGCGATCGCAATCAGGATGACCGATCCGACGATCTCCCCGAACTGGACGTAGGGGTCCATGAGCAGGATCTCGAAGTACGCGGCGCACGTCTGCGGCGTCGTCTCCGCGGGGAAGGCAAGCACGAAGAGGGGCAAGAGCATGACCAGCGGCTGTTGCCAGATCAGGTCAAAGAGGAGGTGGACCGCATCCCCGAAGACGACCCATCGCATGCCGCGCAGCGCAGGGAGCAGGCCGAGGAGCAGAATCGCTGCGAGGAACACGAGGGAGTGCGCCCAGAGCCGCGCCTCGAGATGGAGGATCGCCCCAAGGGGCTTGTCGATCACGTCGGGCAGGATGGAGCCGAGGAGGACGAGGCGGAAGTCCACCGCGGCCCGGTTGCGGTAGGAGACGACCCACGCGAGTCCGAGGCCGATGCCCAACTCCCCGAGGGCGTACAATGCGTTGTGCGAAGCGCATGTGCCACATGACTCTTGCGGTGGTCCGCCAGGCTCGATAGAAAGGCGCCAGACCGTCAGGGAGGGACGCATGGGATGGCCGATCCTCCGGCCCTCCACGCGTATCAGCCGCTGCGCGTTCGACCGCATGAGCCGGTGCCTCGCGCACGTTCGCCGGGCAGGATGCAGCTGCCCGACGGACGGGAGACCGCCCGTGTTGCTGCGCAGCAACCACGCGGTCTCCGGCGGAAGGCCGCGCTCGTCCTCGACACCCGGTCGAGGTTGGCGCCCCAGTCTGCAGGCTCCCCCAACATCGTCGTCTCGCAAGCACCCTCCCGGCGCTCTTGGCCGCGAACCGGCTCGGCTACGCCGCGGTCCCGAGTGGCGACCGCATCCACGGCGCCAGGTCATTGCGGCGCGAGGGGTTGCGGACGGGCAAGGGGTAATATGGCCCGGTTCCTGTTCTCGCGGCACAAGTCCATGCCAGGGGGCTGAGGTCCGCGAGGGTTCTGCTGATCGTCCTTGTCCTCGTCGTGGCCGGCGCCGCGGTCCCATCCTCCCCCGCGCGGGCCGCATCCTCGACGCCTGCTCCGGCCACCCTCGCGCCCCATGCGCCCATCGATATCGAGGGCAACGCGAACTTCACCGCGGCGAACGGCGTGGTGTCGGGCCAGGGCACGGCCGCCGACCCGTACGTGATTGCAGGTTGGTCCATCGCCGCGCCGCCGGGGATCGGGATCCAGTTCCGGAACACGAATGCGCACGTGGTCGTGCGGGACGTGGAAGTGAGCGCCGCGCCCGTGGCCGGGTACTACCTTTACTCCGCCAGCAACGTGACCCTTTCCAACGCGACCGCCTATGCTAGCGGTGGCGAGGGCGTGCGGATCGAATCTTCCCAGGCCGTGACGGTCGTTGCGAGTTCCCTCCTGGGGAACCAGGCGGGCGCTGTGGTCCTGAACTCGGCGAACGTCACGATTGAGCGGACCAACGTCACCCTGAACACCTTGGACGGGGTGGCGGTCACCGGATCTCCGTCCGTCACGATTCGGGACAACAACGTCTCCCTGAACGGCTTCGGCAGCGCGGGATACGGCGTCCACCTGACCTCGACCTCGGGCGACACGGTGCGGGGGAACCGGTTCCTCCTCAACGGGATCTTCCTGGACGGGACGACGCCCGCCGACTTCGACAGCCATACGATTACCGCGGACAACTTGGTCTCGGGGCGCCCCATCCTGTACGAACGGAACTGCGCGGGGCTGAGCCTCTCGGGACTGGACCTCGGCGGCCTCCTCGTAGCGAACTGTCGTCACGCCCGGCTCTCCAACCTGACCGTGACGGGCGGGGATGTCGGGATTGAGATCGCCTACACCGCGGACGTGACCCTGGGACCCAACATCACGGTCTCGGGAGCCGCCACGGGCATCCGCGCCTTCCAGGCGAGCGGCCTGCGGGTTCTGGACGGCGAGATCATCAACACGGCCCAGGGAATCCTGCTCGAGTCTTCGACGGGTGTGAACGTCTCGAACTCCAAGATTTCCGCGCCCTCTCTGTTCACCCAGCCGCTGGACGGCATCGCAATCCACACCTCGAACCTGGTGAACCTCTCCGGGAACGTGATCCGCCACATGCGGAACGCGGTCGAGACGGAATTCTCCGGAAACGTGAGCGTCGTCGGCAATCTCCTGAGCGTGAACCTCGCGGGGCTCAATGCATACCGCTCGCGGGACCTTCAGGTCCTCGGCAACTTCTTCGTGGACGACGGGAGCGGGGTCCGGTTCCTCAACGTGACCAACACGACCGTGGGGCGGAACGAAATCCTCGGCTCCTTCTCCGACGGCGCCAACGTCTCGGGGTCGACGGGGGTGCAGGTGGTCCGCAACACCTTCTCAGGCAACGCGAACAACGCGATCGACGGAAGCCCGGCGGGAGACGCGTGGGACGGCGGCTATCCCGAAGGCGGGAACTACTGGTGGAACTACCGCGGCGTGGACCAGTACAGCGGGCCGGCCCAGAACATTCCGGGTTCGGACGGCATCGGCGACACACCGTATCTCTTCAACGTGAACGCGGCGGACCGCTATCCCCTCATGGTGCCGCCCGTGACGACCGACGTGCCGCCCGAGGCCCTGTTCTCCGTGTCTCCAATCGCGGGCAACCCCCTGACGGTTTTCACCGCGAGCGCGAACCTTTCCTGGGACTACGAGGACCCGCAGGGACTCCTGCGAGTGCGGTGGGCTTGGGACGACGGTGCGGCTTGGGGCCCTTGGACGACGGTGAAGTACGCGAGCCATGCCTATTCCGCGCCCGGGGATCACACGGTCCGACTCGAGGTGCAGGACACCGCGGGCCTCACGGACACCTGGTCCGTCACGGTCACGGTCAGCCCGAAGCCGGACAACACCCCGCCCGTCATCGTGACCACACCACCGGCTCGCGTGGACGTCGGTCGGCCGTTGCAAGTTGTCGCGAGCGTTTCGGATTCGAGCGGGCTCGCGAACGTCACCCTGCTGTATCGCGGCGTCTCCGATACGGGATTTACCGCGGTGCCCATGGGCATCCTGAACGGCACGAACTTCACCGCGACGATCCCCGCGCAGCCCCACGCGGGGACGCTGGAATACGTGATCTTTGCGAACGATTCCTGGGCGAACGAGGCACGGGCGCCGTTGAACGGGACCACGGCGGTGGTCGTCGTGGATTCGCTGATGAACGCGCTCGTGTACTCGGTGCTGCCCGCCGTCGTCGGGGCCGTCGCGATTGCCACGGCTGTCTTTCTGGTCTGGCGCCGACGGCGCAAACGAACGCCTCCGGAGGAATCCACGAAGCCGCCCGGCAACCCTTAAATAGCCCCCGCCCTTTCGAGCGGCCCACCCATGCCGGCGGAGAAGAAGTCCCGGGCCGCGGCCCGCAAGATCAAGGACAAGTGGAAGGCGAAGGTCTGGTACAACCTCCTCGCCCCCG
>CAZJIP010000048.1:0-13390 GCA_964546105.1 uncultured Methanomassiliicoccales archaeon
GGAGAGGGAGCGGCGCATCGAGACGAAGGCGGGGCTCTAGCCTCCGCGGTACCTCCGAACCCTTAAGTGGGCGCTCCCGTTAGACAGGTCCGATGCGGTACGCGGTCCTCGCAGACGCTTACGAAAAGCTCGAGTCCACGCCGAAGCGCCTCGAGATGACGGACTTCCTCGTGGCCCTGTTCCGGGAAGTCCCCAAGGACGAGATCGACCGCGTCGTCTACCTGACCCAGGGCCGCGTGTTCCCGGACTACGCGGGGATCGAACTCGGCCTGGCGGAGAAGCTCGCGATCCGCGCCATCGCCCAGGCCTCCGGAGACCGCGAGGAGATCATCGAGGACGCGTGGAAGCGGACGGGAGACCTCGGCTTGGTCGCCGAGGAGCGCCTCGCAAAGCGGAAGCAGATGCGTTTCGGCGGCGAGGATCTGACGGTCGCCAAGGTCTATGCGGGCCTGAAGGAGATCGCCACCTCGAGCGGCGGGGGGTCCCAGGAGAGGAAGCTGCGGTACTTCGAGGAGCTCCTCACGGACGCGACCTCCAAGGAGGCCAAGTACCTCGCGCGCACGGTCGTAGGCAAGATGCGCCTCGGCGTGGCGGACATGACCATCGTGGACGCCCTCGCGGCCACCTACGCGGTCAAGGAGGAGCGGGACCGCGTGGAGCGCGCGTACAACGTCTCGTCGGACTTGGGCGAGGTGGCCCGGGTCCTCGCCCACCAGGGGCTCGATGGCCTCGGGTCCATCCACCTCAAACTCTTCCGACCCATCCGGTCCATGCTCGCGGAGCGCCTGGAGACCCTGGAGGAGATCCTCGAGCGCCTGGGCGAGTGCGCATTGGAGTACAAGTACGACGGGCTGCGGGTCCAGGCCCACATCTCGGGCCAGAAGATCCAACTGTACTCGCGGCAGCTCGAGAACATCACGGAGCAGTTCCCCGAGATCGTGAAGGGTCTCAAGACTGCCATCAAGGCGAGGGAGGCCATCGTGGAGGGCGAAGCGGTCCCCGTGGACGCGAACACGGGGGAGTTCCTCCCGTTCCAGGAGGTCTCCCGCCGCCGCGGGCGCAAGACGGACGTGGACCGGATGGCCCAGGAGTTCCCCGTGACCCTGTTCACGTTCGACTGCCTCCTCAAGGAGGGGGAGGACCTCACGACCCGGTCCTACATGGAACGGCGGAAAGCCCTGGACTCCGTGCTGCGGGAGTCGGAGCGCGCGAAGCGCGCGACGAACCGGATCACGGCGGATGTGAAGGTTGCGGAGGCGTTCTTCGACGAGGCCCTCCAGGCGGGATGCGAGGGGCTCATGGCCAAGAACCTCGCGTCCACGTACGAGGCGGGGGCTCGCGGGTTCCAGTGGATCAAGTTCAAGAAGGAATACAGCACGGAACTCAGCGACACGATCGACCTCGTGGCCGTGGGCGCCTTCGCGGGACGGGGGAAGCGCGCGGGGACCTACGGCGCCCTCCTCATGGCCGCTTACGACGCCGGGGCGGACGTGTTCCGGACGACGTGCAAACTGGGCACGGGCTTCGACGACGAGACCCTCTTCGGCCTCAAAGAGCGGTTCAAGCCGTTCACGATACTGCATCGACACGCCCGGGTGGACTCCAAGCTCATCCCGGATGCGTGGTTCGAGCCCCGGGCCGTCCTCGAGGTGAAGGGCGCGGAGATCACGGTGAGCCCCGTCCACACCTGCGCCCAGGACGCGATCCGGGAGGGCGCCGGTCTCGCGGTGCGCTTCCCCCGGTTCACGGGCAGGTGGCGCGACGACAAGAAGCCCGAGGACGCGACGACGCAGAAGGAGCTCCTCGAGATGTACCGCGGCCAGCTCAAGGCCGTCAAGCCAGGCACTTGACCTCAGAAGCCTCGGGTCCCGCGGCGGGCCACGTAGGCTTCCAGCGTAATCTCGGGCCCGAGAGCTGTGACCATCCGATCGTAGTCGTCGTTCGTCGCGTGGTTGAGCTTCTCCCGGAAGGCCCACGATTCCACGAACTCCTGGCCGAAGGCCTCGCGGAGCAGCTTGCGGTAGTCTTCGCCCTGGAGGAGTGACCGGGCGGCGAGGGCGCCCGTCATGGCCGCGTAGCGGAAGCCGAATCCCGCGACGGCGTCCTGGAAGCCCCCCGCCTCCCCGACGTATAGGGCGCCGCCCTGCTCGGCGCGGGCGATGGGATCTCGGACGACGTGCGCGCGGCCGTGGATCCGCCCGACGAACGCGCCCGTCCCGAGGATTTCCTTGACCCAGGGAATCTCGATGGCCTTGTGAACCCGATCCGTGAGACGCCCGTAATCGAACTCGGACCAAGAGACGCTGTAGATTGAGTGGTACGCGATCCCGGGGGTGATCGCCAGGTAGCCCGCGGGCGCGACCTCGTTGTCGAACAGGGCATACGCGGCGTCCCGCCGCAGCGGGCTGCCTGCTGCGGAGAACGTGTAGCCCGCGCCGAGGATCTGAGTCTCGTCCTTCGGCGGGCCCGTCGCGACGATGTCCGCCTCGCCGGGCTCGAGGGATTCGCCGAAATGGAATCGGACCCCTGCCTCCACGGCCAGGCGGTGGAGCGTCCGATCCACGGTGTCCGGCTCGCGGCCCCGCGCGAACAGGTAGTGGGCCGGGCCGAGGAGCTCGGTCCGGGCGCGGGGCGACGCGCGGATTGTGCGGCGGACCGTGGAAAACGGCGCGAGGTCAAAGCCCACGGAGCGAAGCTCGTCCAGGGCGTCTCGCGGGCGGTAGTTCCGGATCCCCTCGGAGTGGGGCCCCGAACTCGGGAGCACGTCCTTCTTGGGATCGAAGACCTCGACAGGGCGCCCCGCGCGGCCGAGGAGCAGCGCGGCGGTCATCCCCGACAGGCCCGCGCCCGCGATGCGAACCGTCGTGCCGCGGACAATCGCGCCGGTGGCTTAACCGTTGTGCGCACGGACGCTCTTTCCTATGGCAGGTAATCACGGCGAAGGCTTCAGATACTCCTCGCTGGGTCCCCATCCGCATCCCCCTTAAGCCATGCCCGCCGTCCTCTCCGTCCCCGGCCAACAGTGGTTCCCTATCGGCACGGTCGCCGTCTGGTGGGGCCTGGCCATCTACCAGGTCTACCGGGACCGCTACCGCACGTGGACCGAGGCGTTCTTCCTCGCCGCGTGCATCTTCGTCGGGGCGTACGCTTTCGCTGACGTCCTATTCTTTACCGCACCCGACGCGGCCCAGGCGGGGACTGCGGCCCTCCTGAGCTTCTCGGTCCTCACGCTCGCTGTGTGCTTCTTCTTCCTGTTCGCGCTCGTCTTCTACACGAGGATGCGGACCACCTACCTCGCCGCGTTCATCCCCGCGGTGGCCCTCATCGCGCTCGTCTGGACGAGCCTCATCCCGAGCCTCAGCGCCATCAGACCGCTCGATCGGACCGCCGGCGGACCTCCGTGGATTGGCAACTGGGATCCCACCGCGTTCACGATTTGGGTGGTCGGCAGCATGGCATACGCGGTCCTCGCGGCCTACTTCCTCCTGCGGACGTACCGAGAGGTGGCCAATCAAACGACGAAGCTCCGCCGCCGCATGTTTGGCCTCTTCATCTCGACAATCATCGCGGTGATCCTCGGGGGCCTGACGAACGTCCTACGCGGAGTCACCCGCTCGGAGTGGTTGCCCCTGTTCTCTACGGGCCTCGTGCTCCCGGGGATCGTCTCGGTCGTGACCCTGTCGCCCTTCAGCACGGAGCGCTTCTCCGTCGCGGTCCGTCGCTGGAAGGCGAGCCGGTACAACATTAAGGCGGCCTTCATCATCTACACGGACGGGACCCTGATCGGCGCGAAGGTCCGCCCAGGGGAAAAGGTGATTGACCAGGACCTCTTCGGGGCCACCTTGGACGTGATCCAGAACTTCATGCGGACCTCGTTCCCCACGCTGCGCGGCTCGCTCAGCGCAATCAAGCACGGGGACTACACGCTCGTCATGGAGCGCGGCCGCTGGTCCTACCTCACGATCATCCTCCAGGGAGAGGAGAACGACCAGCTGCGGCGCCACATGCGCGACCTCCTGCTGAAGTACGAACACGACAACCAGCCCGTGCTCGCGGATTGGCGCGGCATGCCCTCCGAGGCTGTGGGCACGGACGCCATGCTGAGTTCCCTGTTCGAGGGCGCGTAACCAGGCGTCTACCTAAGGATTATGTGACATGGGTGTTTGCCCCGGCGAAGACACAGTCTATGGCCTCGTATTCGTTCATCATGTGGTCGCCCCTCCTGGGCGCCGTCGCCTGGCTCGCGGTCGCCGCGTACCTGTTGAGTCAGCGGCGATTCCGCACCTGGACCGAGGTCTTCTTCATCGGCCTCTGCGTGGCCACGGGTGCGTACGGCCTCTCGGACGCGGTGTTCTTCAACATGACGACCGGCGCGGCGGCAAGAATCGCCGCGACCGCGTCCCTCGCGAGCCTCTCGTTCGCGGCCCTCTTCATCTTCCTCTATGGTGTCACGCTATACCGCAGGTTCCGCGGCGCGCTCCTCGCGGCCATCGTGCCGGTCGGGTTCTTCGTGGTCACGCTCTACGAGACGATGTTCAACGGCTTCGAACCCCTGTCGGGGCGTGGGCCACCTTTCGTGCCGGTGTACAATCTGACCTGGCTGTATCCGTGGCTCGTCCTTCTGGCCGTCCTTGTCGCGGGAGGCCTGTACGGAGTGCTCCGGACGTATCTCGAGGTGCGACGGCTGAGCCCGAAGGTGGCGCGTCGGATCGGGGTGACGCTGCTGGGCCTGGTCCTGGCCTCCCTAGTGGGCGCCGCTACGAACGCGTACCTGGCGATGACGGGGAACCCGATTCCACCCCTGTTTTCCACCGCCTTGGCCGTGCCCGGCGTGATCATCTTCTACGCCGTCACGCCGAACGCCTTCGTACGACTGAACGCCGCGATCCTGCGGCGCAAGGCGGCGCAGTACGACATCAAGGGGGCGTTCCTCACCTTCAGCGACGGGACCCTCATCGGCTCCAAGCTCGTGCCCGAGGAACGGATGATCGACGCGGACTCCTTCAGCGCGACCTTGGACGTGATCCAGAACTTCATGCGGACCTCGTTCCCCACACTCCGTGGGAAGTGGCTCAAGTCCATCCGCCACGGGGACTACACGCTCGTCATGGAGCGGGGGCGCTACACGTTCCTGACCCTGGTGCTCGGCGGCGAAGAGAACGACCAGCTGCGGCGTAGGATCATCGAGGCGCTGACGCGGTTCGAGGATACCAACCAGGAGGTGCTGGAACGATGGCGCGGGGTGTCCAAGGACGCGCGCGGCGTGGACGAGCTCCTCTCTGCCATGCTCGAGGTTTCCTGAGGCCGTCGGTCGTCAGGCGTAGATTTGGACGAGACCCGTGGGGGAGCCGATGACGAACAGCTTCCGCGGCGCCTCCTTCAGCTTGACGATGCGCTGCTGGAGGTTCAATTCCCGCTGGCGGTAGCGGTCCTTGATCTCGTCCACGGACACGTACTGCTTGCTCAAGGCCTCGCCCTTGTGGAGAAGCTTCGCGGCGTAGGCCACCGCGACCATGGCCGCGTACTCGTCGTAGGACCAGTTCGAGTTCAGACTCCCGTTCTGGGAGTACATGTACGCGGACTTCCGCATCCTGAGGGGAATCCAGCCGCCGCTTACCTGGAGCTTCGTGTGGCGGATGACGACGTCGATCTCGGGAATCTGCTCCAGATGGGCGCGGCCCTCCGGCGTCAGGAACCACTCCTCCTCATACTCCAGGAGGAAGTGGGCGTCGAACCGGGGATCGGGCGGCGTTGGAAACGCCTGGGAGAGGAGCGGTCCCAGCTCGTAGCCCTCATGGATCCCGTGGAGGTGCATGGCGATCCGGTGGCGCCGCGCGTAGCCGCGGAACGGATCCACGCCCCGGGCCATGATCTCGAGGAAGCGCTTCGTGTCCTCAGGTCCGCGCTCCCGGTTGTACACGGTGTGCGTCAGCAGGACAGCGCGGCGCGCGCCGAGGGATGCGAGGGTGTGGACGAGCGCGAGGCAGTACATGCCCGCATCCGTCTCCACGTCCATCGCCGAGGGGACGGACAACGTGGAGCGTGTCCCGTCGGGGATGTCATAGAGGACGAGATTTCGGATGTCCTCCAACGCGCGACTCGGCCCGATCTCCAGATGGAGAGAATGGGAGAGGCCCTCCCATGCCGCGACGAAGGCGTCCCGTATCGCCTCAGGGGTGGCCAACTGAAGCCCCGATCCACTCCGGGCCGGGAGTGGTTTCCGGACGTCCACGTAGTCCGCCGACTCGACCAGCGACTCGAGCAGGTCGGCTTGGAGTTCGGCGTCCGTGGTCCGGATTTCGGGCGAATCAGGGGGTTCCAAGCCTGGTTCTTCGGGGATTGCCGGCCGGTTCCGGGCGGGGGTCGCCTCGGTCATCGGATGGTCTCCTCCTCTCCCACTCATTCCCAGATGTGATTATCAATTACTTAATGGCTAGCAATGGTACCGGAAGGTAGCGAATGCTACTGAATGTAGATATAGCCGCCAGGCGATGGGGGAAGCGTGACCGCGAAGACCTCGGTTCCGGGGCGGAGGACCAAGGTCCAATACAACATCCGCGTGGATGCGGAGGTCCTCCGCCGGTTCCGCGACTACTGCGCACGGAACGGCCTCGACCCCCAGGGGCAGGTGGTCCTGTTCATGAAACGGGTCCTCGAGTCGGAGTTCGACTTCCAGGAACGGCTGTGGGCAGCCCTCCAGGAAGAGAGCTCCTGACGAGGGGGGGACCCGGCACGTCGAGGCGGCGGCTGAGCATGGCGACCTCCGCGGGCGGAAGCCCACCCGGCACGATCGTCGCCACGACCCGCCCGCCGTGGAGCGCCGCGAGATCGGCGACGTCCTTCACGAAGGCGAGGAGAGCGCGGAACTCCACGAAGAGGGCAATCTGCTCGAGGCCCACGAGGACCACCGTGCCGCCGGGATGGGCGGTCAGGTAGCCGGAGACCGCGCGCCGCGCCTCCGTGTCCAGGGCGGTCGGCCGCGCGGTTGGAAGGCCCGCCTCGGGATGGGGCGTAACCCAGAGGAGCGCGTACGCGTCCCCGTACCGCGGGCGCGCCTTGGCGGGGTGTTCCGTGGTGACGACCAAACCTTCGCGGGCCGCCACGAGGGGCAGAGAGGCCGCGGCCTCCTGGGGAGCCAGGAACAGGACCGCGTTGTTCCGGAGGGGCGAAGGGAGGCCGTTGGTCAGCTCGGGGAAGTCGAGCACGTGGTCGACGCAACCGCCCAAAATGGCCCGCTGCTCGGGGCTGAACGCGCCGCGATCCACGGTCACGATCAGGGTGCCGTGGGAGGAGCTTGCCTGGTTGGCCACGCGGCTCAGGAACCGGGCGACCGCCTCGAAGCCGTTGATGGCGGCCAGGTAGTCCAGGTCGTCCAAGAGGATCGCGGTGCCCGGATTCTCCCGCAGGACCTTGAGGACCGTGTGGACCAGCTCGAAGTCTAGGGCCTGGGGCGGGACGGTCCGCTCCCGGGACGAGACGCCCGTGATCCAGAGGATCGGCGTCCGCTCGAGAGCAAACCGCTCCGCCACGCGGGAGGGTGCGAGGCCCGTCACGCAGAGGCCCGGGGTGGTCGAGACGATCTCCCGGAAGGCGCTCATCCCGGCGCCCCGGCCCGGCTCGAGGACCAAGTAGTTCAGCCCGGGCGAGAGGGGGTGGCGCGCCCGCGCCGCCGCCGAGGGTTCCGTCCCCGGCTCGATGACCAGATACCGATAGCGGACGACGGCGATCGCGAGGAAGACGGACCACACGAGGGTGTACAGGGAGCCAAGGCCGAGCCGCGTGTCGTAGCCGTTGAGCAGGGGCCAGAAGATCTCCGTGACGCCCGCGGGCACGGAACCGATGAGGAGCCCCAGGACCACGAGACCCTGGACCTGACGCAGGCTCCCCGAGCGCACCCGCCACCAGTTGCTGACGAAGAGGGCGACGCTGACGTAAAACCAGGCCGCGTACAGGAGGGCGAGGAGCAGGTAGCTGTCCCCAACGCGGGCGCTCGGCCCCAGCGGCCCTTGGGCGACGCCCGAAATGAGATTCCCCGTCGCGAAGATGAGGTACGCCCATCCGATGAGGGGCGCGTACAGCAGCGGGAGGTACGCGCGGCGGAACCAGGGACGCGGCTCCGGGTACACGAAGGCCAGCTGAATGAGCGCCGCAGGCACCGCGCTGATCCCGAGCCACACGCCCTGGGCCCAAGGGTACACAGCCGACGCAGGTGCGCCCGAGGCGATGGCGCGCTCGATCGCCTCGCACGCGTCCCACCAGGCGAAGGTCATCATGAGCGCGAAGAACGCGCGGTTCGGGAGGCCGCGCGGGTTGAGCCCGAGCACATACAGCGCGAGGAAGGCGCTCACGCCGAGCGCCGCGAGGGACAGACCCGTCCCGAGGACGTTCAGGGCCCCACCCCGGTCGCGGTCTCACTCCGCCACGATCTCGAAGTTACCATCCTCCACGAGGAGCGGGAAGTAGTCCAGGTCGTGGTCCACGCCGCGCATCTTCACGACGCCGATGTAGCGCCGCACGGAGGTGCTCATGCCCACGTCGAGCTCCCGCAGGCGCAGGTGGACGATGGTGTCCGCGAGGAACTCCTCGACGCCGTGGTGGGCCATCCGGACGGAGTCGCGGGCCATCTCGGACACGAGGAACGTGGTCGTGTTCAGCTCCCGCAGCTCCTCGAAGAAGTGGAAGACCTCGTTCCGGGGGTTCTCCATGGGCGTGAGGGCGTAGAGCGCGTCCAAGCTGTCGACCGCCAGGAGGTCGAAGCCCATCTCCTCCTTGTAGCGGCCGAGTTGGCGGCGCAGGCCCAGGAGCCATCGCGGCTGCTCCCGCAGGTCCTCGATCTCCCGTCGAAGCGCGCGCACGTCGATGATGTGCACGCCCTTCACGCGGTCCGGGTCCATGCCCAGGGAGGCCATCTGAGAGATGAGCGAGGCGCGGCTCTGCTCCATGGACAGGTAGAGCCCCGCGGCGCCGCGCTCCTTCGCCTCGTGGTACAGGACGCGGTAGGCGAACGTGGACTTGAGCGAGCCGGGCGGTCCCGCCACGAGGACGATGTGACCTCGCGGGATGCCGCCGCCCAGACGCTCGTCGAGCCCGGCCACGTGGGTCGGGACGCGAGCGTCTAGTGGTAGGACCTCGGACATGGAACCCCCTCGCGCGGCCGAAAAGGGCCGCGAACCCCAATGCCGAACCGCCGGGACGGGATATATACGTTACCGCGCGTGTGTTCCGTTTCGCCCCGAGGCGGTCCCCCGCAACAGTTGGAGGGACGCCGCGAGGGGCCGCGATACGCGCGCTCCGCGGGGTACCGGGCATGGCTCCCTCGCAGAGAGCGTTTTCGCTGCGCCTCGGCTGCCCTGGGGTGTCCGGGGTTACGTTGATGGAGGGAGACCAACCTCCCTTCGACCTGTCCTGCGCGGTCGAGGCTCTTGAAAGGAACTGTCCTTCAGGTTGTAGCAAGCGGGCAGCGCAGAGGCTACAGCCGCTATCTTGGCCAGGCCATTCCTTCTCTGGGGCGATGGACCGAGCCGTGAAGCGAAACCTCGATTCGGCCTCAATGGCGTATCTCACGGGTCTGATTGACGGGGATGGATGCATCGGTATCTGGCGCTGAAGGACGCCGCGCGCCAGAAGCGGTTACAGCTACTACGCCGAGCTCGATATCTCCAGCGTTCATCCGCAATTCCTTCGGTCCATTCAGTCGATGCTAGGTACCGGACATGGGTGAGGAAGAACAGAGGATTCAAGTCTCAGCGCACACTCTACCATTTGAAATTCGGTCCTAACGTGCCACGGTGACTCCTTCCCCTCCTGATCCCGCATCTTCACTTGAAACGGGCGCAGGCGGAGGTCGTACTGGAGCACCTAGGAACGATGGTGAAGAGCAGACATGGACAGTCTTCGTCGTCGGAGAAGTCGTACAGAACCACGAGGAAGTTGAACCAACGGGGAAGGGGGCCTCTGAGTGCCTGGTACAGTAGTAATAGGCTGCCAGTTCGGGGACGAAGGCAAGGGGAAGATCATCGACTTCCTGGGGAAGAACGCGGACGTCGTCGTGCGTTTCCAGGGAGGGGCGAACGCCGGCCACACCGTGCAGGTCGGAGAGGAGCTCTTCGCGTTCCACCTCATGCCCTCGGGGATCCTGCGCCCGCGCACCTTGAACGTGATCGCGAACGGGGTCGTGATCGAACCGGGCCAGCTGCTCCGGGAGATCGACGAGGTCCAGAGCCGCGGCCATCCCGTGTCCAACCTCCGCATCAGCGACCGCGCCCATGTGGTCATGCCCTACCACAAGCTCATCGACGGCCTCGAGGAAGGCCTGAAGGGAAACCTGGCATCGGGGAGCACACGCCGCGGCATCGCGCCCGTCTTCGAGGACAAGGTCGGGAAGTGGGGCCTTCGGATGTGCGACCTCCTGGACCCGGAGACGCTGCGGGAGAAGCTCGCCGCGGTGGTGCCCGTGAAGCAACGCATCGTCGCGGCGTACGGCGGCACCGAGGCCCTCGACGTCGAGGCGTTGTACACGGAGTACGCAGACTACGGCCAGAAACTCGCGCCGTTCGTCACGGACACGTCCGCCCTCCTGGACGCTCAGCTCCGCCGCGGGAAGCGCGTCCTGTTCGAGGGAGCCCAGGGGACCCACCTGTGCATCGACCACGGCATCTATCCCTTCGGCACTTCGAGCAACTGCACCGCGGGGGCGGCTGCCACGGGCGCCGGCATCTCGCCGCGCTACCTCGGTGAGATCATCGGCGTGGTCAAGGCGTTCACGTCGCGCGTGGGGGCCGGACCGTTCCCGACGGAGCAGCAGGACGCCATCGCGACCCACCTCCGCGAGACGGGCGGCGGCGAGTACGGCACGACGACCCGCCGACCGCGGCGGGTGGGATGGATCGACCTCGTCATGCTCCGCATGTCCGTACGCGTGAACGGGCTCACCGGCCTCGCGGTCACCAAGCTCGACGTCCTCGGCGGCTTGGAGCGCGTGCGCGCGTGCGTAGCCTACCGCGACGGGGCCTCGACGATCAAGGACTTCCCCGCTTCCATGAAGGTCCTGGCCCGCGTCGAGCCGGTCTACCGCGACCTGAAGGGCTGGCCCGAGCTGAAGGAGGACGCCTGGATCGACATCGCGGCGAAGGGGAAACGCGCGCTCCCGGACCCGCTGAAACGGTACCTGGCCTTCCTGGAGACGCAGCTCAAGGTGCCTGTCAAGATCGCATCCGTGGGCCGGTCCCGCGCGGCGACCGTGGCGTTGAGGCACTGACGCCGGACCCGCTCAGGTCCGCGCGAGCGACTCGAGGCGCTCCTTCATCTCGCACGCCTTGCAGACCTCGCGGACGGTCGGCTCGCCGCATCGCGTGCACGCCCTCAGGCTCGCGGGGGGCCACGCCTCTTGGAGCACCGGGCGGAGATCGTCGTAGCCGTGGACGATCGCGTGCCGCGTCCCGGGACTCTCCTCCTCGAGACGGTGCAGGATTTCCTTGAAACGCCCGCGCTGGGCTCGCGCCGCGTAGGGGCATTCCGCGTCGTGAAACGGGATCTTCCGGAGGAACGCGTACAGGTACACCTCGAGCTCGGGGACCATGCGGAGCGGCTGGAGCCGCGGCACGAGCCCGGGCTGCGTCGCGTCGTGCGGCCCGAGGCGGGCGAGGCGCTCCACATCCCCTCGAGCCACGTTCATCAGGACGGACTCTGCGGTATCGTCCAGATTGAGTCCCGTCGCCAGGTATTGCGCCCCGATTTCCCGCGCCTTCACGTTGAGCGCGTGTCGCCGGAACACCCCGCAGTAGCTGCACGGGATCGCCTCGGGATCCACGCGGACCACGCGGTCCATCTCGAAGCCTTCCGTGTCGCGGTAGGAGATGACGTGGTGGCGGACGCCGAGCTGTGCGCAGAAGGCACGGGCAATCTCCAGGCTCGGCGGACGATAGCCCTCGATCCCCTCGTCCACCGTGATCGCCTCGAGGGACACGTCGGGGCGGCGGCCGAGGTACTCGTGGAGCAGCAGGAGCGCTGTGCTGCTGTCCTTGCCGCCGGACAGACCTACCGCGATCTTCGTAGGCTCCCCGCTGAGGGTAAGCTCGCGGCGAATCTCCTGCTTCACCCGTCGCTCCACGTACTCGCGGAAGTGGGCGGAGCACAGGTGGGCTCCGCTGTAGCGGATCCAGGCGACGGAGGACTCGGTGCAGCGGTCGCACGCCACGGCCTTGGGAGGGGCGCCGGGCGCTTTAGCCTTCGCGCTTCATCGGAGCGGAGCCACGACGGGCGGCGTGTACGTCGGCGGCCATATGGACGGCTGGGGCATCTTCGTGATGAGGTCGTAGGCCACCGAGGTCAGGATGGCGAACCAAGCTCCCGTGATCGCGGTCCCAAGCGCAATCGCCACGAGGAGGACCGCGTCGTTCCCCGCAAGCGCGCCGAGGAATCCGATGGCCCCGTCAATCAATGCGGCCAGGATGAAGAACACGAGGCCCGACCCGAAGAGGGACCACCTGTGGCCCCGTGTGAGGTTCCAGCTCCGCCCGAGGCTGTCGACGGCGCGTTGCCCCTCCATCATGACCGCCGGGGCGTACAGGGCCAGGGCGATGTTGATGTAGAGGACGAAGAAGAGCACGAAGGGCATGGCCACGAGGGCACCGCCCACCGCGGCGATTCCGCCGGCGGTCCCGCCCGTGGTGAGCAGGGACAGGGCCCCGAGGAGCAGGACGACGACCCACAGGATGACCACGCCCAGGGTAATCACGGTCACGAGGAGGTTGGCGCCCAGGATACTGGAGAACCGCTGCAGGCCGCGGGACAGGGAATCCGCGATGCGGACGTTCTCCCCGCGGTAGCGGCGGACCGAGAAGTCCACGACGCCTCCGAGGACCATGCTCCCCAGAATCCACGAGACGATCCCGACGACGATTTGGTAGGCCACGTAGGCTCTCAGGGAGAGGGTGGTGGGAATCGACTGGAAGAAAGAGCCGCTCGGGACATACACGACCCCGAGGATGATGTAGGATCCCGCGAGGGACAGCCCGCCGGTGAAGAGGGCGAGCACAAGGTAGACAAGGAAGTAGGACCCGAAATTTCTCGACCACACGTCGAAGGTCCCGGAAATCAGGTTCGACGCGTCCGCCCGGCGGGGCAGGACGTACGTGGGCGCGGGGTAGCCGTACGGGTACGCGCCGGTCGGCGGGGCGGGTGCCGTACCTGGGACCGCGGGCGGCGCCGGGGCGGGAACCGGCGCAGGAGGCGCGGGTGCCATCGGCGTCATCGGGGTTCCACACCACGCACAGAAGCTGTTCTCGAGCGGTACGGGACGGCCACAGGTTGGGCAGAAACGCGGAGCCGACAGACGGAACCCTCCAATCCGGACACGGTCGCGTGCGGACTTGAGGGTTTCCCTCTCTCG
>CAZJIP010000049.1:0-13058 GCA_964546105.1 uncultured Methanomassiliicoccales archaeon
GACTGATCATCGGGTTCATCCTCCTCGGGAACGTGATGGAGCACATCGTCAAGGGGCGCGCGTCGGAGGCCGTGCGGAAGCTCCTCGACCTACAGCCCAAGTTGGCTACGGTCCTGCGGGACGGAGAAGAAGTCCAGGTGCCCGTGGAGAAGGTGGAGGTCAACGACCTGCTCGTCGTCCGCCCAGGGGAGCGCGTGCCCGTCGACGGCGTCGTCGAGAGCGGGTACTCGTCCGTGGACCAGTCCGTGGTCACGGGGGAGAGCATCCCCGTGGAGAAGAAGGTCGGCGACGAAGTTATCGGGGCGTCGATCAACAAGACCGGGCTCCTGCGCGTCAAGGCCACGAAGGTCGGCAGCGACACAACCCTCTCGCAAATCGTCAAGATGGTCGAGGATGCGATCGTCTCGAAGACGCCAATCCAGCGCCTCGCGGACCTCGTCTCGAGCTATTTCGTGCCCGTGGTCGTGCTCATCGCGGTGGGCGGCTTCTCCCTCTGGTACTGGGTGGGAGGAATGCCGTTCGCCCTGGCCTTCATCGTCCTCGTGTCCGTCCTCATCGTGGCTTGCCCCTGCGCTCTGGGCATCGCGACACCCGCGGCGCTCATGATCGGGGCCGCAAAGGGCGCGCAGAACGGGATTCTCATCAAGAGCGGCGAGTACCTGGAGAAGGCGAAGAAGCTCCAAGCCGTGATCTTCGACAAGACGGGCACCCTGACGAAGGGCGAGCCGTCCTTGACGGACGTCGCGGCCCTCCCGGGCTTCGGCGAGCGGGACGTGCTCCGCCTCGCCGCGGTAGCCGAGGTGGGTTCGGAGCATCCCTTGGGCGAGGCCATCGTGCGTGGTGCCCGGGATCGAAAGCTCGAAATCTCGAACCCCGACTCCTTCGAGGCGGTCCCGGGGCACGGGGTCCGCGCGAGCTCCGGCGGGCACGCGATCCTCCTCGGGAACCGGAAGCTATTCGCCCTCGCGGGAATCTCCACGAACCCCGTCGAGGACGCCTTGCGACGCCTTGAGGAAGATGGGAAGACGGCCATGCTCGTCGGGATTGATGGGAAGCTCGCAGGCATCGTCGCGGTGGCCGACACCCTGAAGGACTCCGCATACGAGGCCGTGTCCATCCTGGACGGCCTCGGGATCGAGGTCGTCATGCTGACGGGGGACAACAAGCGCACCGCGGACGCGATTGCGCACAAGCTCGGCATCCGCCGCGTCTTGGCCGAGGTGCTCCCAAGCCAGAAGGCGGATGTGGTCAAGGAGTTTAAGAAGGAAGGCAAGCTCGTGGCCATGGTCGGAGATGGGATTAACGATGCCCCTGCGCTAGCCGCGAGCGACGTCGGGATTGCGATTGGCAGCGGGACGGACATCGCGAAGGAGACGGGCGGGATCGTGCTCATCAAGGACGACGTCCGCGACGTGGCGGTCGCGATCCAGCTCAGCAAGAGGACCGTCCGGAAGATCAAGCAGAATCTCTTCTGGGCGTTCGTTTACAACATCTCCCTCATCCCCGTCGCCGCGGGCGTGCTCTACCTCTTCGGAGGGCCGCTGTTGAACCCCATCTTCGCCGCAATCGCCATGGCCACGTCCTCCGTGACCGTGACCCTCAACTCCATGCTGTTGAACCGGTGGAAGCCCGAGCGTGGGCGCGGGACGAGGGTCCCGCCGGCCCCCGCCGCCGCAGCCCCTGCGGCGGCCAACTGAAGGCGACCTCGACGCGAGGAGGTCGGAGGTGAGCCATCCATGACCGCCAGTCCCGACACATCGGTCCACACAGGCGCGGTCGCGCGACCTGCGCTGCCGAACCGACGGATCCACGCCGCGTGCGTGCCGAATCCTCTCGCCTGCGGTCGCGGAATGCCGGTCGCATTCGACGTGGACAAGCGCGAGTTCTTCTGCATCGGATGCGGCCAAGCGAGGGCGTGTGTATGTGTGCGGTCCCCGTTCAGCTCCGCCATCAGGCCCGTGAGGGTGACCTAGATTGGTTCCGGTCGGGGGTGCCCGACCGATTCCCCTCGGACGGAGCGTCCAACCGCCTTTGGCGGCTGGCGGTATCGCCTGGAGTTCCGAACATGGTCTCCTGGAATGGGTTTCCAGCCCGCTCTTGTCCTACTTCACCAAAGCTCCCATGGCGGATTCGCCGCAGCGGCTACCGGGGGGCCTGGAGCCGCCAACGGCTCCTCCGCCCACGGGAAGAGGAATCCCATATGTCTGTGGACCAAAAGAAGCCAGGGAGCCGTGGCGCCCCGAGAATTCGAGGCCTCGAGCCCGTGACCGAACGCATTACCAACGAACGACCTGTCGTGTCCCGAATGAAAGGAAATTCGGCTCAAACTCTTCCTTTTGGCAACAGACAATCCAATGAGTCAGCCTCGCCATGTACGGCGTGGTGAGGGAATGGCTCTCTTCGCCAAGAAGTGCGCGTGGTGCGGGATGAAGCTTGAGAACCCGAACTACGTCGAGAGAATGGGAAAGCGCTTCTGCTCCGAGGAACACGCGAACCAGTACTTGGCGCAGACGAAGCCCCAGGCGGCCGCAGACGGCTCCGGTGGTTCCGGCGGCTGCGGTGGATGCTAACGGGATCGAGGTCGACCATGAAGTGCGTCAGCTGCGGCATGACAATCACGAAGAAACCCATCCGCGAGGAGCTGGGGGGCCAGGTCCGCCACTACTGCTGCCTGGACTGTTTCGAGGAAGACCTGTGCCGCCGGGACAAGCCTCTGCGCAAGACCTTCCGGGCCCGTTCACGGAGCGCCCTCCGTGTCAGCCGCAGCAAACCGTCGGACCGTGCTCGCGCCACGCAATCGCGACCGCGCTCGGCGCCCAGGCAGGTTCTGGAGCCATGAATCCCAGCCACGGGCTCGTGCTTGGGGGAGCGCCAAAGGTCCCCGTTCCTGAGGGGTTGTGAGGTCCGTTACCATGGGGGCACGGCTGCGGCTCTTCGTCCTGTTCGCGTCCTTGACCGCGATCTTTGTTTTCTTCGGCTGGATCATCGGGAGCTTCCTCTTCCTGGACCCCGTCAGTGGGATGGTCCTCTTCCTGATCCTCGCCGCGGGCATCAACGCGATCTCGTACTTCCTCTCCGACCGCATGGTCCTCTGGTCCTACCGCGCGAAATTCGTCACGGAGGCCCAAGCCCCGGAGCTCTTCGCGATCGTGCGCGAGGTGGCCCAAAAGGCCCGAATCCCCATGCCGCGCGTCGCGGTCGTGCCGACTCAGACTCCAAACGCATTCGCCACGGGGCGCAACCCCAAGCACGCCGTCGTAGCCGTGACCCAGGGCATCCTCGGCATCCTGAACCGCGAGGAGCTCCGCGGGGTACTGGCGCACGAAGTCTCCCACGTCCGGAACCGGGACATCCTCGTCATGTCCGTGGCCGCCACGATTGCCGGGGCGATCAGCTACATGGCCCAGATCTTCTGGTTCAACACCCTGTTCGGCGGTTCCAGGAACCGCAACGGCAACGGCGGCGAAGCCCTCCTGGCCATCGTCGGCATGATCCTGGCCCCCTTCGCGGCCCTCCTGGTCCAGCTCGCGATCAGCCGCGGCCGGGAGTACAAGGCGGACTACAGCGGTGCCAAGACGGTTGGCCAACCCCTCGCCCTCGCCTCGGCCCTCCAGAAGCTCGAGGCCGCGAACAAGCGCCGGCCCATCCAGTTCGGGACACCCGCCTCCTCGAGCTTGTTCATCGTGAACCCCTTCAGCGCTTCGACGCTGACGCGATTGTTCAGCACCCACCCACCCATCGGCGAGCGTATCGCGCGCCTCCGGGCCTTGGCACAGGGTGTGGACAGGTACTGAAGCGGCGCGGCCGAAGTGCACGCTTGCGCCCCAACCTCAGCGCTCGGCGAACGAGGACACATCCTGTCGCGAGGACGGCCGCGACGCGCACAACCGCGGCAAGATTGCGAGGCGTCCACTGAGGTGCCAGACATGCAGTCCGCCCGTTGCTGTTCTTCCGACTGGAAGCCGGTGGCCCGTCGGGGTTTCGCTTTGGCAAGAGACAATCCAATGAGTCGGCGGCGCCATGCCTGTGCCGGTGATTCGACGGCTCTGTTCACAAGGAAGTGCGCCTGGTGTGGGGCGAAGCTCGGGAACCCGGACTACGTAGAAAGAATGGGAAAGCGGTTCTGTTCAGAGGACCACGCGAACCAGTACCTCGAGCAGACGCGCGCTCAGGGTGCGGGCAACGCGTCCGGCGGATGCTAGCGGCGGGCCGACCATGAAATGCGTTAGCTGCGGCATGACAATCAGGAAGAAGCCCATCCGCGAGGAGATTCGCGGACAGGTCCGATACTACTGCAGCCTTGACTGTTTCGACGAGGACCTGTGCCGCCGCGACAAACCCCGGCGGCGACCGCTCGGAGCGCGAACCGGCCGCTCCGTGCGCGTCCGTGGCCAGATCGATCCGAGCCGCGCCCGCGCGTAACCGTTTGGTCCACCTACATGGCACAGACAAGGGGGCGAACGATAGGCCTCAGCCAACGTCTGCTCAACTGGGCGCGTGCCAAGTCCCCCTGGATGGTCGTGTTCAACAGCGGGGCCTGCAACGCGTGCGACATCGAGCTCATCGCGACCCTCACGCCCCGCTACGACATGGAACGCTTCGGCATGCTCATGCAGGGCTCCCCCCGCCACGCGGACATCTTAATCGTGACCGGGCCCGTCACCCTCAAGCAGGCCCCCCGCCTGCGGCGGATCTGGGAGCAGATGCCCGAGCCTAAGTACGTCATCGCGATGGGACCGTGCGGCGCCAATGGAGGTCCGTTCCGCGGCCTGTACCACGTTGTGGGGGGCGTCGACCAGGTCATCCCCGTTGACGTCTACATTGCGGGCTGTCCGCCGAGGCCGGACGAAATCATCGATGGAATCGACGCCTGCATGCAGCTCATGGGGGAAGGCACCGCGCCTGGGGTCGGGAATCGCCACGGGAAAGCATGGGGTGGAGTCTCGAGGGCGGAGGGTCGGAATACCTTCAGGGGACGTGACACTGTTTCCGATCCGAGACCCGGCTGACCTCTGCTTGGCAATAGGACCCTGAGGGCTCGCGGCGAACGCGGCCGATTCCTGCGGACAGAGACGCGAACGATGAACGATTCAGCTCGCAACCGAGGGCCCTGTAGACTCCTCCAGGGACGTCGGATCCTTTCCGGATCCGCGGGGATTCGGTCTCCATGGGATTTTCATTGCGGATCTGACCGCCCGAGGGATTAGTGGTCGGTCGCTCTCGCAAGTTCAGGAGCGCGCCGAGCCATCCGTTGCCCCTGCTCGCTGAGTTGGTGCTCCCGCAGCCAGTCCTCTGAGTGGAGCTTGCTGAGGTATCGAAGTCCGGAGTCGGGGAAGATCACGACGACGAGGTCTTCATCCGACAGTTCGCTGGCCACTCTGAGCGCGGCGAAGGCGGCGGCGCCACTCGATCCACCGACCATGAGCCCCTCCTCGCGAGCTAAGCGCCGAGTCATGCCGAAGGCATCGGCGTCGGATACTTGGACGACTTCGTCCACATATCGGAAGTCCAAGGTGGGCGGAACGAACTCTTCCCCGATGCCCTCGACCAAATACGGCCGAGCAGCGGTACTCAGGTCCCCTTCGAACCGATCCGCGAGGATCGAGCCGACAGGGTCGACGCCGATTACGCGCACCTTGGGGTTCTTCTCCTTCAGGAAGCGACCCGCGCCGGAGATGGTCCCGCCGGTACCAATGCCGCCAAGGACATGCGTGACGCGCCCGTCCGTTTGTCGCCAGACTTCGGGACCGGTGGTGCGGTAGTGAGCCTCGGGATTCGCGGGGTTGCCGTACTGGAAGGGCAGGAACGACCCGGGAATCTCGCGGTGGAGGCGTTTCGCCACCTCGTAGTAGCTTCGCGGATCCTCCGGCGCAACGGCCGTTGGCGTCACGATAACCTCGGCCCCAAACGCCTTGAGCAGGTCGATTTTCTCCTTAGACATCTTGTCGGGTAGGGTCAGGATGAGCCGATATCCACGCAACGCGGACACCAGCGCCAGGCCGACACCCGTGTTGCCGGAGGTGGGCTCGATGATCGTCGCGCCGGGACGCAGGAGGCCACGCCGCTCGGCCTCTTCGATCATGGCGATTCCGATCCGATCCTTGACACTGCCCCCGGGGTTCAACATCTCCAGCTTCGCGAGGATCATCGGCCGCAGCCCTCGCGTAACTCGGGAGAGCCTCACGAGGGGAGTGTTCCCAATCAGATCAAGGACCGAGTCCGCGAACTCCATCAGCCATCCCTGCCTGAATGCGACGGAGGAGATTCCCAGCTCGGCGCGGCGACTTTCGCGTCTCGGAGAACGGCGAAGCGTTGTTTGCGAGTGAGCTGAATGGGACGGAAGCCAAGACGGGAACGATTTAGGTTCACGCCACTCAGGCGCGCACCCGCGAGGACATCCTCAGGCCCGCGGAGTTCGGAAGAGGAACGGACCGACCGGGGGCGCTCGGCAAAAGCGATTCCCCCTGGGCATGCTTCGACTCCGGGCCATGGGCGGGGCAGTATTACGGCGTTATATAACCCTTGGGTACTTACTCGTTTCTCGAGTCCGAGGAGCCTCCGAGGTGTCTGATCCGCTCCCGTCCGAGCGGGGGCGGTAGGGGCCCCCGCTTGATTGCGCCCGGACTAGGGCAGGGTCTTCGCGATCTGGCGTCTCTGGCCCTAGGCCTGCAGGTTTGACCCCAGAGCCTGGAGCCTGGCCGCGTGGCGCTGCATGGGGGGATGCGTGGAGAACAGGGCGAGGAAGGCACCCCCACGGAAGGGGTTTACGATGAAGAGGCTCGCCGTGGCGGGATTGCCCGAGCGGAACGGACGGACGTGGTTCGCGCGCTTCAGTTTCTTCAAGGCCGACGCCCGGCTCTCTGGATCGCGTATCGCGAGCGCCCCAGTCCGGTCCGCACCGTACTCTCGTTCCCTCGAGACCGCGACCCGGACCAGCAAGGCAGCGAGGGGGGCCGTAACCGCGGCGACGAGGAGCACGATGCCTCCCGTTCCATTGCGGTTTCAATTTTCCCCTCCTGCCCAGCTGCCCCACAGGAAGAGCCGGGACAGAAAGCCCACGGCCCCCGCAAGGGTGCCGCCAAGGTCATCACGAGGACGTCCCGGTTCTGGATGTGAGAGAACTCGTGGGCCAGCACGCCCCTCAGGTCGTCTTCATCGAGGAGGACCAGGATGCCTTGGGTCACGGCGACGACCGCGTGGCGGGACCCTGCGCCTCGTTGCCATGGCGTTCGGGGTGCGGGAGGGGATGAGGGCCACTCGCGGCATTGGCAGGCCGAACGTAGTCGACAGTTTCCGCGCGATGCGGGAGAGGGTCGGATTCTCCTCTTCCTTCAGGATGCGGGCCCGGCAGGACCGGGGCACGGTCTTGTCCGAAAGGAGGAACGCGGCGACGTTCACAATCCCGGCGAGGGCCAGGAGCGCCAGGGGTCCCGTGAGCCAGTCGTCGAAGAAGTAGGATCCGACGAGCCAGCCGACTCCCGCGGAGATGAGGGAGAGAGTTGCCACCAACGCTGCGGTTCTCGCCAAGGCCACGGGTTACGGGAAGACACTGCATGTCGTTGTCGCTATCCACTCACCTTCGTCATTCATTCCCCGGAGGAATCCAATGTCTGTCAGGCGCTACGTCGGTCAAACTTGGTGTTGTAAAGGCCAACCCGCAAGGCGGGGCACGTCTTGGCCCTCCGACCTCCGTGCCCCGCCACGTTCGAACCTCCACGAAGAGGAGATCCGTCGGAATCCACGAGGCCCACTGTCCTTTCTGCGATGCACCCGTTCGCAGCGACGCACTCCTGCGAGCCTCGTGCCAGATGTGCGGGATGGGAATCGACCCGTCGAGGGGGCACATCCTGATCTCGGAGTCTGGGAACCTCGTCTTCTGTTCCCGTCGCTGCCTGCTCACCTACCTCAACGAAGTCCCCGAGAGTCAGGCGCTCCTCGCTCAAGAGGACGCCTCGATTCGCGGAGGCCCTACCTCGTTCGGCCAATCGTGAATAGGGATTCCCGCTTCCGGGCCGAGAGGTTCCATGGATGCAGTCCATCAGCTCCGGGGGGTTGGCACTCGTGGCGGCGAATCCGATACGGACTTCCTGCCGTCCTGCGAACTCGATTATGCGACGACCTACGCACCGGGCCGTCCGCGCGGCCGTGGCATAGGAACGGAGCCGGATCGACAGGTCGTGAGGAATGGAGGCCACCTGTTTGAGAACTTGGCGGTCGTCCTTCCTTACGGATGAGAATGCGAAATGCCATGGACCGCCCGTAGTATGGGCGCCGCGATGCCGCTCACGGACCTCATCGAAGATCCGCCGGACCTCCCAGTCGAACTCCGTCGGCTGGAAACGGGCACCTTCGCAAACGGAATCGAACACCGCATCGCGAGCAAGGTCTCGGGCCGTCACAACGCGGTCCTCGGGGTGGGGACGCCATCGCTTCTTCACGAAATCGCCTTGGCGACGTGCCCGGCGGGCGCCGTCTACGTGATCCATCCATCCGATGTCCTGCTGAACATGGTGATGGATGAAGTGATCGCTGAGGGCGATGTCAACGTGGACGTGCGACGCGCACCTCTGTCCCATATCCCTGCAGTCAACCAGGCCTTCGACACGGTCTTTGAGCTCCTTCAGCTGCGTCACGAACCCGATCCCGTGGGATTCCTCAGGGAGGTCCGTCGTGTCCTGGCGGCGGACGGAAGACTCTTGGTCGTGGAGACGTTGGACGGTGGCGAATCGAACTCCCACGCTCCCCCAACGGACGGCATGTCTCCCTCCAGCGCGAGGGTGGAAGAGTGGCTTGCACGGGCCGGGTTCCTCCCCGTTTCGAAGGACCTCATCGAAAGGGGTTTCACGGCAGCCGGCGGCTCGCCCGAAGGGTCCTCTGGCGTCCTCGTTCTCGAAGCGCGACCAGTGGACGGAACGACTCCTGCATCTCACTACCCCCTCCCAGCGCCGGCCGGGGCCAGGTAGCGATTCCGCTACGCCTCGGCCTTCAACTTTTTGTACTTCTCCAGGTAGAGCTTCTCACAGGAGTGGCAGCAGAGGTAGTGATCCCGCTCGTCCATGCGGAGCTTGATGGGCTCGCCCTTGATGGGTCCCTTGCACTGGAAGCAAATCAAGCTGGTCGTCAGGGAGTCCGTGATCAGGGCAAGCGGCTGATCCTTGACCGAGCGAAGGCCGTCGAAATGCTGGCACTCCAAGACGTCGGGCGATGCAGCGATGTCCGCGAGAATCGAATCGATGTCCCCCCGGTCGACGACCGTCGCGTCGACCATGATCCACCCGTCCCGCGTCGCCCGCACCCGACGGGCCCAGTCGTGACCGGCCAGGTCCTTCGCGACATCCTCGGTAGCCTGCAACCGTGTCTTGACAAGTAGGGAAACCAGTGTCTCGTTGAGCCTCTCGGGGTTTAGAGCGGCGCAATAACCGTTCACGATGCCGAGCTGCTCGAGGGTCGCGAGGCGAGCGCTGACCGTGGGCACGCTGACGCCGATCTTGCTGGCAATCGTCCTAAGAGAGGAGCGGCAGTCCTGCTGTAGACAACGTAGGATTGCGATATCTGTCTTGTCCAGGTCCATTGGCTATGGCCTCCGGTCGGCGATTCTTAAGGTTTCGGGACGTATTCCTGGGCCAAGCACAAGCACCGGTATGGCGGACCTCTCCATGAATGTCGGCCCTCCGGACGACATCGTCGGATCCCGCACTTGATGGGCGTGACCCTTCAAACGTCCACCGCTTTACACTTGGAAGGTGGCACGACCGCATAGAAGCCACTCGGCAACGGGAAGTCCGATGTACGACTCCTGCCCTTTTCCCTTGGGAAGGCCGATCAGCATGTACTTCCGAGGACCACAACCTTTGTCGACCCGCGTACGGAATCAAAGGCACAGCTGGCTTGTCAGCGCGGTCTGCGCTCTGGCATTGTTCGCCGTGTTGTACGCGGCCGTCCAAGCGGGCGCGCCCCTCCCGATCATCGTGCTTGGCTTGGTCGTGGCGTGCCTCGCGGCGTGCACCGGGATGATGCTCACGGCCGCCCGCACGCGCAGGAGGGTCGATGAGGCTCTCCGCCGCGCCATCGCCAAAGGGGAGCTGATGCGATGACGGACTATGCGTACGGGGACTGGCTCGCCGTGGGCCTGATGGTCGTCTTCACGGCCGTCTTCCTTCTGAACTTCCTGCGGCCAAAGACGTCGTCGGAGTGGCGGAATTTCGGACTGACCCAGGCCTTCTTCGTCGCGCTGTTCTCGGAGATGTATGGCTTTCCCCTGACCATCTACATCTTGTCGTCGGTCCTCGGGACCGCCCTCTCCTTCGGTCACTCCCAAGGACACTTGCTCGGCGACCTCATCGGCAATGTGACCGGTCTGGGCGCCGGATTCGGGGAAATCGTGGTGATGGCGGCCAGCACCGTCGTAATACTCCTCGGTACGCTTCTGGCTGCCGCGGGTTGGAACACCATCTACCGCGGAAAGGGGGCGCTCGTCACAGACGGGATCTATGCACGGGTCCGCCATCCCCAGTACCTCGGACTCATCATCGTGGTGGTGGGCTTCCTCATCCAGTGGCCGACCCTGATTACCCTCATCATGGCCCCCCTCTTGTTCGCCGCCTACGTCCGGCTCGCGGACCGCGAGGAGAGGGATCTGCGGCTTCGATACGGGCACCTCTACGCAGAATATGCAGCGAGGGTCCCGCGCTTTCTGCCGAGGCTGAGGCCGAGCCGACGCGCAAAGCCGGCATCCGGGAGTGGGACGGCATGACCGGGCGGTGCATCTACTGCGGCATGCGTTTGGAGGAGCGTCCGGTCAAGGCGAAGATTGACGGGGAGACGCTGTTCTTCTGCAGCCAGCGCTGCGCGGTCCTGTACCGGGCCATGGGGCCCAAGGGCAAGGTCCGAGCCCGGATCCAGTCCGAGCGCATCGACATCATCGAGAGGATGGAGGCCGCGCGGGGCAGCCGCGTCCTCACGCTGGTCCACCGCAGGGAGCCGTGGGGCGAGGGCGACGGCGGCTTCATCACAATCGAGGACTCCGAGGCGCTGGTGGCCCAGATCCGTCGCACGCCTGCCAACATGGCCATCGACCTCATCATCCACACCCCGGGTGGCGTCGCGCTCGCCGCCGAGATGATCGCCATGGCTGTCAAGCGCCATCCCGGCAAGGTTCGGGCGATTGTCCCCTTCTACGCGATGTCGGGAGGGAGCATGATCGCCCTCGCCGCACACGAGGTTCTTATGGAGAAGGAGAGCATCCTTGGCCCGCTTGACCCCCAGATTGACGGCATGCCCTCTCGGTCGCTCATCACGCTCCCCGCCCGGAAACCCATCCAGACAATCTCGGACCAGATGGTCGTCCTCTCGGAGGTCGCGCAGCGGAGCGTGGATCAAGTCAAGGAAATTGTCAAGTGGCTCCTCGAGGACAAGATGGCGCCGAAAGACCGCGACGCCGTTGCCGTCTTCCTAACGGGAGGCTACCTCTCCCACGACACCCCCATCGTGCCGCGCGTACTTAGGGAACTTGGACTGAACGTGCGAGAAGAAATCCCCAACGAGGTCTACGAGCTGTTCCGCACGTACGAATTCGGGACGTGCGCCCGCCCTCAGTGCGCAACCTACTGACGCGGCCGGCCGAGGGGCGTGGTCCGGACGCAGGTCGGACATGCTTCGCGACCGCGTGGAGGGGCGCCTAGCAATCCCCTCGGTGCCATCGGTGGGTTGCGGTGCCCGTTCGGCCCGGCCTCGACCGTGCCCGCCTCCGGAGGGGGTTTCCGGGGGTACGCACGCCAAGCCGGAAGCCGGGGGACCCACAGCCCGGGCCGCAAGGAGGCGATGAGGACCCAGAGCGACTTCGAGGCAGGAGCGTCGGGTGACGAATCCCGGGCTGACCGGGGGTGCTTCCGCGGGCGCGGTGGCCCGTCGGACTGGCGTGTGCGCATCGTCAGCGCGGGTTCAGCTCCACAGGAGGCTTTGCCGCACGTCTTACGAACGGGAGACCGGGACGGTGCAACCTGTTCGGGTGCAAACAAGAAGGCCGATGTAGTGGCAGCGCGTTCGGGGTTCCGGCACAGGAGTCAGGCTGACCACGTGTTGCATGTGCGCGTGCGAGAACCCGACTGGCTCGTCACCATAGCGTGTGCGCTTGCCATCCTCGCGGCGGCGTACGTGCTCGTCCAGCTGGGTGTCGCGTTGGAGGTGATTCTCCTCGCCTTGCTGGGGACCTGCCTGCTCGCGTGCGGGTGGTCCTTCTTCATCGGCCTGCGTGCCTATAAACACGCGCAGGAAGCTTTGGGCAAGCCGATCGCCGAAGGCAAATCTTGAGAGGGCGAGTCCGCCCATCGCGACCGAGTGACCGCCGGCATCCTCGTTGACTCCGTACACAACTTCCCATGTAACGTCTTGAGACCACGAACGCCCCAGGGACAGCGGGGATTTGGACCGGCTCAACCATTCCTTGTCGGCATGGACTCCGAGATGATCGGATTTCCTGACCATCTGCCTCCCGCCTTCGTCAGGCGAGGCGCGGGACCAAGGCCCGTAACGCCCATCCCAACCTCCGCCTGGATTCGTGAGAAGGGGGACGTTCAACGCGTCTCATTTGAAAACCAACATCTCCGCGAAACAGTCAATTGGCAAGGGCAAATCCAATCAAGCTCCCAGGCTCTCCGCCGCAGACAGGAACCATGGGACCTGCAAAGTCCCGAAGGTGCCAGTCATGACACAGCGAACGACCATCACGATTCGAGGCATGACGTGTGCCTCCTGCGTCCAGACGATCGAGAAAGTGCTCAGGGAGACGCCGGGCGTATCCGAGGCGGCCGTGAACTTCGCGGCGGAGAAGGCGGTCATCGAATATGACCCCGCCAAGGTCGACCGCAGGCGCCTGGAGAAGGCGATCTCGGACGCGGGGTACGAACCCGTTCGCCACGAGATCGTCCTCAAGGCTCTCGGCATGGCCTCGCCGCACTGTGCAGGCCTCGTGGAGAAGGCCCTCATGGACACCCCGGGCGTTCTATCCGCGGACATCAACTTCAGCTTGGAGACGGTCAAAGTCGCCTACGACCCTTCGA
>CAZJIP010000050.1:0-12948 GCA_964546105.1 uncultured Methanomassiliicoccales archaeon
CTTCGGCGGCATCAACCTGGAGGACATCTCCCAGCCCAAGTGCTTCTACATCCTGGATCGGCTCCGCAAGGAGTGCGAGATCGCCGTGTGGCACGACGACCAGCAGGGGACCGCGACGATCAACGTGGCGGGCGTGATCAACGCGCTGAAGGTCGTCGGGAAGAAAATGCCCGAAGCGTCGATCACCCTGATCGGATCGGGCGCGTCGAACATCCGCACCGCGAAGGTCCTCCTCGACGCGGGGGCGAGCGCGAAGAACCTGATCCTGGTCGACTCCAAGGGCATCATCTGCAAGCACCGCAAGGACCTGGAGGCGTCCGCCAAGGACTACGTGGAGAAGTGGGAGCTCGCGCAGGTCACGAACGCCGAGGACCGTCACGGCGGGATCCCCGAGGCCATGAAGGGCGCGGACGTGGTCATCGCGGCGTCCAAGTCGGAGCCGGGCATGATCAAGAAGGAGTGGGTTGCCTCCATGGCCAACGACGCGATTATCTTCGCCATCGCCAACCCCCTCCCGGAGATCTGGCCGTGGGAGGCCCAGGAGGCCGGGGCACGCGTCGTGGCCACGGGCCGCAGCGACTTCCCGAACCAGGTCAACAACAGCCTGGGCTTCCCCGGGATCTTCCGCGGCACGCTCGACGTCCGCGCGAAGACGATCACGGACGAGATGTGCATCGCGGCCGCCACGGAGCTCGCGCGGTTCCAGGAGGAGCGCGGCCTGGACGAGGACCACATCGTCCCGACTATGGACGACCTCGAGGTCTTCGTGAGCGAGGCCGTGGCCGTCGCCATGAAGGCCCAGGAGCAGGGCGTCGCCCGGGTCAAGCGCAGCCGCCAGGAGCTGCACGACACGGCGTACGCTCTGATCAAGCGGGCGCACGACGAGACGCGGACGCTCATGCAGGACGGCTACATCCGACCGCCCCCGGCCTGACCCCACGACCGTAGGATCGGGCATCTGGCCAGTGGCCACGGCACTCCGCGGACGCTCCGAGCTACCGCTCTCGGCGGGAGCCGCACGACTCGGGGTGACAGACGGCCCACGGGAGGGCTACGCCCGGGCGAGGACGGCGCTCGGCCGAACCGCATTCACGCGGATCAGGGAGGGGCCTGCGGCGGCAGCTCGATCGGGGCGGGCTCCGCCTTCTTCTTCCTGCGCCGCATGAGGAGCACGGCCACGGCGACTGCCGCGGCCAGGAGGACCACGGAGATGATCACCGCCAACGCCAGGCTCGATAGCCCGGGCGTCGAGACACCCACAGGGTTCAGGACGAAGTTCTCGACGGTCGTGACCCCGGACGTGACCGTGATACCGGTCCGAACTTCCGGGTCGAAGCCCGAGGCGCTCACGTTCATGGAGTACGTGCCGGGCTCGAGGCTGACGTTGTACTTTCCGTCCGCGCCGCTCGACGTCGCACGCTGCTGGCCTCCGGCGCTCGTCACGTAGACGGAGGCCGAGCCAATTGGACCCCCGCCTGCCGAGTTCGTCACGGTCCCTGCGATCCAGGCCACGTTCGCGGCGAGCGTGAAGTTCGCCCACGCGGTGCCGTTCGCGGTCACGACCAGGTTGCTCAGCGTCTGGGGGCTGTACAGGGGAGCGGTCGCGGTGGCGGAGTACGTCCCGATGGGCACGACGATGCGGTAGGTGCCGTCCGCCGCGGATGCCCCGTGATAGCTTCCAGGGTTCGTGGTCACGGCGGCGCCAGAGACGGCTTGGCTGGCCGAGTCCTTGACCGTGCCGTTGATCCATCCCAGGGGTGTCGTCGGCTGGACCACGGTGACCTGAACGGGATCCGACGTCACGGTGTGCTGCCCATCCGAGACGGTCAACGTGACCGCGTAGGTTCCGGGCGTGGTCCACATGTGGGAGGCGGAGTCCTGGGTCACCGACGTATCGTGCTGGTTGATGGTCACCTGGCCGTCACCCCAGCTCCAGCTCCAGGAGAGCGTCTGCCCCGGATCGGGGTCGGACGAGGTCCCCGAGAATCCCACGACAGTATTCACGAACGTCGTGATCGCTGCGCTCCCGGCGATCACGGGCTTGGTCGGCGGGTTCCCGACCATGGAGGTCGGGACGAGCTCCAGGAACAACGGGTTCGCTCCCCAGTACGCGTCCATCTGGCGGTAGGGATGCGCGTTCCAGTCCCCCCAACCCGAGAAGTGGTCCGTCCGGTACGCCCATTCCCCGAAGACGAAGACGTACGTGATGTAGACCGCGCTCTCGTAGTGGAGACGCTGGGCGTCGTGCACGATCTGCTGCCGCACAGCGGGGTCCTGCGCCGCGAGGTGGTCCACGTACAGCTGGTTGTAGGTCGCATTGTCCCAGTAGTTGTCGTTCCAGCCGTCTAGGGTGTACCCGGACTCCACAGACAACAGGTAGTTCGGGTCCGGGTCGCCGGACCAGTACCAGATGTACCCTTCCACCGCGGCGGAATAGACGTCCGCGGACAGGGCGGCCTCCAGCTCCGACTTGATGTTGATCTGGACGCCGAGCCGGGCCCACTGCTGCTTCAGGTAGTTCGCGGTCTGTTGTTCCTGGGAGAATTCCAGGCGCGTGGCGATCGTGAACACCAGCGAAGTGCCCGCGGGGACCGTCACGTAGTCGCCGTTCGTGTTCGTGAACGAGATGTCGCGCGCCGCGGACCGGAGGCCCGGGTCGGGGATCCCCGACGTTGGCGTTCGCGTGGTGTATCCCGCGGCATCCAGAAGTGCATTGGCCGCCGCTTCGTTGAACGTGAGGTTCACGCCCGGATCCTTCGTCGGATCGTAGAACCACTCGGGCGTCACCGGGCTCATCAAGGAGGTGCCGCGGACGCCCTTGCCCTGGTAGATCGTCTTGATGATGTAGTCCTTGTTCGTCGCCATGGCCAGGGCGCGGCGGACCTTCTCATCCCACCGCGCCGGGTTCAGCTTCCCGTTCACGGACGTCGAGTACAGCTGGGTGAAGCCGATCTCCAGGGAATAGTGGGTCACCGGCAGGCCCTCCTGCCGCTCGACGTTCGCGACGCCCCCGAGAGCGCCATAGCCCGCGGGGGTCAGCTTCGCCAGGTCGATCGTGCCGGCTCGCAGGGCCGACACCAAGGTGTTTTCGTCCGCGAACTGCTGGAGGTAGAGGTTGTCGATGACGGGCGCCCCGGTGTGGCTCCCGACCGGGTGGTAGTTCGGGTTCTTGTGGAGGAGGAGCGGCTGGCCCGTGGACCACTGGTCGAAGATGTTCGCATCGGCCATGAAGGGACCCGTCCCGATAGGGGTCGGGTTGTCGAAGTGGCCCTGCGCCTGCGAGGCGGAAATCCCCTGCCACTGCTTCTTCTGGAGGATAGGCACGAACAGGGCCTTCCCAGGGACGAAGGGCCGGTCGAAGTAGATGGTCACGTTCCAGGGCGAGGTGATCACGGCCCCGCAGTTCGTGGTCTGCCCGCCGGAGCACTGGACAATCCGGTTCACGTAGGGCTCGAAGGCCCAGAGCTGCCAGAAGTTCTGGATGTTGTAGTTAAACGTGAAGGCGATGTCGTCCGCGGTCATGGCCGTCCCGTCGTGCCAGAGGACCCCCCGACGAATCTGATACGTCCAGTTCCGGCACGTGGCGTCGCAGGAGGCGCTCAGGGCGAGATTGGGGACGTAGTTGCCGTCCTGGTCCAGCGAGAACAGGAAGTCATATTCCAGACCCATCCAGACGTAGGCGGGATCGTTCTCCGCCCGGAACGGATTAAGGCTGTCAATCGATTCGAGGAACCCTATGTGCAGCTCGACGGGGCCTGCGGCCCTCGCCTCGATGATTGCAGGGGCGCCAAATCCAATCACCTGTAGAGCAAGCAACACGCCTAGCGCTGCGCAAAGCGCTGCCCTCCGCCGTCGCATCGTGTAACTCCAACCCGTATGTGTCCGGGCCAGAACTAGGTAGTGTATGTACCGCGACCCAACCGGCACGCCCCCGCCTTTCAGCTCGCCGCCCACAGCCCGTTTTGTGCAGACGAGAAACAACGCAGGCACGGCGAACCTCGTCCGAGTCGGCAAGCCGGATGGACGACACCCACGGTGCGCGGACGCGGGTGCGGCCGGGCGTCTTCGCTCCGCTCCTGAGAGGCCCCGGGCAATCCTGAAACCACGCCCCGCCATTCCCCGCCCGAAGCGGAACGATGGCTGGACTCGCACTCAGCATCCTGTCGGGAGACGAGATTGAAGCCGTACATGCGAAGACCCTGGAGATCCTCCGAGATCCGGGGGTGGCCGTGCGGAGCCCCGCGGCCTTGCGGGTCCTCGAACTCGGGGGAGCGACGACGAACACGAAGACCATGCGGGCGAGCATCCCGGAAGGCCTCGTGAAGGAGACGCTCCGGCGGCTCCCAGCGACCGTGCGGCTCGCGGCGCGAAACCCCCGGCAGGACCTGGTGGCCCCGAAGGTCGGGGCTCCCTACATGGCCTGCAACGGCACGTCGGTCTACATGACCGAGCTGGGCGGGACGGCGAAGCGGACGACGGCCGCCCGAGACCTCCGGGACTTCATGATCCTGTGCGACGCGATGGACGCGCTGGACTACGTCTGGCCCATCGTGACGGCGCACGATGCTCCCGCGGACAGCCACGCGCTCGTCGAGCTCGCGACATCCCTCCTCAACACGACCAAGCACGTCCAGGGCGAGGCGATGTCTTCCCGAGAGGCCAGAGCGGAGATCGAGGTGGGTGCCGCGGTCGCCGGCGGGTTGGACGAGCTGGACCGGAGGCCCCTCTTCTCCGTCATTCAGTGTCCCATTTGTCCCTTGGAGTTCGAGAAGGGGTCGGTCGAGGCGACCATGGAGTTCGCGAAGGCGGGAATCCCCGTAGTCTCCATGTCCATGGCCCTGGCCGGGATGACGTCGCCGGTCACGCTCGCCGCGACGATCGCGATCGTGAACGCGGAGAACCTCGCGAGCTTCGCAATCTCCCAGCTGGCGAGGAAGGGCGCCCCCGTGGTCTACAGCTCGGACTCGACGTCGCCCAACATGCTGACGGGCGAAATCCACTACGGCGCCGTGGAGGAGCTCCTGATCGCCGCTGCGGCCGCGCAGATGGCGAGGCACTACGGAGCGGTGTCCATGGTGGGTGGCTTCGGCGTGGGGCTCGGCGGCGAGGCGCCCGGCATTCGGCTGGACCCGGCCGAGCTGCTCTTCACGGCGACGACGACGGCGGTCCCGACGGACTTCGGATCCGGCATTGGAGGGCTCGACGGAGCCAAGGGAGCCTCCCTGGAGCAGGTGGTTATCGACTGCGACCTTTGGGAGGCCGTTCGGGAACAGCGAAGGCTCGTCGCGTTCGACGAGGACCGATTCGCGGTCGACCTAATTCGGTCTGTCGGGCCGGGAGGGACCTTCCTGCGCGAGGCTCACACCCTGCGGAACATGAAGCGAGAGCTCTTCCTCCCTTCTCCTGAGAGGGCCCGGATCTTCGAAGCGTATCGTCTTGACCGGGAGGGGAAGGAGGTCGTAAGGCGAGCGGAGGAGCGCGTGCGGAAGATCCTGGCGACGCACGTTCCTGATCCTGTGGAACCGGAGGCCAGGGCGCACGTGGACCGGATTCTCGCGGAGCGCGCACGACCGACGGCATCCGGCCGCGACTAAACGGGGAGCGACCTGCGAGGCCAGCCGCCGTCGGATGATCCCGCGCAGCCCGAGCCGCGGGGCAGAGGCCTTCGGAGGCGGTGGGCACGACACGCGATGGCATGGGGCTTCAACCCCTCCGTCAGGCTTAAGGGGGCCGCCTCCCAAGCTTTTTCGGGCGGTCCTCGCTCCTGCCTCCGAAGAGGTTTGACAGCATACGCACCGCCAGTGTCCTGCAAATAGGATGCGGCGCGGTCGGAGCCGTGATCGCGAAGCATCTGTGTGCCAGCGATGCGATCGAGAACCTGGTCCTTGCGGACATCGATAGGGCCGTCGCCAAGCGGGTCGCGGTGGGCGCGAACAGCCCGAAGGCGCAGGCATTGCCCTTGGACGCCTCTCGGGCCGAGGACTTGCGGGAGGCCATGAAGGGGCACGACCTCGTCGTAAACGCCTCCCTTCCCCGCTTCAACAAACGGATGAAGGACGCAGCCCTCGCGTGCGGCCTCCACTACATGGATCTGGCCACGGAGTCTTCCAATCCCTATACGGACGACGAGCCTTGGAAGGCGGCCGGCCTGACGGCCCTGCTGGGGATGGGCGAGGACCCGGGTTTGAGCGACGTTTTCGCACGGCGCGCCGCGGACGGCATGGATCGCGTCGACTCGATCCGCGTGCGCGACGGGGACACGGGCTCGAGCCGCGAACTCGGGTTCGTTTCGCTATTCAGCCCCGAGAGCTTCGTCGAGGAGACCACCACGCCTTCCCGGATCTGGAGGGACGGTGCGTACGAGACCATCCCGCCGTTTGGCGAGCGCGAGGTCTTCGAGTTCCCTCCGCCCCTCGGTCCCCTCACGGTCTACTCCGTGGATCACGAGGAGGTGGACAGCCTTCCTCTCTTCATCGACAAAGACGTGCGCTACGTCGACTTCAAGCTGGCCCTCGATGACGCGACGGTCGGGAAACTCCGGGAGTACCAGGAGCTGGGGATGAGGGCGCGGACCCCGGAAGACTTCGAGCGATTCCGGCGGGAGTTCTTCGCGAAGATCCCCAAGCCGGGTGACCTGGCCGGCAAGATCGACGGCTATTCCGGCGTCCTCGTCGAGGTCACGGGAATCGCAGGAGGAGACAAGAAGGTCCACACGCTCTTCGCGGGCATGGACCACCGAGAGGCCTCGCGGAAGTACGGTGCGACCGCCACGGCCTACCTGACCGGCACCGGAGGCGCGGTCGGTGCGCTGCTTCTGGCCACGGGCCGCGTGACGGCCCGCGGAGTGCTCGCGCCGGAGTGCCTGGATCCCGACCTGGTCCTCCCGATGGTCCGCGAACGCGGGATTGACGTCGTGGAGCACGTGATCCGGGGGCCGTAACGCAGCTAATGGTCGGGCGGCGCCTCCGGCCGCGGTAGCCACCGTTCCGCGGCGTTCCCCCCGTGGGTTTATGCTCGCGGGACCCCATTGCGGTCCCATGGCCTCGGTGGAGGAGGTCAAGAAGCGCCACGAAGCCCGCCTCCTGAGGACGCCGGGCGTCGTCGGCGTGGGCATCGGCCGGTCCGGCGGGAAGACGGTCATCCGCGTCTACGTGGCCAAGGACAGCCCGAAGCTCCGCAAGGCCGTGCCCGACGCCCTCGAGGACGTGCCCGTGGAGATCGTGGTCTCGGGACCCTTCAAGGCGCTCTAGGAGGGATGCGGTGAAACCTGAAGAGGCGAAGCAGGTCTGCGAGGCCCAGTACCTCGGGGTCGAGATGGCGGGCGTGGCGTCCAACGTCCACCCCAACGTGGTGGGCATCGGCCTCGGGAAGAAGAAGGTCCGCGGCGTGGCCACCCAAGACG
The DNA here is from genome assembly GCA_964546105.1 of uncultured Methanomassiliicoccales archaeon. Lineage (GTDB taxonomy): Archaea > Thermoplasmatota > Thermoplasmata > RBG-16-68-12 > RBG-16-68-12 > RBG-16-68-12. Next base: position 7,403 of record CAZJIP010000050.1, read on the forward strand.
TCGCGGTCAAGTTCTACGTGAAGGAGAAGCTCCACCCGCTCCTCGTGAAGGACGGGGAGGTTATCCCGGACGAGATCGAGGGCGTGCCCACGGACATCGAGCAATCCGGGGAGTTCTCTATCTGGCGGCCCATCCCGCCCATCTACCACCGCAAGGTCCGCCCGGCCATGGGCGGCCTGTCCATCGGCCACTACGCGATCACCGCGGGCACGCTCGGCTGCCTCGTGAAGCGCGGTCAGGAACCGCTGATCCTGAGCAACAACCACGTCCTCGCGAACGAGAACCGCGGCGTGCAGGGCGACCCAATCCTGCAGCCCGGCCGCTTCGACGGCGGCAAGACGGACAAGGACGTCCTCGCCCAGCTCGACTCGTTCGTGGAAATCGAGAAGGACGAGGCGAACCCCGTGGATTGCGCCCTCGCCGCGCCCTTTGACCTGCGCGACGTGACGCCGGAAATCCTGAACATCGGCCGCGTTCGGGGGACACGCGCGGCGGACCTCGAAGAGAAGGTCATGAAGAGCGGGCGCACGACCCGCCTCACCTACGGGGTCGTCTCCGACGTGAGCGTGACGTTGCACGTCGGCTACGCCACGGGCTCGTACCTCTTCACGGACCAGATGATGATCCAAGGGGACAAGGGCGCGTTCAGCGCGGGCGGGGATTCCGGGAGCCTGATCATGGACTACCAGGGGAAGGCGGTCGGCCTCCTGTTCGCGGGCTCGCCCTTCTTCACCGTGGCGAACAAGGTCGAGAACGTCGAGCGCGCCTTGGACGTCAAGGTCCTTTAGGCGCGCGCACGGACACCCAGCGAGACAGGGTCGCCTGAGGCGCGGCCCGCTCCGTCAGGTTCGAGAGGCGGACGCCGATGAGGCGTACCTTGCGCTGGGACGCGAGGGCCTCCTTGAGCATCATCTGGCTCAGGACCAGCATGGGGTCCAAATCCGTCGTGTGGACCTTCAGGCTCCGGGAACGCGTGTGGACCTCGAAGTCCGAGTACTTCGCCTTCAGGCTCACCGTACGGTACGCGTAGTGTTCGTCCAGGAGCTGGGCGTGGAGCGCCTTCGCGAGCTCCTCCAACTCGGGCCAGATCTCCTCATAGGCGCTCAAGTCGCGCTCGAACGTGGTCTCCGTGCTAATCGACTCCGGCGGCCCGGTGGGCTCGACGACCTCACCCTCGTCGCGTCCGAAGGCCATATCGTGCAGGTACTCGCCGAACCCGCCGAGGGTCTCAATCAGGTCCTCCCTCGGCGACCGTTGCACGTCCGCGATCGTCTCCAGGCCCATCTCCTTCAAGCGGTCTGCGGTCTTCGGGCCCACGCCGTACACCTTGCGCACGGGAATCGGCGCGAGGAACTCGACGACATGGTCCGCGGGCACGACCGTGAGGCCGTCGGGTTTTTGGAAATCCGAGGCGATTTTCGCGACAGCTTTGCTCGGGGCGACGCCGATGCTGCAGGTGAGACGATGCTCCTTGCGGATGGCGGCCTTGACCTGTTTCGCGATCTCCTCGGCGCGGAGGAAGTCTCCGTCGCACCGATTTGTGATGTCCAGGTAGCCCTCCTCGATCCCGGAGGGTTCCAGGCGATCCGCGAAACGCCGAAGCGTGGCCATGATCTCCTGGGACACCTGCCCGTAGAGAGCGTGATGCGGGGGAACGAACACGGCCTCGGGGCACAGCCGGAGGGCTTGGGCGGAGGGCATCGCCGAGCGCACGCCGAATCGCCGCGCTTCGTAGCTCGCCGTGAGGACGACGCCGCGACCATGGCCCTGCCGCGGGTCCCAGCCGACGACGACCGGCTTCCCTTGGAGCTCCGGGTGATCCCGAATCTCGACAGACGCATAGAAGGCGTCCATGTCGACGTGGAGGATGACCCGGGGTCCGGCATCCCGTTCGGAGAGCATCCGCCGTGGGCATGGGACGCGGGAGGGTAAAAGCCTTCCCGGGGGGTCGGCGACCCAGTCGATCCGGTGGACAGGTCAGGAGAACCCGAAGAACGCCGTAGCGGCCTGCTGGAGGACCGGGAAGACCACGAAGGCGAACAACCCGATGAGCAGGACGAGCGCGACGGAAATCAGCACCCCCGCATTGATGGACTGCGGCGCGGAGACTTTCGTGACCTCTCCGACGGGCTCGAGGATGTACATGTACCAGATGACCCGCGCGTAATAGTACAGGGAGAGGGCGCTGTTCAGGACGCCGGAGATCGCCAAGAGGACGTACCACGGGCTGAACTGCATCGCGTTGACCGCGCTCGAGAAGAGGTAGAACTTACTCCAGAACCCGGCGAGGGGCGGGATGCCCGCGAGGCTCAGGAGGACGATCGTCATCGCGGCTGCCATGAAGGGCATGCGACGGCTGAGGCCGCGGTAGGAGTCCATGTCGTCCGGGATGCCACGGGCCTGCGTGCCCGCGACGACCAAGAAGGCGCCGCCCTTCATTGCGGCGTACGCGAAGACGTGGAACAGGCCGCCGACGACGCCCGCAGTGGCCACGGCAATCGCCGCATTCCGGATCGTCGGATCGCTGCTGCTCGCCTGCAGAGCGATGGCACCTACGGGCAGGGCGATCAGGATGTACCCGACCTGGGCGATGCTCGAGTACGCGAGCATGCGCTTGATCGACCGCTGCGGGATCGCCAGGATGTTCCCCACGGTCTGCGTGACGATCGCCAGGATGGCGACGGTCGCGACCCAGTCGATCTGGATGCCCAGGAGGCCGATGAGGAAGACCCGAAAGAGCGCGACAACCCCGACCATCTTCGAGCCGGCGGCCAGGAACGTGCTGATCGTCGTAGGGCTTCCCTGGTATACGTCGGGCGCCCACATATGGAATGGCACAACGGCGGCCTTGAACCCGAACCCCGCGAGGAGCAGGACGAGGGCGACGATGAGAGGTGGCTCCATGCCCGGCGCCGCCGGGAACGACAGGCCGCTGCCCAGCTTGTAGAGGTCCAGCGTCGGGCCAATCGCCGTGGAGCCGGAGACGCCGTAAATCAGGGAAATCCCGAAAAGGATGATCGACGAACTGATCGCCCCGATCACGAAGAACTTCACGGCGGCCTCCGTGGACTCCTTGTCCTTCTTGCGGAACGCCACGAGGGCGAACGTGCTCATGCTCGAGGTCTCGAACGCGAGGAACAGGACGAAGAGGTCCGTGGCTGCGGCCGCGAACATCATCCCGACGACCGCGAGGAGCATGAGCCCGTAGTACTCGCCCTGGTGCGGCTCGTCCGCCTGGATGAAGCCGCGGGACGCCAGCACCGCGAGGAACGCAACGAACTCGAAGATGACCCAGAAGAAGAGGGCGAACGCGTCCACGTTCATCTTCAGAGTGGCGGTGAAGTCCCCCTGGGTTCCAACGGGCGCGAGCCAGAGGTTGAGGCCCAGGAGCCCAGACAGTCCGAGGCCCATCATATCGAGGGTGATGACGATTGGGACGATTGTCCCGACCAAGGCGAGCGCCCACAGGTACGCGGGCCGCTTCTGCCATGCGAAGCCGAGGACGATCGAAGCAAACGCGACGACCGCCAGGATCGTCTCGGGCAGGAAGACCAAATAATTCGCCACGCGCCCCCTCCCCTAAATCAACCCCTGGAGGATGTGCGTCGCCCAAGGCGTGATGAGCTGGTAGATCACGATGGGCACGATGCCGAAGATCGCGATGGCCACCGCGAGCACGCCGAGGGGCACGACCTCGAAGCGCTCCATGTCCGGATACTTCGCCCACTTTGGGTTCAGGGGCCCGAAGATCGAGCGCTGCATGGCGAAGATGTAGTACGCCGCGGTGAAGACGACCGTCAGGATCGGGACGAAGACCCAGTACCCGAACGCCGCGTAGACGCCAACGAAGACCCCGTACTCCGCGGCGAAGCCGATGAGGCCGGGCAGCCCGAGGGACGCCATGAACGAGATCATCATGAACGTCGCCGTGCGGGGAGCGGTCTTCGCGATGCCGCCTAGTTCGGAGATGTTTCTTGTGCCAATCTTGTGTCCAATCGATCCCGTGACCATGAAGAGGGCCGCGGACACGAGGCCGTGGGCGAACATCTGGAAGATCGCCGCGCTCAAACCGAGGGCCGCACCCGCCTGCAGGTACGGCGGGCCGTACGCGAAACCGTACACGCCCGCGGCGATGCCCAGGGTCACAAAGCCCATGTGGCTTACGCTCGAGAACGCGACCATGCGCTTGAGGTCGTTCTGGGCGAGGCACACAATCGCGCCGTACAGGATCGAGAGGACGCCGAGAATCGCGAAGACCCACCACATGGCCGCGGCGGCCTTGGGGATCATCTCCACGTTGAACCGGATGAGACCGTAGCCGCCGAGTTTCAGCAGGATCCCTGCCAGGATCACGCTGCCTCCCGTGGGCGCTTCGACGTGTGCGTCCGGCAGCCACGTATGCAAGGGGAACGTCGGCAGCTTCGTGCCGAAGGCCACGGTCATGGCGACGAACATCGCATCCCCGATGAGGCCGACGGGGATGGGCGAGGCCGCGATAATCTGGGTCATGTCGAAAGTGCCGCCATAGAAGTAGAAGGCAAAGATGGACACGAGGAGCGGGAGGCTCGCGAGGAACGTGTACATGAAGAACTTGAGCGCGGCATACTTCTTCCGCGGCCCGCCCCAGACTGCGATGATGAAGTACATGGGGACGAGCTGGACCTCCCAGAAGATCATGAACTGGAACAGGTCCAGGGAGAGGAAGATCCCGTTCACCGTGGTCTCCAGCAGGAGGAACATGGCGAAGAACTCGGGCACGCGGTGGTGCTCGTCCCAGCTGAACGCGAGCGCGAGCGGCGTGAGGAGCGTGTTCAGGAACACGAGGACCACGGACAGCTCGTCCGCGCCGACCACGTAGTTCACCGTGAACCCCTGGAGCTGGACCCACGGCACGCGCTCGAGCGCATAGTACGTCGTCGTGTTCAGCGGGTTGGGGCCCCGGACCGTGGTCGGAAGGAGACCGACCCCCTCGGGCCAGAGGAACCCGACGAGGAGGAGGGACCCGAGGGCCAGCGTGATCAGGCTGAACAGGAGCGCGACGGACTTCGCCGCGCGGACGGACCCGCCTACCGCGTACGTCAGGACGGCCCCGAGGAGCGGGACGAAGATGATGTACGTCAGCACGGGAAAGGAGACGTCCATCTCAGATCACCCCCAACAGCCCGGGCAAGCTCGATATCGCGTACGTCTGGATTAGGCCGAGGAACAGGAACGGCAGGAAGCCCACCGCGAAGATCAGGACGACGAGGACGGCGTAGGAGAACTTCTCCCAGGGCATCAGGTCGTGGACGTGCTCGAACTCCTTGGGCGGCTCCCCGAACAGGATGCGCTGCATCGTGTAGACGTAGTAGCCTGCGGTCACCACGATGGACAGCAGGGGAACGATGACCAGGGCCCGCGTCGCACCCAGGGCCTGGGAGCTGTACGTGCCCAGGAACACCATGAACTCGGACCAGAACGAGTTGAGGCCGGGCAGCCCCAGGGACGCGAAGAACCCGATCATGAGGACCATCGAGAACTGGGGCATGACCTTCGCGAGACCCTGG
>CAZJIP010000051.1:0-12728 GCA_964546105.1 uncultured Methanomassiliicoccales archaeon
CCAATCACGAAGCGGTACATGTCGGGCATCGGGCCCCCGGCCACGGCGAGCTGGACGCTCATGCCCGGAATGATGATCGTGGACGATCCTGGGGTAGACGGAGGTCTCGGAACTACGAGGTAGCCCAGGATGGACCCCATGATGACGCCCAAGACCAGCGCGATGGCCACGGCGACCGTCCTTGTCGCCAATCCGTCCCGCCCCATCGTGAACCTCGGGACCCATCTGGGCACCTCCTCTCATAAACATTGCGTACGCATCACAATCCTCTGCGGAATTCGGGAAGCCGCTGCCGTGATGCAGAGGCCACTAGCGACTCGCTCGAGAATCCTGAGGGGATTCGCCGGAGGGACCGTAGATAGGCTGATCGCGTTCGCACATGTATACGGGCAAGCCACATCATGGCCCGACCGTGCCTGTAGGACTCGCCGTCCCCCAGGACTGTCCGCACGCCGGACAGGTCCCGCTCAAAAGCAGGCAAGTCAGGTGGTGATAAGCGCCGCAGGAGCATCCTACAGCCTGCCGCGCGGGCGTCAGTGCGTCGTGGCAGATGCCGCATCTCGGTACGTGGCGCATCTGATGTGGGCGCGGCTCCTCCCGACTTTCTTCCTCGCGGTTCGGCAAGAACTTGAGCAGGAGACCCCAGAAGAGAGCGAGCCACCCGAGGAAGATGATCCAACCCGCGTAGGAGTGGGCGATGAGCATATTTTGCAGGTCCGTCTGGGTGGCGTCCGTGTAATACCCTACGAGGACGATGACGACCATGCGCAGAATGTTCGCGACATACGAGGCGAGGAAGCCCAGCCCAAGGAGGCTCCAGACCCGCACCGAGGCCTTCCGATACTCGGTGAGGATGAAGGCAACGAAGGCGGATGCGAATACTCCGAACGAGTAGATTCCGGAGCACGCGGTCGTAATCACCACAGTGACCGGCTCGCTCAGGTTCCGTGGGGTGAACGTGATGCCGGGAGCCGTGAACCCGGGCACCGCGTGGAGCGTGTTGGCAACGCCAAGCAACGAGAGGATGGCGGACGTCTCAGGTGCGAGCGCAACCCACGAGTACATGTCGACGGAGCGCTCGAAATCGAGGTAGTAGGTCCGCGCGGCCAGCAGCGGGGCGACGAGGATGGCATTGAGCGCCAGGAAGAAGATGAGCACGAAGTCTCGTTCTCGCGCGAAACGCCGCGGCACCAACCCATATCCTGCGAGCGTGGCTGCGGTCAGAAGGACGATCGTATCTTCCGTTCCCAACGCGGGGGTGGCAGACAGGACGAGGTTGTAGGCCACGTCGGCGACCAACAGCCCAACTCCGATAACCGGAAACAATGGCACGAGGCGTCGTCGCCATGTCAGCACATCTAGGAGGCGCGTTGCGAGGGAAGGGTGTCGGTCATTGGCGTAGAGCTCTGGGGCCAGACGGCCCCGGTGAACAGGCCTGCGCCCAATGTAAGGAAAGGGATCGCCAGCCATCGGAGCCCGGCCCCCTTCGGCGGGCTGATCGCGAAATCGACGCCCGCCAAAAGACTCAGCAGCGCGAGCAGGACTGTGGCTGCTCGGTGTCGTCTGGCAATCTCGGTCCACGACGAGAGGACCATCCACTCGTACGCGCGGAGCCCGCTCCCGCGTATGCGAACGCTCCCGACCGATTATCCCGCCAAATCCCGATGCTCACCTTCCGGGTGGAAACCTCCCTGTCGTGAGACTTGCCTTCCGCCAGTCGAGAAACCGCCCGTCTATGGTGCCTCCTGAACCTCGACGCTACCGGTGGCGTGCCTGTTGAGATTCGGCCTTGCGGTTCCATTCAGTGTGCCCGATTCCGGGGACGAGATGCACATTGGGTGGAGAACCAATCGTGACGGCGAACCGGTCGCCTTTGTGCTCCGTCATTGTGCTCCGCGAGGTCATCGGACACAGGGCGGCGAGTCCAAGGGTGTGCTTGATGAGTTTCCGGGAGGCTTCGCGAGTCCTCGCGCGATACCCTGCGCGGCGCCGATGTCGACCGCACCGCAAATCGATGGGTTCCTTGCCATCTTGTCTACGTGACTTGGAACGCATGCGGGGGCGAGCCCGGTGACCCCCGCCCGAGCCGGCCAAAAATCGCCCCGCGCGCAAGCATGCGACGTGGCCCCTAACCGCAGTAGTCGTACCAGCGGGGACCGGGCATCCCGTCCACGAGGACGTCCCGTTCCGCTTTCACCGGGCCGACCGGAAGGGCTCGGCTTGCTGGGCCGTGGACGCGGCGTGCGCGAACATACGTTGCTCCATTCTTGGGGTTCACATCCTTCACGAGGGCCATCGGATCGTGCTGCGAGCCGTGGCAGATGCAGTACAGGGGGTCCAGTCCGTACACCTCATAGGTCGGCGCAGGGGCGACGCACGTGCGGTCAGGCGGCGGGTTGTCGATGACGTGCCATCCGGGGTAGCAGCAGAGGTGCACGCACCGATCGAAGCAGAGCACGATTCGGATGTCGCGTCTGGGGTCATCGTAGCACCGGCTGAAGCCCTGCGGCATCTCCGCCTTACCGGGCGCGGGCGCGGTGAACACGGCGTCGTCCCGCTTCACGCGGATGACGCACACCGGGTATCCCGAGCCGGCCACGTGCTTGCCCCCCCTGGAAGAGACCGCGCCACGTACCCGTGGCTCCTTGCCACACTTCGAAGTCGGTCACCTTCGCCGGAGTGTTGGCGCGATCGTTCCACCATTGGGGAGTTGGGAATGGGGTGTAGTGGATCGATTCCTCCACTTTTCCCGAGACATTGCTGGGAGGTGGCAGGAGCTGGCTCGCGCTTGAGGCTTACAGGGCAGCGAGGGCCCCGAGCGCGCCGATTCCCATCCCTGCCTTCACCCAGTCCCTGCGGGTCCAGCCCTTTTCCTTGTCTTCGTTCTCCCAGCTCATCGCGATTCGCCAGGGGGAAGGAGTGCGACAGTCTCGAGGATCCCGTACTTGTCGGTCCTCTTTCCTAAGCGGTAGGCATAGAGGGCGAGGGCGAGGGAGAGAAATGCCGCCGAGCCGCCCAAGGTCACCCAGGCGAAGTGACGCAGGTCCCACGCACCCGCGAGAATCATCGGCAGGACATCCGTGATGAAATGCAGGGACAGAATCCCAGTGGCGATGAAGAGGACCGCGCTGCTCCACGGAATCCATCTTCGGAGCGCACGGCGAAGCGGGACGCCTCCATCGTTCCGGCTCCGTGCCACGCATGGGTCACTCTTCACGCGCATCCTGTCATCCCCGTGGGCTGGACCTGCGCAGCCTTTGGAGGGTCTCATTCAACCTTCGCCGTTCCCCGACGAGTTCCGCGTTCTCCTGAATCAGGCGGTCGTACCTTGTTTGGAGATCGCGGTACCTCTGCTGGAGGGCCATTACCTCCCGTCCGGCCTGCTCCGTGACGCGGCGGAGGCGCTGCCGTTCCTGCTCGCAGTCGGCGTGGGCGCGCAGAGCTCGGGTCAGCGCGTCCGGCGAAGGAGAACCATCGGTTTCGCCGATTAACGCCTCGGCTAGGTCGCGGTCGACGCGGAGCTTGAGCGTCTTGCGAGGCCAAGCCACGGATCGTACATGGGTTCTCCGCCTTCTTTGGCCTAGCTGTAGTCAATTGGCAAGCAGGGTCAGCCAAGGCCTCTCATCCGTTAACACGAACGCGTCAGGAGCTGCGGGACCCGTGCGCCTCCTGTGGCGCAGACGCGTTGCGCCGGGGAAAAAGACATGTTCGTCAACATCGTGGAGATGCCTGCCATCCGACGCAGGAAAGAGAAGGAGTTCAGGGAGTGGTTCGAGTGGTCCAACGCCCTCCTGCAGAAGTCTCATGGATGGGAATCCGAGCCCGCATTTCTACAAGGTCATAGGGACCCGTCCGGGGCCCACGACCGGCTCGAGTTCGCCGGCGCTGTGACCGCGACCCGCACGCTCGTGGCTGCGGATGGGCTACGGCTCGGTGTTTCGACCTTGCCTCGCGGGTAATTGCCCCCGCCACCGATTGCGCACAAGCCATAGCAAGGCCTTTTATCCGGCCCGGAGAAATCCCTTCCGAATGGCCCAACCCCGGCTCTTGGTACACCGCAGTCGGTTCCTGGCGAAGACGGTGCTGGTGGGGGCCACGGTACTCTTGGTCTTGCTCATAGCCGTACCCTTTGTCGTACCCCATCAGAGCCTCCCAGAGCCCATCATCGTCTTCGTATCCCTCTTCATCCTGATCGCGGCCTTGGTGGCCGGGACCGCCGCGGCCTACCTCTTCATGAGCCGCGTGCCTGCGGGCACCCCCACCGAGCCTGCTCTGCCGGCTGGACATCCGGGCGTGCGTCCCGCCCCGACTGGACCGGACTTGGAGGATCTCGTCCTCCGTCTCTTGGACGGCGATGAACGGCGCCTGATGCGCGTGATCGTGGAGTCCCGAGGGGACGTTCTCCAGCGAGACCTCGTGACAGCCACCGCCTTCTCTGACGCGAAAGTGAGCCGTCTGCTCGATCGGCTTGAGGAGCGAGGTCTGGTCGTCCGCGAACGCCAAGGCATGACGAACCGCGTGCGCCTCACTCTCCGGCAAGGGTAGCTTTTGCCGGGGCTTTTGCGAGATTCCGCAACCGCTTGCACGTCAGGGCAAGCATCTCTAAGGGTCTTTCCAGCGTTCGATGGTACCCGACCCCGAAGGAGGTTTCACCCATGGCGAACCAGAAGATGAGCCCGCTCGCGTGGCTTGGGATCGCGCTCGTCGTGGCCATCGCGCTGATGGTCATCCTCGGCGTCCTCAGCTTCTCGACCTACGGTGGGTATTACGGCGAGATGGGCAGCGGATCGTGGGGATGGGCGGTCCTGATGATGGGGGTTCCCGCGGTGATCCTCATCGTCATCCTCGTGGCCGCCATCGGCGGCCTGCATGAGCCAACGGTCTATCCGGCCTACGTGCCGACGCCTCAGAACCCGCTGGACATTCTCGAGCAGCGCTACGCGCGCGGGGAACTGACCCGGGAGGACTACCTGAAGATCCGGGACGACATCACCCGCGGTACGAGCCACTCCTGAGGTGGCTTCCGTGTCCGATTCCGTCGAGTGCCGGGAATGCGGCGCCCACGTGAAGGCCGAGAACGAAGCCGCCCACATGCGGAAGGTCCATCCGAACGCGTCCTTCGAGCCCGGGAGGGATCGCGCGAGCCGCCCCTCGAAAGACCGGTTCTACGTGACTTCGGGCGCGAAGAAAACCATCTTCGTGGTCCTCGTCGCGGTCGTCCTCGTCGTTGCGGGCACGATGCTGTACATCTCGACTCAGAAGAGCGTCCCCATCGACGCGAGCGCGACGCAGGTGAAGGTATCCATGTCCGGCTTCGACCCGAGCACCATCACTGTGAAGGCGGGGCAAGTCCTGAAGATCGACCTCATCAACATGGACAATTCGGCGCACACGGACGGCGGGGGCTGGCACAACTTCGGGATGGACGACTTCGGGATGAACGTGAGCGTGGAGCCCCTCGGTCAGAAGGTCTTCACCGTGCCCACGAGCACCCCGGGAACGTACGGGTGGTACTGCAGCGTCTGTTGCGGCGGGCGCGAGAGCCCGTCTATGAACGGGCAGCTCATCGTGGAGCCGTAGGGGTCGGTTTGGTGCGACTCCCGCCTCCCAAGGCCACGGTCTTCGGCGCCATGGCCGGCGTCGCCGCCTTGGCCGTTTTCGCCGGGGGCGAGTTGACGCCTTGGATCGTGGCCCTCGCTGGCCTCGCGGACGGGTTTAACCCCTGTTCCTTCGCGGGGCTCCTCGTCTTCGCGAGCGTGACCACGGCCGCCTTCGAACGCGATGTCCTCGACTGCCATTCCACGAACCTGGCGGACGCGGGGCCCCAGAAACGCCGACGAATCATCCGGAACGGGTCCGTGTACATCGCCGGACTCTTCGCCACGTACATGGCCCTGGGGCTCGGGCTTCTCAGCGCGATGAACTTCCTCACTGAGGGCCACTGGATCGGCAAGATCGCCGCCCTGTTGAGCATCGGTATGGGCCTGTGGATCCTCCGCGACGGGCTCTTCCCGGAGAGCCGGTGGAAGCTCGAGATGCCGCACTTCACCCGGCCTGGGGTCCACAAAGCCCTACAGGCCACCTTCGTCCCCGCCGTGTTCGGCGCCGGCGTGCTCGTGGGGCTTTGCACGGTGCCCTGCACGGGCGGGATCTACCTGAGCGTCCTCGCGCTCCTGTCGGCCCAGGCGGCGCCCGCGACGGGCTTTGGCCTGCTCGTCCTCTACAACGTGATGTTCGTTGTCCCCCTCGTGGCCGTCCTCGTCCTGGTCACGAGCCGCCCGACTTACCGGGCCGTGGCTCGCTGGCATCTGCGCACGAAGAACTACGTCAAGCTGGCCTTGGGCGGGCTGATGCTGGCGCTCGGCTTGTTCACCCTGCTCATCCTGCTCTGAGGTCGATCCCGATGGAGATTGCCGTCGCGGTCGCGGGGTGGTGACTTGGGCGACGTCGTCGATCGGAAAGCCACGGAACAGACGAGGAACCGATACAACCGTAATGCGCGGTGCTACGAGCTGATGGACACCCTTGCTCGGCGGGGCTCGCGAGCATGGCGCGAACGCTTGTGGCGACGGGCGAGGGGACGGGTCCTCGAGGTCGGCGTGGGCACGGGTGCCAACCTCCCACTGCATCCCCCGAATGCCGAGGTCACCGGTATCGACTTGGCGGACCGGATGCTCGTCCGAGCCCAGGAACGTGCCCGCCGACTGGGCCGGTCCATCGACCTGAGTCAAGGGGATGTCCAAGAGCTCAGGTTTTCCGACAACTCCTTTGACACTGCGGTGGCGACCTTTGTCTTCTGCTCGGTCCCCGATCCGATCTTGGGCCTGCGGGAACTCGGCCGAGTCGTCAAGCCGGACGGAAGGATTCTCCTGCTCGAGCACGTCCGCGTCGACCGTCCGGGCATCGGGCGCATCCTGGACTGGGCTAATCCTGTCGCGGCGCGGATTTCCGGCGCCAACATCAACCGTCGGACCGTGGAAAACGTCATGCGGGCGGGACTCGAAGTGGAGAGCGTGGAGGAGTTGGGCCCGGTGGGGATTGTCAGGATGATCTCGGCGAAGCCGGTCAAGGCATCGATGGCGTAGGACGGGCCGACCGTGTCGGGCGAAAAGTACGCACCGCAGGTATATGATGAACCCCTGAGCTCAGTGCAGACAGGAGGGAGGTGAGCCGACGTACGACCGAACCATGGATCCAGATGCGCGCTATGCGCGAGGCGAAATCACGCGCGACGAATGGATGCGACAGAGGGCCTCTTCGCAGGGTGGGGCACCGGGCCCCGTTCCACCGAGCCCCCCGCAACCGGCTCGGCCTCCGGCGCGATCCGGCCGCACGCTCTTCCTAGTCGTTGTCGCCGTCGTGGCCATCGCGGTCATCGGCGCTTTCCTCTGGTCCACCACGCAATCCGGTCTGTCCGCCTGGAACCCCACGTACGCTCAACCGAAGCAGCTCCAGGTGAGCGACTTGGCCGCGCTCAACGCTTCCGCGACCCGGGGTCAGGCCTTCATGGGGAACAACACCCTCTGGTTCGGATCCGGCGCCATGACCATGGTGGCCTACGGCTCCCCGGCTGATCACGACTTGACGTTCGTCATCCAAGGGATGGTGAACCCAACGATCCACCTGCGTGCGGGCACCCGGATGACCCTTGTGATGGTGAACATGGACTCGGGCATGGACCATACGTGGAGCCTGACGACCCAGGCGCCTCCGTACAGCTCCTCGTCGGGCATGATGGGCTCCGGCGGCATGATGTCCGGGACCATGATGGGGACGAACTCGCTGGCGCCGATGTCCAGCATGGGCATGTGGAGCCAGCAGATGAGCTTCACACCGCAGGCCGGGACGTACTGGTACGTGTGCGCGGTCTCGAACCACGCCGCCAGCGGGATGTACGGCCAGCTCGTCGTGGACTGAAGGTCAACGCGCGAGCCATAGGGTCCACCGTCATGCGACCGTCCATCGGAGAGAACGAGCGACCGACGCGGACTCTCTCCGACGTCGCCATGCCGATTGGAATAACCAGTGCTGCATCCTCTCTCGGAGAAGAGCCGTCACTCGACGGGTAGCAAGGTGGGGGAAGATTCAAGACTTGGGTCGCAAGCCGCAGGAGAAGATTCCTTTCCGCGCGGGATCAGACGATGTGGACTGAGTCCGACTTACGGTCCGCCGCTATAAGCAACTTCGGTACAGTCCGAGTGGGTCCACACGGTGCACCGCACGGCAATTCGCGGCATGCGGTCCACAGATATTTGCCGTGAGGACGCCCTAGGGTCTCGGAGGTCTCTCGACGGAGAAGACCGCCGCACCATCCGAAATCATCGTCGATTGCCCCTACTGCAATCACGCCTGGAAGGCAGAAGCGCGGTGGATTTCGGGCCCGTGTCCGAACTGCGGCCTCATGGTCTACCGATACATGGACCCGCAGCACGACTGAGGCCGACGGGAAGGTTCAAGCCGAGCAGCGGGCTACCTATGTCCATTCGAGGGACCTAGATGGCGCGCGCGGACCTCACCACGGCCATCCTCCGGTCCATCCAGCAGGGAGCGACGTACGGCTACCAAATCCACCGCGCGCTCACGGACGCGGGCCAGGAGATCCGCCTCAACCACCTCTACCCCGTGCTGAAACGCATGGAGGAGGAGGGCCTCGTGGTCGCGAACGAGACGCCGGGGGAGCGCGGGCCCAAGCGCCACGAGTACGCGATCACGGCGAAGGGCCGCGAGTACCTCGACGATGTCCTGTTCGATGCCATCGCCATGGTCCGCCTCGCGTACCTCGAGTACCTGGCGTCCGACCGGACGACCATGCAGCGCGCGCTGGACATCCTCGCGCGGTTCATCCCGCACGCGAAGCTCCACGGACGGACCGCGCTCGTCGTGCCGCCGGGCTACCTGAGCGAGATTAACTTCCGCTCGTCTCTCTTCCAGCTCTTCGACGTGGTCCAGGGCGATATCTTCCTCGTGCGGCCGCAGGGGACGTTCGAAATTGAGGAACCGCGCCTGACCCTCCTGGATGGCGGCGAGTCCTACGTCCCGCTGCGGGACAACTACGTGGACCAGTCCGTCCTGGTCTGGGTGCCGCGGCCGCGGCAATGGTTCCGGCGCATCGAGGAGGCCACGCGGAGCATCCGGCCTCCCGGTCGGCTGGCGATCATCCTTCCCGATGCGTTGCTGGCCCGCGACCCGACGAGGCCGTGCGAGGTCGGGGCCTTCATCGAGGGTGTGTGGGTGCGGCGGAGCGGCGGCCGTGTGACCGAGGTTCCCCTTGAGAAAGTCACCGCGGTCCTCGGCGAGAAATTCCGCCACGTGCAGGTCGAGTCCGTCCCCGAACTGTCCTTCCATCTCCTAGTGGCCTGGGGCAAGAAACGGCAGGCGGAGACCTGATCCGCACCCGGAAGGAGGCCGCAAGGGTTAAGCCGGCCCTCCAACTCCCTCGAACGCCATGCGGATCGCCCTCCTGGCATCCAAGGACGCCGTCACGCGCCGCCACGCCTCGGAGGCCGCCCGTACCCTGCGCGAACGATTCCCCGAGGTATCCGTCACCGCGGATCTGGGGCCTCCCGCGCCCGACGTGCTCCTCGTCCTCGGCGACGACCGGTTCTTGCTCCATGCGCTACGCCGCGTCGGCTCGGAGACCGCGGTCCTGAGCGCCGGGCACGGGTTCCTCGCGGAGGTCCCACCGGAACAGGTCGGCTGGGCCCTGGAGACGCTCCTCGACGGACAGCACTGGATCGAGGAACGCCTGCGCCTCGAGGTGCGGCTGGACGGACGGCGCCTGCCGCCCGCCCTGAACGAGGCGGCCTTGAGCACGAGCCGCGGCGCGGGCTTCCTGCGGTACACGCTCGAAGTAGACGGGGAGCAAGTCTGGCGGGATTCGGGCGACGGCGTGATCGTCTGCACGCCGACAGGGTCCACGGGCTACGGCCTCTCCGCGGGGGGTCCCGTGGTCATGGAGAACGCGGAGGCCATCGTGGTGGTCCCCGTCTGCTCGTCCACGGGCCAGCGGCCGCTGGTCCTGCCCGCCCGAAGCGTGGTCGCCATCACGGAGATCGAGTCGCGCCTGGGTCGGGATCTTGTCCTCGATGGCCAGGAGCGCATCCGGGTGCGCTCCAAGGGATTCACGATCCAGGCCAGCGCGGACCCCGCGCGTTTCGTGCGGTTCGGGAAGGCCCGGTACCTCCAGATCTTCGGCAAGCTCGACGCGCGGCACC
Organism: uncultured Methanomassiliicoccales archaeon; assembly: GCA_964546105.1. Taxonomy (GTDB): domain Archaea; phylum Thermoplasmatota; class Thermoplasmata; order RBG-16-68-12; family RBG-16-68-12; genus RBG-16-68-12. Next base: position 10,215 of record CAZJIP010000051.1, read on the forward strand.
GGGCCACGGAGCTCCCCTCGAGGGCGCCTCCCTCCGTCCGCTTCCTGTACCGCCTCCTCGAGGACGAGGGCGCGATGACCGAGAAGCGGCTCATCGCGGAGTCCCGGATGCCCGAGCGGACCGTGCGCAACGCGGTCTCCTACCTGGTACGGGCCGGCCTCGTGCGCCGCGACCCGTCGTTGCGCGACGCGCGAGAGACCGTGTTTACCCTCCGCCGCTGACCGCGCGCGGGAACGGCGGCGAATTTGGCCGGAGACCCCGGGGTCAAGAGGCCAGCCTTGCCGCCCTCTCAAGCCTCATATAGGCCGCCGGACTCCGAGGCGCGCATGGCCACGGCCACCGCGACCCGCACAGTCGAGGATATATTGCGACAGGGCGGGATGACTTCCTTCCACCGCAAGGTGGTTCTCGTGACGGGCTTCTCCTGGACCTTCGTGGCGTTCGAGATCATTATGATCAGTCTGGTGGTCCAGCCCGTCCTGGCGACGTTCGGGGTCACGACGCGCAGCAATCCCGTGCTCGTGGGCGTGGTGTCCGCCGCGACCCTGATCGGATCCTTCATCGGCAGTCTGATCCTCGGCCGCCTCTCCGATGCGAGCGGCCGGCGGCGGATTTTCCTCGTGAGCATCCTCTGGTACTCCCTCTTCACCGCGGCCACGGCCCTCTCCTGGGACCCGTGGAGCGTATTCGGGTTCCGCTTCCTCGCGGGTCTCGGCCTCGGGGGCATGCTCGTCGTGGATCCCGCAGTCCTCTCCGAGCTCTTGCCGCCCCAGTCCCGCGGGCGGTTCATGGTCCTCTTGGACTTCTTCTGGCCCCTGGGCTTCCTCCTGGCGATCGCGTTCTGGTGGGTCTTCATCATCCAGGGCGTGACCGTCGCGGGGCTCGAGAGCTGGCGCGTGCTCTTCGTCGTCGCGGCGTTCCCCGCCTTCATTGCCGCGGTCGCGCGGCTGGCCATCCCTGAGAGCCCCTTCTACTACGCGCGGCACGGAAGGCTCCAGGAATCCGCCGCCGTCCTCTCGCGGATCACGGGCACGTCCGTCGATCCGTCGTCCCTGTCCGCCGAGCAGACGGTGCCGCGGGCGCCCCTCTCGGCCCTCTTCGAGGGAAAGCTCGCGCGGCGCTCCGTGGTCACCATCGTGACTTGGATGGCCCTGAACTTCAGCTACTACGGCCTCTTCCTATGGCTGCCTCTCGTCCTTCCGGATTTCGGTGTGAGCGAACTCACGAACATCGTGTTCGTCGCCTGGTTCCTGGTGGCCTCGGCTCTGGCGCAGTTCCCGGGATACCTGGCGTCCATGATTCTCGTGGAGCGCTGGGGGCGGAAGAACACGCTCGCTCTGTTCCTAATCTTGGGCGGCGTGAGCGGCTACTTGTTCGCCACGGCCTCGGACTTCGCCACCGTCCTCGTGAGCCTGATCCTCGTGAGCTTTTTCAACCTCGGAGCCTGGGGCGCCGTGTACGCGTACACGCCCGAGCTGTTCCCGACCCAGTACCGTGCCACGGGATTCGGCATGGCCGAGGGAGTCGGCAAGGTGACATCCATCGCCGGCCCAGTCCTGTTCGGCGCCCTGCTCGGCTACACGGGCGGCATCGTCGCACCGTTGACCGCCATTGCGGTCGTCATGGCCCTCGGGGGTGTGTTCCTCGTCGGCGCTGGGCCCGAGACCAAGGGCCAGGCATTTGAGTGACCCGGCGGTGCCCTGAAGCCTCCGTCCAGGCACGTACATTCCTTCCCTTTCGAAAGGCTATAATCCCCCTCGCCTTTCTCGACCCAGGGCGGTTCCGCTTGGGGCCGGTCCCGAGCTACGATACCATGGCGAAGCGCTCTCCGAAGGATGTTGTGAGGAAGGTAGCCGCGAGGAAGGGACTGACTGGGCCGAGGGTCGTCGTCGTGCCGCCAGGGCCGAAATCGAAGGCCGCCCTCGAGCGCAAGGAGAAGTTCGTCACGAAGGGCTTGCGGGTCGGTCTCCCGCTCGAACTCACACGCGCCGAGGGGCCGTTCGTCCAGGATGCGGACGGGAACGTGTACGTGGACCTGGGCGTTGGCATCGGTGTTCACAACGTGGGCCACCGCCCGCCCCAGGTCACCCGCGCGGCGAAGGCGCAGCTCGACAAGCTCACCCACATCTGCTACATGGTCTCCACGTACAAGCCGTACACGGACCTCGCCGAGGTCATGGCGAAGATCTGCCCGCCCGGGCTCACCCAGAGCATCTTCCTGAACTCCGGGTCCGAGGCCGTGGAGAACGCGGTGAAGATTGCGCGCGCCTACACGAAGAAGCCGTGGATCGTCTCCTTCCGCACCGCGTTCCACGGCCGCACGCTCTTGGACATCTCCCTGACGGGTAAGGAGAAGCCCTACCGCGAGGGCTTCGGCCCGCTCGTCCACGAGGTCATGATCCTGGACTACGCCTACCCATACCGCGACCCGGAGAACCGTTCCCCGGAGGAATGCGCCAAGGCGCGCGTCGAGGAGATCGAGGCCGCCATCTCGAAGCCCGAGGTCGAGGGCCA
>CAZJIP010000052.1:0-12329 GCA_964546105.1 uncultured Methanomassiliicoccales archaeon
GTTGGCATGCCTCCCCCTCCAATCGGCGATTGTCTCCGACGGGTTTAGGGAAACTTAAGCCGGCCGGGCGCTCGCTCGCCCTGCAACCCGTGGGTCGAGCACCGGTAGGTTCGGCAGCTCCACGGTCGTTGCCCCGGAGAGCGCGCCGCGCGCAGCGCGGGGCCCGCAAGCCCATTCCGTCTGCGATGACCTCGCAGGACCTGTACCGGCCACCCGATTCACGACGGCGGACTCGCCGGGGGCGGGATTTCTCCACGGTCGATTCGCCGGAACGCCCGCGTGTACGCGTACGCGAAGAGGAGGGCGGGGAGTGCATCGACCAGCCGGAGGGAGCTCACGCCGGACACCTCGGCGGTCACCGCTTGCAGCGCGGTCACATCGGGGGTTCCCGTCACAAACGCAGCGGGAACGGCGTTCTGGATGTCGGGGAGAAGGACGAGGAGGAGCGTGGCCGCGGCCACCAGAATCTGTGCGGCCAGACTCGCGTATAGCAGCCTCCGCCCTGTTCGATCCTCGAGGTCGTGGGCCAGGAGCACGTAGCATGCGGCGATCTGGACGGCGATGATGAGGGATCCCTCGGCGAGACCCCGGTAAGCGACCAGAGCGAGACCCGCTCCCGCGGACCCAAGGTCGCTGTGCACGGCCACATCGTAGGTGTACGAGAACTCCTGGTCGAGGGCGATGGCCGACATCGCCGCGCCAAGAAACAGGAGTACGGAGCATACGACGAGCCGCTCGTACCGCACGCCGAACGCTCGCCGGCCGCGGATCACCTGGAAGACGCCGAAGGCTGCCACCGTGAACCCCAGGTATTCGACGATGGGAATCCATTGTAGGAGGACGGCGAGGATGAGGAGCCGCACGCCACTCCGCGTCCTCAGAATCTGCGTCTCCCGCGCCGTGGGCGGTTTTCCCGTGATCAGGGCAGGGGTTTCCGCGAGGGGCGGCGTCGGTTGCATGCCTCCACGATCAGCCGCGGACGGGGATCTGGCCTTATGTGGATTTCCGCCACCCGTTGCGTCGTTATCGCGCGCAGTGCATGGCCCCGTCAGGCTTAAGCGACTCCCCGTGCATCCACACGGGATGAGGGAAGCCCGGCCGCGCGTCCGCGGCAGACCACGACGGCGCGCGTCCCTCATACCATTCATCCTGGCCTCTCTTCTGCTCGCGGTCCCGCTCGCGGCGTGGGCCCAGCCTGGGCTCCAAGGAACGCCGCCGGCCCGCGGGCCGGGCCTGTATGCCCGGCCCAGGGTGTCCTCGTCCGGTTCCACGAACCCGCGCGCGGCCGCCGCGAGTCCTACTCGCCTCGCCGTTCTGAACGGGACGGGAGGGCTGTGGGCCGCGGTGACCGCCAACTCCGTGGAGGACATCTTCGCCATGGGAGACCAGCCTGCGGGGGTGCAGTGGAAGCTCGGGGACGGCGTCACGGAGACCGGTCCGGGCACTACGAATTTCACGGCGGGAAGCGATCCGGACTACGCGCAGATCACGATCCTCCTGACGGACGGGATCAACGACTACATCGAGCTGGACGTGCAGTTCCCGCAGGGAGGCGGAAGCGGCTACGGGTTCTCCGAGAACGTCTCGCTCGGGGAGCACCCCGACCTGATCGGATACTCCGTCGACTTTATCCGCCTCGTGGTTCACGATCTGCATCTCGTATCCATCAACGGCGGCACGCAGGTCTTCGAGAACTACACCTGGGAGATTTGGGGCCACCGGATCTTCGTGGCCTTCGCGCCGCCCACGGACCCCAACGGCACCTACCTGATCGACCGCCGCTACACATTCGTCAACGTGACCCTGGAGGCGCCCGCCACCGCCGTACTGAACTGGAACGGGTCCAACGTGAGCATGATGGGGAGCGCCACGAGCTGGTATCTGAACGTCAGCGCCCTCCCGAACGGCGTCTACCGATACCGCGTATGGGCCACAAACGCCACGGGGACCTTCGGCTCCGAGCTGCGCGTCCTGACGGTCGGCGTGGGCATCTGGGTGCTCCTCCCCGGCGGGAACGGGTTCTGGCCCTCGTTGGTCATCGACTCGCAGGGGACCCTGCATGTCTGTTTCTACGCGGCGGGTTCCGTCAACTACTCCGGCCTCGTGTACGGGACCCACGACGACGCGGGCTGGCACTTCACCCCGGTGGATGGCGGGCTGGGCGACACGGGCCAGTCCTGCTCCCTGGCACTCGACGCGGAGGGCCGTCCGCACATCAGCTACCTGGATGGCCCCTACTTCAACGGCAGCTTCGCGGTGCGGCACGCGTACTTCAACGGATCCGCTTGGGTCCTGCAGACCGTGGCGTACGGGCTCTACACGCCGACGGCCATCGCCCTGAATCCCGTCACGGACCTCCCGATGATCGCGTACTCCAATTCCCCGAGCATCGGCCTCCTCCTCGCCACGACGGACGGCACTCGCTGGAGTTCTCAGCTCGTCAACGCCTCCTTCAGCCAAGGGTACTTCTCCCTCGCGGTCAATGCGAGCGGGTACCCGCGGATCGCATATGCCACGTGGCCCAGCGGCCCGCTCGTCTACGCGCAGTGGACCGGGTCCACCTGGGTCCTGAGCACGGTCGACGCGAGCGCCTTTACGCTCTCCCTTCGACTGAACGCGTCCGGGCTTCCGCGCATCGTCTACGCCGCACCGTCCGGACTGAAGTACGCGCGGAACGACGGGACCTCGTGGGCCAACCAGACCGTGGACGTGCACGGTTCGTCCGTGGGCGGCCTGATCCTCGATGCTCAGGGCCGCCCCCACATCGTCTACGGAGCGGCCTCGGGCTCGCAGGTGCGGTACGCGGTCCTCAACGGGACGTGGGCGGTCCAGGTGGTGTCCAACCATCTCGGGGACACCGGCCTGACCCTGGGCCTCCTGCCTTCCGGGGACGCGGGGATCGTCTTCGAGTCGAGCCAGGTCAACGGGAACCTGATCTACGCGACGAACCAGAACCTGTCGGGCCTGCCGCCCGTCGCCTCCCTGTCCGCGGACGCCACGACCGTCGTGGCGGGGACCATGGCCCACCTCACCTCCGCGTCCCATGGGCCCGCGGGCTGGGGCCTGACGTCCGAGCTCTGGGACTTCGGGGACGGCGTCACCTCGACGGACGTGACGACGAGCCAGTTCCACACGTACGACAAACCGGGCAACTACACGGTCACCCTGACCGTCACGGACGCCTGGGGTGCCTCAGCGGTCGCCTCGCTGGTCATGCGGGTGACCCCCGCGCAGCCCCTCGCCCTCGTGGACTACGCGAGCCCGCGCGGCTACGTGATTCCCGTCCCCGCGGGCTGGTCGCGGTCCTACAACGTGACCGAGGGCGGCTACACGTACGAGCTCTTCCTTCAGGGTACCGTGGGCGTGACGCCGGCCAACTTGCTCGTGGACACGGAGAACGCGTCGGGGGTCCAGGAGACAGACGCCTACCTGTCGTCCGGCGTGCAGCAGATTCTCGCGGGCGTCCAGGCGCAGCTGCCCGACGCCTACTTGGTGGCGCCCGCGCACACGTTCCCGTTGGCGGGCCATCTCGCCGCGACGTTCGAGGTGGGTTACTCGTCCCATCCCCTGATTCAGCTCGTCCTCCTCGTCGCGAGCCAGCGCGACGAGCGCATCTGGAGCGCGATCCTCACGGGCTCCATGTCGCAGTACGCGGTGCTCAACGCCACGTTCGGCGCGATTGTCGCGGGCTTCCGCATCACGGTGACGTCGCCACCGCCGTCGTGGATGTTCATCGTTCCGGAGGCGATCGGCCTGATCTTGGTCGTCGCGGTTCTGGCAGCCCTCCTCGTGGTCTACATTCGGCGGAAGGCCAAGACGCCTCCTCTGCGCGCGGCGACCGTGACCTGCGCGTCGTGTGGCGGCCCGCTCCAGCCTGGGGAGAGGTTCTGCGGGCACTGTGGCGCCCCTACCGAAGCGGGGCCACCACCACAGCAAGGGATTCCCTGAGCAGACTCCCTGCCTCCTCTCGGCGCCGCCGGATACGAACTACGCCGTGGGAGCCTCGGGAGTGGCCACGAGGTGATACAGTAGCTCCCTGTGCTTCACGGGTTCCGCGGGCGCCTGTTTGACCCCATCGATCTCTTCGAACGCCCTAGAAAACCAGCGGGGTCGATTCGCCTCCTCGGACCGTGGGCCGGGGAGCACTTGAGGCATCTGGTGGCTTCGATTCAGGCAGCCGCCGGTCCCGCGCTTGAGATACCCATTCGGTCCCCTCCCCGGTGGGTTGATATACGTGCATGCACATACACAGGTGCATGGGTACCAAAACCATCTCACTCGAGACCTCCGCATACGAACGGCTGAAGGCCGCCAAGCGGACGGGCGAGAGCTTCTCCGACGTCGTTCGACGGATCCTCGGCTCTCGCGAGCCGTCGCTCCTTGAACTCACCCGCCTCCTCGACAAGCGCGCCGCGGACGAGGTGGCCGGTGCCATCGCGCGCATGCGGGAAGAAGACATCGAAATCCAGCGGCGGCGCCTGGCCACGGACCGGTGACTCCGTGGGCTATGTCCTCGACACCGCCTTCATCGTGGACTTGTTGCGCTCTGACGCGGCAGCCAAGAAGAAGGCTCGAGAGCTCGACGAGCGGCGCGAACCCAAGATCCTGCCCACCCCGGTATTGTACGAGATCCTCGCCGGTTTGCTGTTCACGCGCTCCCGCTCGGAGGCGGCCGCATTCGGTCAGCTGGCCGCCCAGTACGCTCGCGCTCCGTTCGACGAGGGCAGTGCCTCCCACGCCGCGGAAATCCGGGCCGAGCTCATGCGCCTCGGCCGCGTGAAGAGCCACGTGGACACCATGATCGCCGGGATTGCAAGCCAAGGTAGGCATACGCTGGTCTCGCGGGACGCGGACTTTGCCCAGATTGGGAAGGCCATCGGACTTCTCGTCGAATCCTACTGAAACGGCTCCGCGCCCACCACGAGGATACCGCACGAGACGCTCGAATCATTAGGCGGGCCTGATGGTCACGGTTACCGCGTCCACGTAGTACGTCCGCGGGGTCTCCCAGGTGCCCCAGACGCCTACGACTACCCAGAGGCGGTCGTCCGGGGAGCCCACGATCGAATCATACGCCTTGTCGAGCCACACGCACCCGCTCCCGGAATCCCGCCCGTTTCCCGTGTCTCCTCGAATCACCGGGGTCAGGTTCGCGGAGGAGACCGGGTGCTCCGGCAGCGCGCCCGCGAGGATTGTCCAGTGGTTCACCGATCCGTAGTCTGCGGACGCGAAGGCGAAGGCCAGGTGCACGCGGTACGAGCGTCCGGGCGTGACGTTGAACGCCCGCTCAATCCAGATCTTCCCCTGGTCCTGGAGGTTGTCCAGGAACAGCTTCACGGACGCCTCGCCGTCCTTTGCCCGCTCCGTCGTGCGCTCAACGGACCAAGCCATTGAGCAGTTCCCTGCGGTCACCCACGAAGGTCGCAGAGCCGCGAATTCCCCCGTGCAGTTACCCCAGAACAGGTCCGCGCCCCCGGCTGCCCAACCCTCCATGTCCTGCTCGAACGAGAACGTGTCCTCGGACGGGGCCAACGGGACGGGGAGGGACGCGGCCCACAGGAAGGCCGTGGCGACGAGTCCGGTCACGAGGGCGGCGCCCGCGGCGGCGAGGATGCGAGACGTCATGCCGATGCTTCCGTCATGGCGAGCGCCCCTAAGTGCCCTCCGAGTCCGTTCGGGGTCTTCCTACCGGTCGCGGGTCGCCCGGCACCGCCACGGGCCGACGTCCGCGTTGTCGGGATTCCAGTCTGCGCAGCCACCGACGGAGTACGCGTGCGCGTTTGCGGTCCCGACCCGCCTCGGCGAGGAGCGCGCTCGCGGTGCGATCTCCATATTCCGTCCTCGCGTAGCGGTCCAGGTCGGCCTGCCACGCTGGACGCACGGTGGCGGGGGGTTCATTCAACCATCCGTTCACGGGCATCGGACGAGCCTATGCCCTGCGCCGCCATCGGGGTTCTCCCGCCCCAGGGTGCCGTTGTACAGCGGGACAGAGTTTATACCGACCCTCGGCGCCAAGAGGGTCCGGGGCTGTGATCGTGATGCGAGCGGAGAAGCGCCACGCATCCGGGGCGGAGACGGTCTATGCCGTGGCGTTCGAGGCGCGGCACGACTGCGTGGTCGGCGGGGTCTCGCGCCGCCTGCCGGAGCTGCGGATCGTCCACTGGTGTGTCCCCGGCCGCGCCGTCTTCCAGGTCTCCGGGCCCGAGGACCAGCTGGACGCCTTCGCGGCCTGGGCGGAGGGCCACACCCGGGTGCGGCACCGCTCCGTCTCCGAAGAGTCTCGGATCTACGTGACCACGAGCTGCTGCGCGATGTTCACAGGTCCCTCCGTCACGGGCGCGATCGAGAAGGCGGGCGCCTGGGACATCCCGCCCATCGTCTACCACGAGGGCTGGGAGTCGTGGCGGGTCCTGGTCTGGGGCGAGGCCTCCGTGCGGAAGCTCTTCGGCACGCTCCGCAAGTCCGCGGAGCTCCAGATCCTCTCCCTGAGGCCCATCGAGGACCTGGAGATGGAGAAGACCATGCTGGTCCCCGCGTCGGACCTGTTCGCCGGCCTGACGGACCGCCAGATCCTCGCTCTGAACCTGGGTCTGGAGCGGGGCCACTACGCCCTGCCGAGCCGCGCCAACGTGGTGAAGCTGGCCCACGAGGCCGGCGTCGCGCCGTCCACGTTCTGCGAGCACCTGCGGAAGGCGGAGGCCCGCGTCCTCCTGAACCTCCAGCCGCACCTCCGCGCGTTCTCCTTGCGCCGCCAGGGCGAACCGCGGGTACCCTCGCTCCGCCAGCTCGAGCGCGCCCGTCCCCTCCGGGCACTCGCGTTGGCGCGCTGAGGCTCAGACGCGGACGGTCTCTTCGTCCATCTCGTCCCAGCTGGCCTCGAACCCGGGGCACCGGCAGTCCTCGATGTCACATCCCTCCGTCTCCAGGTGGCGCTCGAGGTCGTGCCCGCAGGTACAACGGATGATGAGGATGTCTCCCTCCCCCGGACCCGTATGGGCGTCCAACACGCTGAAGCTTGCGGTCCGGGGCCATGAACCTGCCGTCCCTGGTGGGTCTCGGGGACCTGCGGGACGATTTCTGCCGCGGCTGATACGGAGGCGCGTACCCTTACATAGGGGGAGAACGCCACATGCATCCGACCCCATGAAGACCTACCGCCCGAAGACCGAAGGGATCCGCGAGGTGGAGCCGCGGCCCCGAGGGAACGGGCGGGTCCTGATCACGGAGCGCACGTCGCCGACCATCCGAACGGTCCAAGGTTGGCTCATGCCCCTGGAGCACTACGACGAGCGCCTCAAGCTGAGCCCCCTCCAGCAGTACCTGGAACTCCTCCTCATGATGGCCTCCAAGCGGCCCGTGGACGCGGTCTCCATGCGCACGGTCCTGCGGCAGGCGCGGAACAACCTGGACGACGAGCAGTACGACCGGCTCCTACAGTACCGGCCCCTGTTTGACGTGGACCGGACCGTCCTCCGCGGCTCCCGCGGCGCCCCTCCGGGTGCAAGCCTTTAGGTCCCCCTAAATAATACCCCCGCAGGGAGTCGAAGCCGTGCTCGTTTTGTGGAAGGCGAATTTCAGTGGGTCGAGGGAACAGCTGGCGAAGGTCACCGCGAAGCTCCAGGAGCTCGCGACGAAGCATGGGGAGAAGGTGGACGGTCCGTACTATGCGCAGGACGCGGACCTCCTCTATCTGACGTGGACCAAGTCGGGCAACATCGGGGAGAGCGGGCGGGAGTTCCTCCCGTGGGTCGCGAAGAACGCGATCCCCATCGAGCCCGTGAGCTGGCAGGTCGCGCTGACGGAGAAGGAGTTCTGGGGCTGAGCCCCGTCCTCTTCGCGGCCGGGTGATGCGATGCCCAAGGGGAAGCGGCAGTCCACGGTCCACCTGTACCACGCGACCGCGCCGACGTGCTGGTGGTCCTGGGGCTACGAGGCCGTGCTGAACCGCTTGGCCCTGGTCTACGGGGACCGGGTCAAGGTCCATCTCCTCCTCGGGTGCGTGTACGAGGACCTGGACGCGTGGATGAAGGCCTACGAGATGACGCCCCAGGGCCAGGCGGAGTGGGCCCGCGAGTCCATCGGGATCATGGGGGTGCCCATCCGGACCGACTGGAGCGGCGAGCAGCCGCGGAGCGTGATGCCCGCGACCCTCGCCGTGCTCGCCGCGAGACGCCAGGGAGCGGCGAAGGGCGAGCGGTTCATGCGCGCCATCCTCCGCCGCTCCTGTGTCGAGGGCCAGGACGTCACCCGGGACGATGCGCTCCGGGAGGCCGCCATGGAGGCCGGCCTGGATGTGGACGCCTTCTTCCGAGACTACGGCGATGCGGACGCCCTGCGGGCGGAGCTGGCGCATCAGGGCCACGGCTTCCCCCACGTGCCCCTGGGCTTCTACGGCCTCGCCCTGACGGACGGCGGAGATCGGACCGTGCTCCTGGACTACGCGTTCGATCCCGCGGTCGTCGAGGATGCGATCGACTTCCTAGCCGGGACCCCGGTCCCGAAGAAGAAGCCGGGGGACGTGGCGGCGTATCTGAGGCGCCACGGTCCCGCGCCGCTGCGGGAGATCGCCCGCGTCCTGGGCCTCTCCGACGCCGAGGCGAAAGCCCGATTGGAGAAGCTCCGCAAGTCGGGTCGCGTGACGCGCAGGGATCTGGCCGGTGCACCGCACTGGTCCGTTGCGGCGGATTGAGGACGTCGCTCTCAGTGGCTCCGCGTACTCCGCTCCCATTCCTTCAGGGCCACACCCCGGGTCCCCGCGGCCTCGAGCTGCTCACGGTCGGCCGTGACGATGGGGCAGCCCAGTCGCTCGGCGAGGGCGAGGTAGGACGCGTCGTACACGGTCACCCCCTTGCGGTACGCGAGTCGGACGGCCGGGCCGAGGGACTCCTCGGAGGGTGGGTCGAGGCCGAGCCCGAGCGACAAGAGGTCGTCCACGTGGCCTGACAGGGCCTCGGCGCCCACTTGGGGATGATAGCGGAGGGCGTTCGTGACCTCGTACACGAGGAGGGCGGGAGCCACCAGGATCGTCTCGCCGTCGAGGTGGGCCCGCCTCAGATCCAACGCCTGCGGTGTGTCCTTCTCGGGAATGAACCACTTGGCCGCGACGGACGCATCTACGACGGTCGGCCCGCGTCTCTCCATCTCCGGATCTCCCGCGTCGCGTCGAAGTCGCTGGGTTGGATGCGGGACCGGAACTCGTCCATGCGGCGCGCTGCCTCGAGCGCGCGCTTGCGGTCGATGGGCGCACGGAGCCTCTCCTCGAGGTCCAGGCGCCGACGGATGGCCTCCCGGAGGACCTCGGACCAGTTCACGTCCCGGAGGCGGCTCATGCGCCGCTTCGTCTCGGGATCCACCTTCACGCTGACGACCTCCATGTCGATTGTGATATTACTTGTAATACTTAAGAATTACTAAGTCCACCTGGCCTTCCGGGCCACACCGAGCGACCCTTTAAGCCGTGACATGCCATATCAGGCTCCTCTCCCAGGGGGAGGCAAGATGGAGGAATCATCGACGACACCGACGAGGGACCTGTGGAAAGTGGAATGCGATCCCGACTGCGGATTCCTGATCCGCAGCCACGACCGGAACGAACTCGTGAATGCTGCTACGTTCCATACGAAGCAGATCCACAGCATGGACCTGCCGCCGGCCGAGATCGAGAACCTAATCAAGCCCGCGTGAGAGCCGCGGGACTCTAGGACCGAGCCCCACGTACAGGCCGACGGGCACGAGGCTGGCCAGGAAGGCGAGGTAGAGCCACGCGGCCGCCGTGCCCCACGCCATCTGGGCCGGATACCGCGCGAGCGCGACGAACTCCAGGAGACCGAACAGGGTGAACCCGCCGCCGACCGGGCGGACGCGCGCGAGGTCGTCCTCGCGGAACGCGTGGAGGGCGATCACCCCGACCCCGATAAGCCACGCACCGATCGCGCGCGCGGTGAGCGTCGTCAGGGCCCACGGCCACAGGGAGCGGGTGGCGTCGGGGAGCGCGAACAGGGCAATCCCCGCGGCGCCCGCCCCCGTCCCTTCGACGAGGAGGGCGGCTTTTATCCATCGGGGCATTGGATGGTCCCGGGGCGGATCGCCTCCCGGTATCCGCAGCTGGACGAAGGCGGCGACCAGCATGGCGACGGGAACGCCCGCGTAGATCCCGAGCCAGAGGTACGCCGCGAGGCGCGGGATGGGATCCGGATTCGAGAAGTGGAACTGGTCCGCGTGGAGTAGGGTTAGGACCAGGGTGAGCGTCGTGAACGTCCACACGCCGGGGACGGCGATGCGGGCCTTCGCCCAGATGGCCTGGCGGGCCGCGAGGAACTCCACGGGGACCGCGGACCAGTACGCGGCTCCGAGCGATGCCGCGGTGAGGAAGGACTTCACGGTCCAGGCGAACGTCGTGGCGGTCTGCTCCGACAGCACGAAGAGCTGGAAGCCCGCGAGGGCCACAAGGCCGCTGGCCGCGTACAGGAGCCATCGCATCGCGGGGTGGAGCGATCGGACCCGCACCCCCTCGCCGGACTCGGCCTTCCTCACAAACCCGACTCCCGAATCCGGCGTGGCGGCTTGAAGGAATCGATGCGGCTGAGAGTCCGCGACTGGTGGACCTGGGCCACGGCGACTACGGAGCGGCCCGCTGCTCGTCCCGGCCCAACCCCCTCGAGCGCGGTAAGCAACCCGAGGCGCTCGTCAGTCGTCGGCCTTCTTCATGTCACCGAGGAGCCGGACACGCGTCGCCCGCCGACGCGGGACACCCTCTAAGCTCGCCCAGAGGACTTCCGCCCGCAGGAGACCCAGATTGTACCCGAGGTGGCGGAGGGCAGACCGGACCACCTCGGGCTTCGAGGCGAAGAGCCCTGACCGTGCGAGCCGGTCGAGGACTTCCGCTTCGTAGCCGCGAAATGTGACCGTAAGCCTGAATGCCATCGGCTCCTCCCAGCATGTTCAGCATATTTCAAGCCCGCGAAGGGAGTCGCGACTCCGTCGATTCTGCTTCTCCCGATGGCTCGGATTTGTGAACGCAAGGGGTCTCGAGTCCCGGGTGGCTCCATCAGACGTGAGGACGGCGCCGGCTCGCCGTCGGGAAGACGCTGGCTCCGTCAGCCGCGCGCCACGGTGGCTTCGCGCTCCCGGCGATATCGCGGCGCTTGCGCGGTGTGCGTGGGGAAGCGCCGCGCGGGATGCGCGGGGTCCGCTTCCGTGATCAGGAGGTCCCAGGACAGGTCGTTCGTCTCCAGGTGGACCGCGGGGCGGGATTCGAACGTGACGCCGTGCGCCTCCCGCAGCTCCCGCGGCACGCCGGACAGGTCCGACGTCTCCAGGACGACGGCCAGGAGGGGGAAGACCTTGCCGCGGATCCGCGGCATGTCGTGCAAGGCGGTCTTGGGCCACAGGGTCACGCCCTCGAGGGTCAGCGCGCCGCCCACGGGTTCCGTCTCTGCGACCCGGGCCACGTACCGCAGGGAGTCCGCGTTCCCGTCGAACACGAGGCCGCGCACGCCGAGGGCGCCGTTGGGATGGCGGGGCACCAGGGGCCGGTGGGGCTCGGGCAGGTCCAGCTTCGTGAGCCAGATGAAGACGCCCGGCACGAGGGGCGTCGCGAAGTTCAGGTAGTTCCATCCGGGCTTCGACGAATCGTCCGAGCCGTCGTAGGCCACGTGGAGGCGGTAGGGGTCGAACACGGCATGCCGCCGCTCGAAGTCCGCGAGTTCCCGCTCGGCCCACTCGGGCACGATCAGGTTGATGCCCGGCGCGTACGGGGTCATGCCGTTGGGCACGAAGTCCAGGTACGCCCGGCCGTCCTCCACCTCGATCAGCTCGAGGGCGGGCCCGTCCTCGAAGTCAACGAAGCGGCAGATCTGGGCGCCCGCGTAGCGGGAGGGCTGAGGGCGCAGCGCGAACCCCGCCCGTTCGATCGCCTCGATCTGCGCCTTCCCGAACCCGTGCCCGTAGATGTTCCCGATGACGAGCATGCGGAACTTCCGAGGATGGCTCCGCCCAACCCCGGTCGGGGGTGCGAGCCTTGAGGCCGGGGGAGAGGCGGAGGGGTATCAAGAAGCCGCTGCATGTACCCTACGAGGGCCTCACGAAGCCGGAGGGGGTGCGGTCCCTACGGGCTCGTGAGTATCCATTGGTGGCAACGCACGCCTCTCGTGATCCCTCGCCGAGACGCGTACCGGCGTGACCCCACCGGACGTTCGGCCATACCCGCTTCGCTCCGGGGCAGCCGTCCCGACGCACCGTAGGGCACAGCTGTTCCACCCGCCCGCTAGCATCGGGAGCGCGCTCCCATGGACGCCTCCCAAGACTCGCCGGCCGAACAGGCCCGGGTG
>CAZJIP010000053.1:0-12288 GCA_964546105.1 uncultured Methanomassiliicoccales archaeon
GCCCGAGCTCTTCTCCCCGGAGGCAGAGCGCGAGGAGATCCTGGAGCGGATGCGGCTGCACCTGGCCTCGGAGCCGGTGCACCTCCTGTGCTTCGAGTGCGGGCACTTCCACCAGGAGGTGCGTCTGGGGGAGTTGCCGGACCATCCGGAGTGCGCGCAGTGCAAGTCGCGGCTGTTGACGGTCCTGGGGTGGTCTGGGTGGACCGTGCGGGATGCGCTGGCCAAGCGGCAGAGGAAGCTCGACCTGAGCGACGAGGAGAAGAAGCTCCTAACCCGGGCGAAGCAGGTGGCGGACCTAGTGGCGGTCTACGGGAAGCGTGCCGTGTTCGCAAGCTCAGTCTACGGCGTGGGCCCGACCACCGCGAGCAAGATCCTCGCGAAGATGGACGAGACGGAAAAGGAGTTCCTCAACGACCTCTTCGAGGCGAAGATCAAGTACGTGACCACGAGGCCGTACTGGAACGAGCCGCAGGCCAAGCCGAAGATGTATTGAACGTGGGCCGAGGAGGCGGGGCGGCCTGGCCACCTTAGCGCCGGGGCGATACGGATAAGAGCCCAAGGCAAGCTGTGGATGCCGTCGATGGCCTCGGTGATCGTCCTCCTCACCTCCGTGACGTCGCTGGTGGGCTTCTTCATCAACGTGTTCGTTCTTTACGTCGTCGTGACGCGGGGGAAGGGGAACCCCCGCCTTGTCTTCGCCGGCCTCCTCCTCATCGCCGCGTGCTGGGACCTGGGCATCTTCTTGGTCATGATCCGGAACGACTTCCCCGGGGAGGTGCTCCTCTACCAGAACATCGTCACCATTCCCGTCCTGCTGCTGCCGGCCCTCGCCTACCACTTTACCACTGCGTACCTGGGGGAGCCACGGACGAAAACCACAATCGCGCTCTACGCGTACTGCGTCGGGGGCTTGGCCGCGATCCTCCTGTTCGGAGGATCGTCCGTCGGCGTCTACACGTACGAGTGGGGCACCGTGGCCCGGGGGGACCTGAGCCCTCTCCTGCTCAGCTGGATTCTCGTGGACATGCTCGCCTTTGCGGTGTCCATCTGGTTCCTATACCGCGCGTGGCGGCATGAACCGTCGCCGGTGAGGCGGCGCCACCTAGCCTACATCCTCGTGAGCTTCGTCGTCTTCTGCGTGGCCATGATTAAGGTCTTGGTGACCCTCGGCGTGAACGCTCCGTTTACCCTGCCGCTGGGCATGCTCCTGGTCGATGGCTTCGGAGCCCTCATCGGAGTGGCCATCGTGAAGGAGCGGCTGTTCGACATCACCGCGATCCTGAAGAAAGGGACGATCTACACGAGCCTCGCCGCGTTGGTCGTCTTCCTCTTCACGATTTCGGAGCACTTGATGGCGACCTACCTCGCCGGCCTGGCCGGAGGGCTCTCCGAATACCTCCCGCTCGTCTCGGTCGCTATCGTCGTGGCCGCGTTCATGCCCCTGAAGCGGAGGCTGGAGCGGCTCGTCAACGGATACTTCTCGGCGAGGAAGATCGTCGTCGAGTTCTAGCCGTCTGGATGGCGCTTGAGATGCCAAGGCGAATGCGGAACAGTCGGGCGCGAATTTCGAGGGAGTCCCGGAAGGTCACGGCTTCGACCGGATGATCCCGCGGCTTGATCCCGCGAGGACCTTCGTGCCGTCTTGGTTGTAGCATTCGAAGCTCACAGCGAGCCCGACGTGACCCGCCTCGGGGCGCACCTCCGTCGCGACGGCCTCGACGCGGACCGTATCGCCCACGAAAACGGGCCGGAGGAACTCGAACGTCATTTCCCGCGCGAGGTAGTCGAGGTCGCCGCCGATCTTGGTCGGCAGTGTCGCGGTCAGGAGCCCGTGGACCATGATTCGGCCCGTTTCGTCTCGGCGGAGATGGTGCGTCCCACGGTCCCCGGACAGGCGCGCGAACTCCTCGACGTCTTCGGCCGTGAAGGTCCGCTGCCACGTGAACTTCTGGCCTTCCTCGATTGCCATCGAGTGAGTGCATGCGAAAGCGACTCTTATCCTTTGATACTCGGGGCGGAAGGCCGTCCCCACGTAACCTTTCGGCGATTCAACCCGTTGCGAGTCCCCCTACATCGGTGGAGCAAGGATCGGCTAACCTTCTTATGGCGATGAGCCCAATCGTACTGGATTATGGCCTGGCAGAGCGTCCCCCGGGTTCACGAGGAGAGGTTGTTCCGGAAGCGGAACGTGGTCGGCGTGGGACTCGCGAAGAAGGTCGTTGGCGGACGCACGACGGACGAGCCCTGCATCGTCGTCCTCGTGGAGCGAAAGGTGCCGAAGTCGCAGCTTCGGCCGCGGGATCTCGTGCCCGAGACGATCGAGACGATGAAGACGGATGTCGTCGAGACGGGGAGGATCCAGGCGCTCCAGGCACGGACGGGCCGATGGCGGCCCGCTCCCGGGGGCGTCAGCATCGGACACTACCGCATCACCGCAGGCACCCTCGGTGTCGTGGCGCGCCGCGCCGGGGTGCGGATGATCCTGAGCAACAACCACGTCCTCGCGAATGCGAACGCCGGGTCCATCGGCGACCCGATCCTGCAACCGGGGCCCGCCGATGGCGGCACGGACCAGGATCGGATCGCGACGCTCGATGCGTTCGTCCCCATCGTCTTCGACGGCTTCTGGGACTGGTTCCTCGGCCTCTTCGGCCTCGCGAGGCCCGTGCGGAACGTGGTGGACGTCGCTCTGGGGAAGCTCCTGAGCGACGCGGACGTCTCCGACGAGATTCTCGAGGTCGGGACCGTGTCCGGGACCGCGCCTGGGACCCTCGGGATGCGGGTTCGCAAGAGCGGCCGGACGACGGGCCTCACGGAAGGTGAGATCACCGCGGTCGCCGCGACCGTTCGCGTCTTCTATGGTCTCACGCGTACGGCTCGGTTCCGCGATCAGCTCGTGGCGTCCGCCCTCTCCCAAGGCGGTGATAGCGGATCGCTCGTCGTGGACGCGCAGAACCACGCGGTCGGCCTCTTGTTCGCGGGCAGCTCGAACACAACGATCCTGAATCCCATCGGGCAGGTCGAGAGCCTGCTCGGAATCGGGTTCTGAGTCAGGGGACGTGCCGTCCCTGCGTGGGCCAACGGCGGCCAAGGCGTCCATCCGGGACCTTTGGGCCTTTTCGTCCCCGTGCCGTGGTGGGCCTCACCAGCAGCGCAGTTGCTGCCGGGTCGGCCGGTCGTCCATTGGTGCCGTTGATTTGGTGGGTGTGGGGTGCTGCTAGACGAGACGCCCCGTGCGATCCACGTACTCCCAGAGTCGTGAAATCTTGCCGTGCTTGATTCGAAAGACTCCGCAGAACTCGAATCGAATTCGGCGTCGCCTCCCATGGACCACGTCGGACGTCGTGGACGTCCACTCGGCGCACACCCAGTCGCCCTGGCCGAATCGTCGCACCACGTCGATGCAATAATCGGAGAATTCGGTCACATGGTACTCCAGTTTCCGCCGGTGCGCCGCGAGCCCCTTGGACGGTCCCTCCATAGAAGGATGGTAGTACTCGAAGTCCTCGCTCAGCAGGCCGAAGTAGCGCTCCCAGTCCCGCGCGTCCAGGGCTTTGAGAAAGGCGTCGGCCACCTGCAGGTTCTCTCGGACAGTCGTGATTTCGATGCCGGCCCCTATCGGCCCACCGACGGCTTAGTCGTTTCCTGCCGTCGTCGAAACCCAAGGATCGAAGCTCCGCTGCCCTCGGCGTCCCTGCAGCGCTGAGGCGTCCCGCGGTCCTCGGACGAACCCGCGAATCCCTTGAGGTCTTCCCGGGCAGATGCGTCGTCGGGGGAATCTCGGACCTGCTCGATCGTCCCTTGCCCGGCACATGCAGATAACCCTCCTGGTCTCTGACTTCCGCGAACCGGCTCCTCTCTGCAAACGGGGCGGCATAGGGTATATGCGTCGGTTACAAAGTTGACGCGGACGATGCCCCCGCGGGTGGTTGAGGGGGATGAGACGGAGCTCGTTCGCCGTTCTTCTGGCGTTCGCGCTGGTGAGCGTGGTAATCTTGGGACAGGCCGTGCCCGTGGCGGCGGCCAAGCCCGGCGTGTCGAAATTGACCCCGGCTGAGCTGGCTTTCGCGAGCGCTGTGGGCACCGGAACGTACGCCTACGGGATCGACCGAACGTACGCCTACGACTACGGCGAGATCGCGATGCCCCTCGGAGAGGCGTGGAGGGGTGCTGGGAGCGGCCCCGCGCACGAATACGCGAGGTACCTCGCGAAGGAGATGACCCGCATCGGGCTCTCGGACGTCGCGAAGGAGGACTTCCCCGTTCACGCGTACAACTACGGCGGCGCCTCCGTGCAAATCGTGGCCCCTCAAGTCGGTGACGTCTGGCTCGCCGCGGGACACGGCGGGATCCCCGGGACTACGAAGAGCCCGTATCGCAGCCCGGACGGCAGCATTACCGCGGAGATCGTGTACGTCGGGCTCGGGACCCGGTTTGACTATCTCGGCAAGGACGTGACGGGCAAGCTCGTCCTCATCGACGTGAGCGAGGAGGAGATGTTCTGGCTTCAGTACCCCCTGTACGAGGCGGAGCTCCACGGCGCCATCGGGGCGGTCGTCACCTGGATCGAGTACGCGGACGTGGAGGGTTCCGTGGCCACGCACGATTCCGAGGCGAGACCCAACATCCCCGCGGTTAGCATCAGCCACAAGGATGCGGCCACTCTGCGGGATCTGATCCTCACGAGCAACGAGCCCGTGAAGGTCCGCGTCTGGTGTGATGCCGAGGTCGACCTCAACGGCTTCGGCTACAACGTGTACGGCTACCTTCCCGGCAGCACCCACCCGGACGAGTACATGATCATCGGGGACCACTACGACAAGTGGTGGTACGGTGCCTCGGACAACGGCTGCGGCGTGGCCCGCTTGCTGGGCATCGCCAAGGCGATGGTCGATTCGGGATACCGCCCCGAGAGGACCTTCGTCTTCCTGGCCACGGACGCGGAGGAGTACGGCTGGCAGGATGCAGAGTTCGACTGGGGCCTGGGGGCTTGGTGGGCCATCTTCGTGCAGCACCCGGACTGGGCGGGCCGGACGCGAGGCTACTTCAACCTGGAGGGCGGATGTGACGCCGGCGCGACCAGCATCTCCGCCTACGGCAATCCGGAGACCGCGACGTTCCGCCAGGGCCTCCTGCCCCTCTTCGATGAGTGGTTCGGAAGCCACGCCCCGTGGTCCGCGTACTACTATCCCGCAAAGGTGCAGACGGACAGCTTCCCGACGACCTGGGCGGACATCTTCAGCTTCGGGGCCGCCGGGGTCCCTGTCATGGACATCTCCAGCTCGCGGTCCCTCCAGTACTCGGGGTACTCGTACCACACCCAGATGGACACCATGGAGTGGGTGTCCGGGGAGAGCTTGGCGATGAGCATCATCTCCAACGGATTCGCGGCCATGGAACTCGACCGGGCATTCCTCGTTCCGTACAGCTTCGAGGGAAGGGCGGACGACCTCCAGCAGCACCTGAACACGGACGCAATCAACAAGGCGAGCGTCGACACGAGGGAGCTGTTCGCCGCCCTGAGCGCCTACTCCCGAGCGTCGAACGACCTCGCCCGCCGGATGGCCTCCGCGAAGGGCCTAGCCGGCGCAGACCTCGTCAACGCGAAGCTGATGCAGGCCGCCCAGGTGCTCGGGTCCCGGCTGACCTGGGTCGGCGGCTACACCGAGTCGATGTATGAGAGTCAGCACTACCAGGACGACGCGTGGTTCCTGTGGGTGGGCATCCAGTCCCTCAGGGCGGGAAACATCGATAAGGCCCTGACCTGGCTCTCGTGGGTCTACGGCATGTACACGGGACGGCTGGTGAGCTACGAGAACTACCGGTACTTGCAGTTGGATCGCTGGAACGTGGACGCCTTCAAGCAGTTCTGGGCTCGTGGCCGCATCGCGTCGATCGTGGACATCTGGCACGAGTACGACTCCTTGCTCCAGAAGAAGGGTGCGGGCATCTCGGACTACACCGACGAGATTGCCTCGCTCTCCGCGAGTTACGAGGTCGTCGTGGGTCATCTACAGGACGCTCTCAACTCGATGGCACAGACGATGGAGGACGCCACGGTCCTGTTGAACGATGCCGGAACCCTGCTGGGATCGTAGGCCCTGCGTCCGTGGCTCGCGTGCGCATCGGCTCGCTCTCGTGCGGTCCAGCTCGGACCCTCCTCCGCCGATTCCCAGGATCGCCTCCCTCCGCCGGACGAGGGCGGGAGGCGGTGAGGCGTTCGCCCCGTGGGTCGTCATGACCGACCGCGTGATCATCAGGAGGGCCGCGGCGATAGGGACCGATGGGTTTTCATAGTCCGTCCCATCCGCCGCTTTCGTGCGGCTTGTCGCACGAGATGACGGATGGTCCAGGGGCCTCGGAGGACGCCGTGGGGCTCCTGGTGGTATCGGGCTCTCTAGGATGTGCCGGAGGGGAGTCTCCGGCGGATGCGCATCTCCTCGGTGAGCCTCCACGTCTGGCCGCCGTCGCCCGAGTCCTCGGCTCGCCATCGGAAGGACGAGGCCGTGATCTCGGAGAAAATCCAGTGCTCGGGGTTGCCGTCGTCCTTCGTGGTCGCGAGCACGATCTCATCGCCCACCTTGCGGGCCACGAAGCGCCGGAGGAGGCTGCGGTCGGGGGCGATCCAAACGCTCGTCCAAGTGTCCGTGCCCCGGTTGGGGAAACGGATGGTGGTGCCTATCGGCATCTCCCGCGGCGGATCCCCTTCCATGGCACTCCATATGTCCTGCACCGCATGGCCGCCGAGGATCCAACGAAAGTACAGGCGGCCCTTCCCGTGGCGCTCCGATCCGTCCGGTTCGATCCACCGCCAGTCGATCTCCCAGTCGCCCACGAACTGCCCGAAGAGCACGAGTTGATCTCGCAGCGCGGGGTCGGCCCCGCTGGCCCCCAGGCCCGGGAGCGTCCAAGGCGGCGCGGTAGGTTCGACGCGGCGGGGCATGCATACCACCCGACGTGGTCTCACGCGAAGAGCTCGATCCAGATCCCATTCGGGTCTTGGATGTACGCCCAGCGGCTCGTCGCGGTCTTCATCTCGTTGACGACGGGATGGCCCGCCTTCTTGGCCTCCGCGAGGGCGGCGTCCAGGTTCTCCACCTGGAACGCCAGGTGGTCCAGGCCCTCTCCGACCTCGTACTTCGTGTCGTACGGGCTGCCCTTCTCGTAGTAGTTCAGCTCGAGGGGATGTCCGCCGTCCTCGCTGACCAGGTTGACTGCGACTCCCTTCGCGACGTCGATCGTGCTCCGCCCGACTTCCTTCATCCCGAGGACGCCTGTGTAGAACTTCACGGACGCGTCGAGGTCCTTGACACGGATCCCCGTGTACGAGAGCTTGGCCTTCATGGTCTCACGCCACGCGAAGTGGGTCCGGGGCATAAGCCTCTGCCCCCCGAACGACGGCCGTGAGCCCGCGCGGCGCAGCGCCCTGTCGATCCGTCAGCCGGGCGGGACGAAGAACTCGATCCAGATGCCGTTCAGGTCCTGGATGTACGCCCAGCGGTGTACCGGGTCCTGCATCTCCAGGACGGCGGGGTAGCCGGCTTTCTTCACCTCGGCGAGCACCCCATCGAGGTCCGTCGTCTCGAAGGCGAGGTGGTCCAGCCCCTCCCCGACCTCGTACGCCGTGTCGAACCGGCTCCCTTTGGGGTAATGATTCAGCTCCAGCTGATGCCCGCCGTCCTCCATCGCGAGGATCACGACGGTCCCTTTCGTGGCCGGCTGCGTGAACCGATCCACCTCCGTGAAGCCCAGGACGCTCGTGTAGAACTTGACCGACGCGTCGAGGTCCTTCACGCGGATGCCCGTGTACGCAAACTTCACCTTCATGCTCTCGCCGTGCCGAAGGCCCTCCGGGGGATAAGCCCTCGCTCGCCGAAGGACGGAGGTGCATCGGTCGGCTCTCGGCGTGCCTCACCCCGGGGTATCGGGTCCCGGCTCGAAGGCGGGCCCGTGGCCGGGCACGATCCGCCGCGCGAGTCCTAGGACGCGTGCGCGGTTGCGGTGGAGGAGCGCCGGGTCGGGCGCGTACGGGTCCTCCGCGGGACCGTCGGGTCCCCACCAGAGGTGCGTGAACACGACGAGGCCGTCCGCGGTCTCCACGAGGGTCGTGATGTCCTGCGGCGTGTGCCCGGGCGTCTCCAGGAGCCGGACGTGGGGCGAGACCGCGAACCCTTCGGCCTTGCGGCTCTCCCAGCGGTCTCCCTTGTAGATGGCCCAGTGGTCGTGGAAGCGTGCGTTGGGGAAGAGCGCGGCATGGAGCGTGTGGTCCGGATGATGGTGGGAGAAGACGACGTCCGTGATCTGCCGCGGCGTGACGCCGAGCCGGCGGAGGGGGTTCAGGATGGATTTGGGCGATGGCACCATCCCGGGGTCGATGACGATTCGCGCGCGTCCGTCGCGGGCATAGCCGACGGTCGACGCTACGCCGCGCTTCACGTAGCCTTCGAAGAGCAATCGGACCTCCGCGCCGCGGGGGGAGCCGCGGTGCGAGCTTCGGAGAGCGGGCGCCATGATCTGGCCGATTCCGCCCGTGCTAGATAAGGCCCGCTCATGGATCCATGTCCTCGAGCAGGTACGCGGGCAGGGAGATCCCCGCCTTCTCGACGGCCGCACGGCTCGCCCTCCGCCAGCCGCTTGTCATCGTAGCGTGCGCGCGTCCGTTCGCATCCTCGGCCACGCACGCGATCCGAAGGTCCGCTCCCGTCGATCCCGCGAGTCGGGCCCGGGTTCGGAATGGCTTCCCGACACGCGGAAGGCGGGACGGCTCGTACGTGGCCGGCCCGGTGACCGTGTGTACCCGACCACCTAGGGTGAGCGCGGCCCAGTAGCTCGTCTCCAGCAGGACGAGGAAGAGGAGGCCGATATGCATGAGCCCCGGCCAGCCGACCTCGTCCTCCTTGGGTGTGTATTCGCAGACGATTTCGTCCACGCCTTCCGAGGAGGTTCGCCGCTCAAACGCAAGGTGCAGCCCACGCGCATGCCGCGGTCCACATCCAAAGCACGGGCTCTCCGGAGGATTCTCCAGGACGGCCATGGGAACCCGAGGTTCCGCTCGCAGCATGTACGTTTCCACGGGCTCGGACTGCAGAGCCGTTCCGGAGAGCAGAGCGAACGAAAATGGGGGCCGCCTCGGGGGGCGGATGAGAGCCCTCAAACCCGGGGCGACCGGTGTTGGTTGGAGGGATGCTTGTTGTCTAATTATTTCGGGCTGCCTTAATCATCTTTGTGTTATTACCCTCCGTTAGCATTCGGCGGACCGAAATGCGCGGAACCGTTCCTTGTCGTCCCATGCAGACGTGAGTCCTTCACGAGTTGTCCTGCGTGGCCCGCCGAGTCTGCCTTAATCATATCGCGTGCAGGACTACTTGCACAAGGGCTAAGGGGCGAAGAGCGAGATGCCCTGTACAGGGATGCGCAGGTGAATCGCAACTGCCCCGCCCGCATCGGCCGGAAATCGGCGGATGAAGTGTTCACCGCGAGTCCCTCGGTGGTGAATCTGTGAACGCGTTGATCCAGCAATGCCCCCGTTGCGGAATTGCCGTTCCGCAAGGCGCGCGGTACTGTCCTGCGTGCGGGTACCCCATTGTGGCGTCCGCCGCGCCCTTCGCCCCGGGACTTCCCGCATCGCCGTCGGCGAACACCCACTCCGTCGGTTTCTTGGTCCTGGCGGTCCTGCTTTCGTTCCTCTGGTTCCGGATCAACGGCGTCGGCGTGTTCCCGCTCGGCTTCGTGGGGGCGCTGCTCGTGGCCTGGTGGTCGCAGGACATCGATCGGCACTTCGGCAAGCCATCCCAGTTCGTCCTGACCCTGCTCCTCAGCCTCGTGGGTATGTTCGTAGGGTTCTTCCTGTAGGCAGCCGGAGCGGGAGGTGCCTCGGCGAGCGGGGGCTTGACGTTCGGAGACCGTGAGCCCCTCGCCGGACAACCCTATGCGACGACCGCGGACTCCTTGGGGAGCTGGGCCTTCTCGATGATGGCCCGCAGCCCCTTCTGGACGTCCACCTCCAGGGAAGGTACCGTGTGGTTCGCGAGAATCCATTTCGTCTGCTCTCGCGCGCGGTCGACTAGGGTCTTCGAGCCGTCCGCGGCCCACGAATCGTACGCACGGCGGTCGATCAGGTTCGGCATGAAGTGCTCCGTCTTCAGGTGCTGGAGCGTGTGGCGCTGGGCGAGGAAGTTCTTCCCCGGCCCGACCTTCTCGATCACGTCCAGGGCGAGCGTATCCTCGTCCGCCCATTCGCCGCGGATCAGGCGCCTGATCGCGCCGACGATCTCGTCGTCCACCACGATCTGCTCGTAGTGCAGCGTCGCGGAGTCCTCCAGGAGCCCGATGCCGCACATCAAGTCGGCCCCCGCCAGGAGCGGCCCCACGCATCCCGTGTAGTACTCGAGCACCGCCTGGTCGCCCGGCACCTTGGCCGTGGCGGAGACCCCCACGCAGGAGGGCATCCGATACCAGTGCGCGAGTTCCGTGGCCATGGCCGAGGAAAGCGCGTGCTCCGGGCTGCCACCAGACCGCACGGCGGTCTTCATGTCGAGGGGCGCGTTGCCCATGCCGTAGATCACCGCGGACCCCGGCGCATGGAGCTGCGTGATGGTCAGCGCCGCAAGGACCTCCGCGTTCCCGACGACCAGCGAACCGACGAGGGTCGCGGGGCCCGTGGCCCCAGGCTGCGGCATGCCGAAGAATACGAGGGGGATGCCCGCGTCGGCGAAGTACATGCTCGCGTCCATGACACCCGCGTCGAGCTGCAGCGGCGCGAAGGTGCACTGGAGGCAGGAGGTAAGGGGCCGCCGCCGGAACTCCTTTTCCCCGCCGGCCGCGAGGTAGCCCATCTCCGTGAGCTGCTTCGCCTCGCGCACTGTGACGCCCGTCTCGTACATGACGTGCTTCTGCGTGTTGTTCAGGGACGCGTCTAGGTCGTGGAGGTGCACGACGGACGGGTGCTGGTCCATGGAGCTCACCATGGGCCAGTGGATGTGGACATTCGGGAGGTAGTCGATGATCCTCGAGGTGTTCGCGACGTCCTGCTTCGTGGACGGGCGGCGCTGGCCTGTCTCGAAGTCCACGGTCACCGCCCCGTTCCCGTTCGCGGTCATGTAGCTGTGGTGGCCGTCCAGCGCGGCGTCGTACTTCGGGTCGCGGCCCGCGAGCGTGATCGCGGTCTTCTTCTTCGCAAGTGCTTCGGTGATCAGATGGGACGGGAACTTCACGATCCGCGTGCGGTCGTCCACGACCGCGCCGCTTTCCCGCAGGAGCTTGCGCGCGGCGTCGCTGTCCACCTGGACGCCCACGCGCTCGAGGATGTGGAGCGTGCCCCAGTGGATCCGCTGCAGGTCGTCCTGGGACAGGATCTGGAACCGGATGCCTCGTTGGATGCCGTATGCCATGCGTCTCACCTCATGCGTGCGTGGGAAACCTCTAGCGGATGGGCTCGGTCAGGACCGCGTGTGCGGCGTCGTCGATCATTCCGTCCAACTTGCGGACGATGTCCGGGGACAGGGGATGGGGGACCGGCTGGGCCAGCGCCTCGCGCACCTTCTCTCGCGCGCGGTCCTCGAGCGTCTTCCTGCCGTCCCGCTCCCAGAGATCGATGGACCGGCGGTCGATCAACCGGGGCAGGAACTGCTCCTCCCGCAGGTGCTTCAGCGTGTGCTTCTCCGCGAGGTACATGCCGCCCGCGCCGACCTTCTGAATCACGTCCAGCGCGATCGTCTCGTCGTCCACGACGATCCCGTCCGCGAGGCGGCGGATCATCCGGACGATCTCGTCGTCGATCACGAGCTTCTCCAGGGACAGGGTCTTCGCGTCCTCCAGGAGTCCGAGGCCCACGATCAGGTCGGCCCCACCGAGGACGACGGACAGGGCCTGGGGGAACCCCTCGATGGACGCCTGGGTCCCCAGGTACGGGGCGGTCGTGTCGAAGCCGCCCGTGAGGCTCGGGACGCCGAAGCTGTGGGCGAGCTGGGTGATCGCGGCCCCTGTGAGGCCGTGCTCCGGCGCGCCGCCCGCGCGGGTCGTCGTCCTCATGTCCAAGGGCGTGACGCCGCAGCCCCAAATCACGGGGCTGCCCGGGTTCGCGAGGCGACACGAGATGAGACCGGCCAGGAACTCCATGGCCGCGACGGTCACGGAGCCCGCCAGGGTAACAGGTCCCGTGGCTCCCGGGGTCGGCATGGTGAAGATCGCCGTGGGGACGCCCGCTGCACCGAACGCGAACGCGCCGTCCATCATGGGCCCGTCCAGCTGGAGGGGGGCGAGCGTGGTCTGCACGGAGGACATGATGGG
>CAZJIP010000054.1:0-12258 GCA_964546105.1 uncultured Methanomassiliicoccales archaeon
GGCTCAAGGATCTCATCGGCCAGATCCGCCGCGTGAAGGGCGTGAAGCAGATCAAGTTCATCCAGACCGCCACCGCGTGAACAGCAGGCTTATCCGACGGGCGGAAAGTACCCGCCTGCGTGGAAAAACGGCTCGCCTTCGCGTACGGCCACGCCCTCGTCCTCTCCCGCATCGTCCTCTTCGCGATCACGTTCGTGCTCGTGGGCGCTCTCGTCACCCTGGCCCCGACCTTCCCTGTCCTCCCTGCGGCGCTCGTCCTCGCCGTCCTCGCCTTAGGCACCCTCCTCTTCGCGGTTTCCCCGCTCCTCACGGAGCACTGGCTTACCCGATCCCGGCTCATCCTGCGCCAGGGATGGTACTTCCGCGTCGTGCTGCCCCTCTCCGGCATCGTCTCCTTGCGCCCGGCGGACGAGGCGACGCCTCTGCGAGCCCCGCTGGGGATCCACCGGCCCCTGGGCCAACCCACCCTGTACGTGACGGGCGGGCGGACGGGACTCGTCATCGCGAAGCTGGAGGAGCCGCGGCGGTTCTGGTCCTCGTTCGGCCTCGCGGCCAGCGAGCTCGTGTTCGACGTGGACGACCGCGATGGCTTCCTGCGCGCGGTCGAGGAACGCCGGCGGCTACTCGCGCCAGTCCAAGCCGACCGTGCGGACGCCGACCTTCGGGATTAGGGGCGTCTTGCGCTTGTGCACGCTCGCGGCGACGAGCGCCTCGACGTGTCGCACGAGGTCGATGGACACTTCGGCCTTCTCGGCGATGGCCTCGGGCTCCATCTGGAGTTCCAAGCCGAGAAGGATGCGATCCAAGTCGTCGTAGGAGAGGCCAAGCTCTCCCGCGTCCGTCTGTCCAGGCCAAAGGCCCGCGGTGGGCACCTTGTCCACGATGTGGTTCGGGATCCCCAGGTGGCGGGCCATGGCGCGGACCTGGGTCTTGTAAAGGTCGCCAATGGGGAGGAAGTCGGCCCCGCCGTCCCCGAACTTGGTGAAATACCCACTGAGAACCTCGCTCTTGTTCCCCGTCCCCACGACGAGCCGGTCCTCCGAGTTGGCGACGAAGTACAGGACGATCATCCGCGTGCGGGCCCGGAGGTTGCCGCGGGCCACGCGGTCCGATCGGCCCATCTTGAGGCCTGCCTCGAACGCCTCGACAAAAGGTGTGATGTCGATAACCCGGAAGCCAAGCCCGAGATTCTTCGCATAGGCGCGCGCGTCGTCCAGATCTTTTCCGCCCTTCCCCTCCGGCAGGCCGAGTGCCAGTACCCGCTTCGGACCGACGGCGTCCGCGCAGAGCCGCGCCACGAGGGCGGAGTCCACGCCGCCGCTCAAACCGAGCACGACTCCCTTCCGTCCACTCGCCTCGACCTGGTGGGCGATGAAGGACTCAATGAGGGCCACGTGGTCCTCGCGGAACTTCGGGACGAGGTCGGCCATCGGCGCTCGAAGCGGACTGCGGGAGATAACCCTTTCTGGCCGGCCACGCAAGCCTTTATGGATGCCGCATCGTTGGGCGGCCGTTCATGAACGTGAACGAGGCCACCCTAATCTACGCGGACGAGTACAGCCGCATGGCGGAAACCTACGATCGCGTCGTGGTACCCCGGTTTAAGCCGATCGCGAAGACCGTGGTCGAACTCCTCGCGCCGAAGTCCGGGGAGATGGTCCTCGACGTCTCCACGGGGACCGGGCTCCTCGCGTGCCTCATGGCCCCCCTCACGGCGCCCGCCCAGTTCGTAGCCATCGACTTGGCCGACGAGGCGATCCGCGTGGCGTCCTACCGCGCGGGCACGGCCGGGATCCGGAACATCCGGTTCGAGATGATGGACGCGCGGAACATCGTGTACCGCTCCCATCTCTTCGACGCCATCGGCAGCAACCTGGGCATGCCCAACCTCGGATACGACCGCACGTTCTACGAGGTTCACCGCCTCCTGAAGCCCGGGGGCCGATTCGTCTTCAGCGAGTGGGACGCGCAGCTGCCGGCTTCGGAGACCGCCTTCTCCGAGCTCCTGGAGAAGCACAAGACGTCCGCGCCGTCGAAGGCCTTGGCGCTGGTTCGCGAGGCTGTGTCCCTGAACCGAAGCGCTCCGGAGGCGAAGGACCTGCGCAACCCGGCCGCGGTCGCCAAGAAACTCGCGGCCGTCGGCTTCTCCGAGGTCGAGGACGTGATCCGGATCTTCCCCGTGCACTTCGCGGACGCCCGCGAACTGATCGCCTTTCTGACCGCGTGGGGCTGGGACGAGCGCGAGGTTGCGGAGATGTCCCCGGACCGCCGTCACGCCTTCGAGGCGGAGCTCGGGGAGCGGTTGCGGCCGACAGTCGGGGCGTCGGGCATCGACGACACGTGGACCATCCACTTCACGGTCGCGCGCGCCTGAGAAAGACGCTCGGAAGGTTCGTACCAAACGCTAAATAGCCCCCGCCGCGTCGAGCGTTCCGCTCCATGTCCGACGTGCCCATGGTCCGCGCGGTGAACGCCCAGAAAGTGTACAACTCGGGCGCCGTCGAGGTCCACGCGCTGCGCGGCGTGAGCCTGGAAATCCTGCGGGGGGAGATGGTCGCCATCATGGGACCCTCGGGCTGCGGCAAGACCACGCTCCTGAACTGCTTCTCCGGCTTGGACGACCTGACCTCGGGCGACGTGCTCATCGAGGGTGTCTCCCTCGCGTCCATGGACGACGACGCGAAGAGCCGCTATCGCTCGCGGCGCATGGGCTTCGTCTTCCAGTCCTACAACCTGCTCCCCGTGCTGACGACCGTGGAGAACGTAGAGCTCCCGCTCCTCGTCGCCCGGGCGCCCGCGAAGGAGGCCCGCGCGAAGGCGAAGGCACTCTTGAAGGCGGTCGAACTCGAAGGCTGGGAGGACCACAAGCCCGCCCAGCTCAGTGCGGGCCAGCAGCAGCGGGTGGCCATTGCCCGCGCCCTCGTGAACGATCCCGCGATCGTCTGGGCGGACGAGCCCACAGGGAACCTGGACTCGGAGACCTCCGCGCAGATCATGGACCTCCTCGTCCGCCTCAACGAGGGGCAGGGGCAGACCCTTGTCCTCGTCACCCACGACGCCGTGGTGAGCTCGCGGGCCCACCGCATCCTGCGCATGCGGAACGGGCAGATCGTGGAGGAGCAACGCCTGCGGTGAGCCCATGGACCTCGCCCTGGGTTCCCTCCTGGCGCTCGTCGCGGTCCTCGTCGGAGTCCTCGTCCTCCTGGGGCTGCGGCCCCTCCTGGCCCGCCTGGCGGCGCGGAACATCCAGCGGCGTAAGGCCCGCATGGCCATCGTGATCGCGGGGCTCCTGGTCGGCACGGCAATCATCTCCTCAAGCCTCGTCGTGGGCGACACCTTACGGTACATCTTCCTCCAGGACGTGTACGCCCGCCTCGACGCGATCGACGAGATGATTTGGAACTCCGTCAACGGAAACCTGGGCTCCTTCCCCGCGTCCTACGAGCCCGCACTCGCGGCCCAGCTGCAGGGCGACGGCGCGCCCGTGGACGGCGTCGCCCCCGTCCTGATCAAGACGATGCCCGTGCGGAACGTCGCGGGGAACAAGGGGAACCAGGCGATCACGGTGATGGGCCTGAACGCGACCGACGAGTCCGGCTTCGGCGGGCTCACGACCCAGGGCGGTGCGACCGTGGACGTGAACGACCTCGGCCCGTCCCGCGTGTACCTGAACCAGGAGGCCGCTGCGGACCTGAACGCGACGCCGGGACAGGAGCTCACCCTCTTCTACGGCACGACGAACCAGACCCTGGTCCACGTGACCGTCCAGGACACGGTCCTCTCCCGGGGCAAGGCCGCCTACGAACACGACGCCATCATCTTCATGGACCTGGCCCAGGCCCAGGCCGCGTTCAACGAGACGGGACGCATCAACGCGATCAAGGTGTCCAACCGCGGAGGCGTGGAGGACGGCGTCGCGTGGACGGACGCCGTCGTCTCGGACCTGCGGCTCTTCATCGCGGAGGAGCACTGGAACCTCGGCGTGGAGCCGGTGAAGCAGGAAGGCATCGCAGACGCCACGGCGATCGGCCAGCAGGCCACGGAGCTCTTCCTGGTCATGGGGGCGTTCTCCGTCGTCGCCGGCGTGTTGCTCATCGTGAACATCTTCGTGATGATGGCGGAGGAGCGCAAGCAGGAGATGGGGGTGGTCCGCGCCGTGGGCTTCCTCCGCCGAGAGCTCATGACCACGTTCGCGCTCGAGGGGACCTTCTACGCGATCACCGCGGCCGCCCTCGGTGCCCTGGCCGGCCTCGGGCTCGGCTGGGTCATGATCTGGATCTTCGACAAGGTCGTTCCCCACGGGAACGTACCCGTGACGTTCCACTTCGAGTACGGGAGCGTCCTCCTGGCGTTCGTCGCGGGGGCCGCGCTCACCTGGGCGTCCATCCTGCTGGCCTCCTGGCGCGTCTCCCGGCTCAACATCGTGCGCGCGATCCGGGACATCCCCGAGCCCGGGACGCGAGAGCGCTCTTGGCAGCTCGCCGCCCTGGGAGCCCTCCTGGTCTTCGGGGGCGCTGCGCTCGCGTGGTGGGGCTGGACCGCGGACACGGGCCTCGGGAAGATCCCGGGCCCGCCCCTGGCCGCCCTGGGCCTCGCGCTCGCCGCTGCGGCGGTCGACCGAGCGCGGCTCGGCTTCACGGTGGCGCCCCTGTTCAACATCGGCTGGCTCCTGGGGCCGTTCGGCCTCGTGAATACGGCGACGGACGACATCTCCGTAGCCTTCGTGACCACGGGCCTCATCCTGGTCGGATCCGCGATCCTCATCGCGGTCTTCAACGTGAGCGAGGTCTCCCGCTTCCTCCTGCGGAAGGCGAGCCGGAATCGGGGGCGGCCCGTCCTGCGGACCGCGGTCTCCTACCCCATGGACAAGCGGTTCCGGACGGGGATGACCATCGCCATGTTCGCCCTGATCCTGTTCATGATCACCCTGATCTCCATGGTCCAGGGGCTCGAGCAGTCAAGCCTGGACCGCTTCGTCGCGGCGCAGAGCGGCGGCTATGACATCGTCGGGTACACGACGACGTACGGGGAGATCCCGAACTTCCGCACGATCCTCACGCAGAACTTCTCCGAGGACGAGTTCCTCAACGGGTGGAACGGCGTCGCCAGCGCGAGCGTGCTGCCCGCGCAGATCCAGAAGATTGGCGGGAACCGAACGTACAACTACACCCTCTGGGGCGTGGACAACTTCCTCGTGAAGAGCAACCAGTACGGGTTCTACAGCAACCTCCCCTACATCTACGACGCCAACGGCACGCGGCACGACCTGCTAAACCGCACGGACGTCTGGTTGTCGCTTCGGGAGAACCACACCCTGGCGATCATCGACCGGAGCGCGGCGGGCGTGAACCAGTTCGTCTCGGATCCCAACCGCCTCGCCGCGGTCCCGGGGGACCGCATCCGGGTCTTCGACGGCACGGGCCACATGGTGAACCTGACCATCGTGGGCATCCTGGAGCAGTCCCTCGAGTTCACGTCCGGGGTGTTCGTGGACAGCAACGTCACGCGGTCCGAGTTCCCCGCCCAGGAGCAGTACACGGCCTACTTCTTCCAAGTCGCGCCGGGCCTGGATGTCACGGCCCTGCGCTCGCGGCTCGAGCAGGTCTACTTCAAGTACGGCCTCCAAACCATCGACATCCGCGAACAGATCGGCCAAGCCTTCGACGCGAGCCAGGAGGTACTCACCCTCATGGAGGCCTATCTGGGGATCGGCCTTCTCGTGGGGATCGCGGGGCTCGCGGTGGTCACGCTCCGCGCGGTTGTGGAGCGGCGGACCCAGATCGGGGCGCTGCGGGCGATCGGCTTCACGCGGGCCATGATCCTGCGGATGTTCCTCCTGGAGATCGCGCTGATCGCGGTCCTCGGGGTGGGCATCGGCGTCGGTCTGGGGATCGTCTTCGCGTACAAAGTCTACCTCGTGTACTTCGCGGACATCATCACGTTCAGCGTGCCGTGGGCGAACCTGGGGATCATCGTGGGTATCGCCTCCGTGGCCGCCGTGGCGTGTACTGCGCAGCCAGCCATCCGCGCGTCGCGCATGCCGCCCGCGGAGGCACTCCGGTACTCCGAATAGGGAGCGATACCGCAGCCCTTCCGGCTGGCCGCCTCGGGGTGCCTCTAAGCGGAGGTATGGGAGCCAGCGACCATCCGTTGGATGATGGCCCGCCGTCTTGCGAACTCCTGCTCCGCTCTCCGGTGGTATGCCAACATCCGCCGGAGCAGCTCCTGCCTCGACCGTTCCGAGTCCACGCGGCCCACGTAGTCCTCTTGGCGCACGGAACGTCCGCCCTCCCGCTCGTAGTGCCAGAAGTACCAGTACCGCCGTCCGTCGAAGTCGCGGATCCGGACGCCGCAGCCGATCTCCATGGCCGCATACCTCTAAGTAGAGGTATATTCCGGCAGGGCTTGAACCTTCCGGGAGGATGGCCGAACGCGCGAGTCGCATGGGGCCGCGGAACAAGCCTTTTATGGCCCCCGCGCTCTCCGACGGGACCATGGCGGAGCCGAAGCTCCGGGAGAAGACCTGGGACCCCAAGCTCGAGGAGTCCCTCCTGGAGACCTGGGCCAAGGAGCCCGAGCTCTACCGCTTCGCCCCGCAACCCGAGCAGTCCGTCTACGTGATCGACACGCCGCCGCCCTATCCGAGCGGCTCGTGGCACATCGGCGCCGTCATGTCGTACTCCATGATCGACATGATCGCCCGATCCCAGCGCATGCTCGGCAAGGCGGTCCACTTCCCCTTCGGGCTCGACCGGAACGGCATCAACATCGAGCGCACGGTGGAGAAGAAGACGGGCAAGCCGCTCCACCTCTGGGATCGCGAGGCGTTCATCCGGGAGTGCCGCAAGGAGATCGAGGTGATCGGGAGCGGCCTCCTCGACCTCGCCCACCGGATCGGCCTGTCCGCGGACTTCGAGCACACGTACTTCACGGACTCCGACGCGTACCGGGCCTTCAGCCAGGCAGTCTTCCTCGAGCTCTGGCCCAAGGGCCTCTTCTACCGCGGCGAGCGCCCGACGTTCTGGTGCCCCCAGGACGAGACGCCCCTTGCCGAGGCGGACATCGAGTACGAGGACCGCCCGTCCAAACTCGTGTGGATGAGGTTCCCCTTGGAAGGCGGCGGGCACCTGCCCATCGCCACCACGCGCCCCGAGCTCCTGGGCGCATGCCGCGCGGTCATCGTCCACCCCGACGACGAGCGGTTCCGGGCCGTCCAAGGAAAGCGCGTGACGGTTCCCCTCGCCGGGCGTGAGGTGCCCATCATGGCGCACCCCATGGCGAAGCCCGATTTCGGGAGTGGCGCGGCCATGATCTGCTCCTACGGCGACTCCGTGGACCTCATGCTGTTCCGCGAGCTGCGTCTGGAGCCCGTGAAGGCGATCGATGAGCGCGGGCGGATGACGGAGGCCGCGGGGGACTTGAAGGGCCTGAAGATCGAAACTGCGCGCGACAAGGCCATCGAGCTCCTGCGCGTCCGCGGCGCCCTGGAGAAGGTGGAGCCCCTCCAGCACAAGACGCCCATCTGCTCCCGCTGCCACACGCCCATCGAGTTCATCTCCTCGGACGCGTGGTACCTGAGGCAGCTCGAGTTCCGCGAGGAGCTCAAGAAGCTCGCGGCCTCCATGGACTTCCGGCCGCCGCGGCATCGACAGCTCCTCCTGGACTGGATCGACTCCCTCACGATCGACTGGCCCGTCTCCCGCCGGCGATACTACCACACGGAAATCCCGCTCTGGACATGCAGGAAGTGCGGCGAGGTTCTCGCGCCGCCTCCCGGGAGGTACTACCGGCCGTGGAAGGATTCCGCGCCCTTCGACACCTGCCCGAGGTGCGGCGGCCGCGACTTCGTCGGCGAGGACCGCGTCTTCGACACGTGGATGGACTCCAGCTGCTCGAACCTCTTCGTCTCGCGGTACCGCGGCGACTCCGCGTTCTTCGACGCGAACTTCCCCGTGTCCCTGCGACCGCAAGGGCGCGACATCGTCCGCACGTGGCTGTACTACACCACCCTGAAGTCCTTCCTCGTGCGGCGGCAGAAGCCGTTCGAGACGGTCTTCATCCACGGCATGGGCCTCGACGCGCGCGGCCGAGCGATGCACCGCACTCTGGGGAACATCATCGAGCCCTGGCCCATCCTCCGCAAGCACGGCGCGGACGCCCTCCGCTTCTTCGTTGCGAGCGAGACGAACCCGGGAGACGACTACCGGATCTCGGAAGCGAAGATCGGCGGCGCCGGGAAGTTCCTCACGAAGCTCTGGAACACGGCGCGCTTCGTCTCCTCCTTCCCCGAGCCCCCGGCGGGCAAGCTCTCTCCCGCGGACGAGTGGATCCTCGCCGAGCTCAACCGCCTCATCGAGGACGCCCGCGGAGCCTACGAGGAGCTGAACCTCTTCCTGCCGGCGAACCGGGCGCGGGACTTCCTCTGGAACCTGTTCGCGCCGCACTACGTGGAGATGGTCAAGGGCCGCGCGTACGACGGGGACACGGGTGCGCTCTGGACGCTGCACACTTGCCTCCGCGACCTGCTCCGCCTCCTGGCCCCCATCGCGCCCTTCTCCACGGACCGGATCTGGCGCGAGGTGTACGGCGGGAGCGTGCACACGGAGAGGCTCCCCCTGCCGCGGGACGGCATTCCCGCCTCGCGGCTCGAGCAGACGGAGCCCCTGGTGGCCTTCAACTCGGATGTCTGGAAGACGAAGCGGGACAAGGGGATGAGCCTGAACGTCGAGCTATCCGGCGTCGCGATCCCCGAGGCGCTCAAGCCCTTCGAGCCGGAGCTCCGGAGGATGCACCGGCTCGCTTGACCGGGAGCGGTGCACCACCGCGGACATACGTTTCGACGTACCAGGCCATGGTGTCCTTCATCCGCTCGTCGAACGGCCTCGGATTCCAACCGAGCTCCCGCCGGGCCTTGGACGCATCCACGACCACGTCGAGCTGGGAGAGCGCGAGGGCGCTGCGCGAGAGGAGAGGCGTCCGTCCCGATCGATGCGCGCGCCACTCGGAGAACCGCGCGACGAATCGAACCAGACCCATGGGCACCCTTCCCCGCGGCAGCTTCACCCCCGCCGCGTTCGCCGCGGCGCCCAGGAAGTCGTACATGGAGAGCACGCGGTCCCCGAGGAAGTACATCTCGCCCGGGCGGCCCACGGTGGCCGCGAGGAGATGGCCCTCCGCCACATCCGCGGCGTGGACCCCCGTGTTCACGCCGAAGCCCGAGGGGAGCATGGGCAGACGCCGGCGGACCAGCATGGCGAGGCCCCGGCCCAGCTGGTTCGTGTCCCGCGGTCCGAAGACCGCGGAGGGCGCGACGATCGTGACCGGGAGGCCTGACCGCATCGCCTGCACCGCGAGCTCGTGGGCCTGGAGCTTGGTGACCACGTACGGGTCGTCGAGGACCGCGGACGGTGCGGACGCCTCCGTCGCCGGCCGTCCGCGCGAGGACGGGAAGAGCCCTGCGGTGCTCGTGACCACGATCCGCGGCACGCCTTCCTGCTTCGCCAGGGCCAACACGTTCGCGGTCCCGCCGACGTTCACGTCGTACATGGCCTGATAGTCCCGCACGCCCACCTCGAACCAGGCGGCGTGGTGGAACAGCACATCGACGCCCGCCAGATCGTGCACGAACTCGGGCCGCGTCACGTCGCCCGGGACAAGCCGGACGCCCCGCGACGCCAGGTCCGCGGCGCGGGCCGGGTCGCGCACGAGGGCCCACACCTCCCAGCCGCCCACCAGGAGGGCGTCGATCACGTGACGGCCGATGAGGCCCGTCCCTCCCGTGACGAAGGCGCGCATGGGGACCGCCTCAGAGGCGGGGGACGTCCTTCGTGCCCGTGGCGAGGACCCGCGCGAGGTCCGCCCGGGTGATGATCCCCACGACGCGTCCCGCGTCGACCACGGGGAGGCGGTTCACGTCGTACTCGATCATCGCCGCGGCGACGTTCTCCAGGGAGTCCGTGGGTCGGACACTCTGCACGCGCCGAGTCATGACGGCGCCGACCTTGGACCGGCGGAGCTCCCGGTACACGTCCTCGACCGCCTCGTGCTGGCGCTCGCCCAGGAAGACCAGCAGGTCCAAGGCGTGCACGCGGCTCGTCAGATACCGCCTCCCGAGCGCCTCCTCCGTGATCTCCTTGAGCCGGCGGAGGATGTCCGACTCGCTCAAGACGCCGACGAGCCGGCCATGGTCGTCCACCACGGGGGCGCCGCTGATCCCCCGCTGCACGAGGCGCTCCGCGGCCTCCTCCACGGTCATCTCGGGGGAGAGCGTGACCACGTCCCGCGTCATGACGTCCGCGGCCCACACGGCGTCCGCATGAGCACGAGGCTACTTGAGAATGCCGAACCCCCGGCGCTCAGGCCTTACGGAGGATGACCGTCAGGACGTCCGTATCCCGGAGCACGTGTTCCAGTCCGACCTTCTGCCCCGGGAACTGCGCGCTCGGGCCCCAGACGTTCGCGTAACGGAAGCGCCGGCGCCACTCGCGATGGATCGAGTCGCAGACCATGCCGACGTCCGAGTGCTCCTTCACGATCAGGGGCTCGACCATGTCCGCCTCCTTCCCCTGGGGCTTCAGGTAGACGCGCATGAACCGCAACGTGTCGTAGATCTCGTCCTTGAGCTTGGTGAGCCCCACCTTCTTCTCCGCGGAGATGGGCAAGAGCTTCCAGCCCCCGAGCTTGGCCTGGAGCGCCTTCAGGTAATCCTGCCCTACGAGGTCGATCTTGTTCACGACGACCAGGGTCTTCGTGTACACGCGGTTCCCGGCGAGCACGTCGATGAGCTGGTCCTCCGTGATGTCCTGCCGCACGACGACCACGCCGTTCAGGTAGCCCCACTCGCGGCACACGTCCTCGACCATCTCCTTGTCCATCTTCGTCAGCTTGACCGTCGCGTTCACGGTGAGCCCGCCGCGGTTCGCCTTGGCCAGGGTGACGTCCGCAGGGCGCTCGTTCAGGCGGATCCCCGCCAAGTAGAGTTCCTCGATGAGCACCTGCACGTTCGTCTCGAAGACGTCAATCATGAGGAGGATCAGATCGCAGGCGCGGGCCACGGAAAGGACCTCGCGCCCGCGGCCGCGGCCCTTGGAGGCGCCGCGGATGAGCCCGGGCATGTCTAGAATCTGGATCTTGACGCCGCGGTACTCGAGGACCCCGGGGATCACGTCCAAGGTGGTGAAATCGTAGGAGGCGACCTTGCTCTCCGCATCCGTAATCTGATTCAGGAGAGTGGACTTGCCGACGCTGGGGAAGCCGACCAAGCCGACGGTGGCGTTCCCGCTCTTCTTCACGGCGTAGCTCACGCCGGCTCCGCCCGATTTAAGGCGGCGGAGCTCCTGCTCCGCCTTCAGGCGGGCCATCTTGGCCTTCAGCTTGCCAATGTGGTGTTGGGTCGCCTTGTTGTAAGGCGTCCTCTGGATCTCGTCCTCGATGGACTTGATCTGCTCCTCGATCGTCGCCATCCGTTCGGGCGGAGACAGCCCCCGGAGCGAGAAAAAGATTCCTTCGTGTCGCGGCTCACCACACGGTCCGGATGCTCTCGGGCTCCAGCCCCTTGACCGCGTACAGGACGAGCCGCCGGCTCCGGGCGCGGTACGGCGACAGGTCGAGCCCACCGAGGACGCGATGGATATGAAGCCCCGCCCCGTCGAGG
This sequence comes from uncultured Methanomassiliicoccales archaeon, assembly GCA_964546105.1. Classification (GTDB taxonomy): domain Archaea; phylum Thermoplasmatota; class Thermoplasmata; order RBG-16-68-12; family RBG-16-68-12; genus RBG-16-68-12. Next base: position 11,654 of record CAZJIP010000054.1, read on the forward strand.
AGCTCCTTCAGCTCGGGCAGCGTGTAGGCGCGCACGGATGCGCGGTGCTCCCGCGTCCCCTCGCGGTCGATGACGATCTGCTGCGTGTCGTACCGCCCGCGGAGGACGTCGAACGTGTCCTCCTGGAGCACCACCCTGCCGCCTTCCCCTACGCGCCATCCCTGGAGGGGGAGCTCGTACGCGAGGGATTCCCGGTTGAACCGCTCCATGAGGAACTTGCCGCGGGGTTTCAGCGCCCGCGCGACGCCCTCGAGCACCTTCCGGTCCTCCGCCACGGTCTCGAAGTAGCCGAAGGAGGAGAACATGTTGATCACCGCGTCGAAGGCGCCGCGGAACCGAAGGTCCCGCATGTCCCCGCGGACGAAGACCACCTTCGCCTTCGCGCGCTTCGCGTCCGCGCGCGCCTGCCGCAGCAGGTCGTCCGAGAGGTCGTAGCCCGTGACCGCATAGCCGCGGCATGCGAGTTCGATGGCGTGCCGCCCCGCGCCGCAGGCGAGATCGAGCACGCGGCTCCCCTTCCGGAGGTGGAGGATCTGCTCGACGCCGTCGGCCTCCGCGGCCGTGCGCTCGGGGGCGTGCTCGTACTGCGTCAGGTAGTCCGGGCC
>CAZJIP010000055.1:0-12163 GCA_964546105.1 uncultured Methanomassiliicoccales archaeon
CCTTCTTGCACACCTTGCATCGGTAGCGGAGATGGATCTTCTTCGTGGGCTTCTCCCGGCCCTCGGGTTTCGGACGCGGGAAACCTCCGTACCCCGCCGTGACGCGGCGGAATCGCCGCTGGCCGGCGCGGAGCTCGGACCGCGGACGGTTCTTCACCCGCTCCACCTCGAGGTCCACGTGCTTGTGGCAGTGGGGGCAATAGCCGCGGATAACCTGGGGAACCTTCATGGAATGGACCAGGGAGCGATAGACAGAGGAACTGCTATTAAAGGGTTGCTAGCTGCTCGCGTCGGAGCGCGTCGCGACGCGTCCCCGCGGCGATCCGCGAGCGGTTCGAGGGTCGTCCGACGCCCTCGTCGTTCGCGGAAAAGACCGCCGAGGGACAAGAAATATATATTGCCACATTAATAATAGCAGGGGAGATGAAATGGCACGCGACGTCCGCCTGAGCCGCCGCGATGAGGCGCTGGTGGACCTCCTCATCGAGACGGGGCTCTCCAAGAACGTCGCGAAGACCCTCGTGTTCCTGTCCAAGCGGGAGGAGACGACCTCCGTGGAGATCGAGAAAGCCACCGGGCTGCGGCAGCCCGAGGTGAGCATCGCCATGCAGGAACTCCGCCGGAGGAGGTGGGTGGACAAGCGGGACATCAAGAAGGAGGGGAAGGGCCGCCCCGTCCACGCCTACCGCCTGAGCAACCCCTGGAGCACCATCATCGAACAGCTGGACCGAGACCAGCAGACCAAGCTCGAGCGGATCGAGGCGAACCGCCGCAAGCTCAAATCCTTCGCATAGGCCGCAGCGTCCGGACGCCGTCTTTGGACGCGGCGAGGACCAGGTCGGCCATGCCGAGGAACAGGCCGTGGCCCACGACGCCGGGGATCTCATCGAGGGCGGCCGCGATCTTCGCCGGCTTGCGGAGGACGCCGAAGTGGGCGTCCAGGATGTGGTTCCCGTTGTCCGTTCGGAAGGGCGTTCCTTCCTTCTGGCGGAGCGTGACCCGGGCCCCGAGGGCCTCGAGCCTCGCCTGGGTGGACCGCCACCCGAAGGGATGGACCTCCACGGGGACGGGCGCCTTGGTCCCGAGCCGCGGCACCAGCTTGGAGTCGTCCACGACGACGACGAATTTCTTCGCCGCGGCGGCCACGATCTTCTCCCGGAAGAGCGCGCCCCCGAGACCCTTGATTAGGTCGAGATGGGGATCCACCTCGTCGGCCCCGTCGATCGCCAGGTCGAGGACGGGCCGCTCCTCCAAGGAGGTGAGGGGAATCCCGAGGATCCTCGCGGCCTCCGCGGTAGCCAGGGAGGTCGGCACCCCGCTTACCAGGAGGCCCTGGTCCGCAATCTTCCGCGCCAGCCCTTCGAGGAAGTAGCGCGCGGTCGATCCGGTCCCGAGTCCCAGGACCATCCCGTCCGTGACGTATTTCAGGGAGGCGTCCGCCGCGGCGCGCTTCAGGTCCTCCGACGCCATCTCACGCACGCTCCCGGAGTTCCTCCACGAGCGTCACGAGCTCGTCGACCACGATACGGTCCAGCGTCTCCCCGTACTCTGGGGTCGCCTTGGAGGAGTCGCCCGTGGCCCCGTCCCAGTACGGCTTCGCGTCCTTCACGACCGCGTAGGGAGACAGGCGGTTCGCCCCGGCTGGGCTGCGACCCTTCACGAGGTCCGGGCGGTGGACAAGGAGGCGCGAGGTTTCGATCATCCCCGCGTGGCCCTCGTTGGGCGGGAGGTCCTTCTGCGCGTAGATAATGTCGTAGTCCGAGAGGACGGTGGCTTTCAGCACGCCCTCATCGACCACATCCTGCGCGGCCGCGCGGAGCGCGGCCATGTGGTCATGGGCCGCGTGGCCGCTGACGATCATCACCCGATGCACGCCGCTGCGGACCATATCCCGCAACACGTCCCGGGTGAAGGAGCGCAGGGAGTCGAAGGAGACGCCGATGCCACCGGGGTAGTGCCGCGTGGTCGTGATTACGCCGTACGGGATGGGCGGGGCGAGGAGCGCGCCCGTCTTCTGGCATACCTCGTCGAGCACGTGCGTGGGCTGGATCATGTCCGAGCCCAGGGGCAGATGGCTCCCGTGCTTCTCGACGGAGCCCACAGGGAGGATAACCACGGTGTCGGGCGTCACGCGCTTCGCGAACTCGTCCGAGGTCCACTCATCGAGCCGCACGCCGCGGGAATCGCGGCGGCGACCATAAAGGGTTCGCGGGGGGGCTCGCTCGCGGCATTTCCCCTAGCGCCGCGCGAGCGCGGGGTCGTAGTAGATGGTCTCCCGCGTCACCTGGGGTCCGGGGATCTCCAGAACGGACACGCCGCGGACCTCGAAGGGGACGCCGGATTTCTGCGTGCGCCCGAACCAGACCCACTCCAGCACGCCCCAATCGGCTCCGCTGCGGACGGAGGCCACACGGAAGCCGGAGTGAGGGATGGAGAACAGGGCCTCGAACATCTTCCTGATCGCGTCGCGGCCGCGGTAGGACTCACCCTCCGGCACTTCCTCGAAGACCGCGTCGTCCGCGTACAGTGCCGTAATCGCCTCCACGTCGCATGCCGCCAGCGCCTGGGCGGCCGCGCGCAACACTCCCTCGGTCGACAACCGCATCGCCCCGCTCGGTAAGGGATCCGGGCACCATAAGTCCCCCGATGAGCGTCGGGCGGGGAACCGGCCGCGCGAAAGCGGCCGAATCAACCTTGGTTAAGGTTAACCGAGCGCGCCACAGACGGACCGTGCCACCATGGCCTCACGGAAACCAGTATAGCGGCGCGAGGGTCTTCGTGGGCGCGTGCGCGTTGCGTGTCTCTTCTCCGGCGGGAAAGATTCGACGTACGCATCGTACGTCGCGATGCAGCGCGGCTGGGAGATCGCTTCGCTCCTCACAATACGACCCGCGGATCCCGAGTCCATGATGTTCCACGTTCCGAACTTGAGCGTGACGGCCCTCCAAGCGGAGGCTCTGGGAACGCCGCTCCTCGAGGAAACCGCGCAGCCGGGGGAGGACGGCGAGCTGGACGCGTTGCGGCGGGCCTTCCGGCGAGCGGACGCGGAAGGCATCGTGGTGGGCGCCATCGCTTCGGACTACCAACACAGCCGTGTGAACCGGATTGCGGCCGAGCTCGGTCTCCGCGTCTTCGCCCCGCTGTGGCGTCAGGACCCCTCCCGGTTGGTGCACGACTATCTAGCCGCCGGACTCCGAATCGTGTTTTCCAGCGTGTCCGCGGACGGATTGGACGCGTCCTGGCTGGGTCGCCCCTGGGACACGCAGACCGTGGAAGACCTTTTGCGGCTCCGCGACACCCGTGGCATCCACCCTTGCGGCGAAGGCGGCGAGTTCGAGACCCTCGTCCTGGACGCGCCCTTCTTTCGCAAGGCCATCGAAGTCCTCGAGGCCGTCCCCGTGTGGAAAGGCTCCGCGGGCGTCTGGCGCGTGGAGCGCGCCCAGCTCGTGGACAAGGGTTAGGCCGACGGCGATCTCCGCCTGGCACCCGGAATCGTCGCGAGGTCGGAGAGCAGCAGGTTGCGGTCCTCCTCATCCCGAATGCGGTCCGCGGCCGCGCGCGCCTGACGGAGGAACCGGTCCCGATCCCGTGCCCGGCCAGCGACGGCGGAGGCACGCGCCAGCGCCTCGTACGCGAAGGCCAAAGGAAAATCGTGTATCCGGTTGTCGCGGCATGCGGCTAGACACCGCCCGGCGTGGTACATGGCGGGCTCCGAACGCTTCAGGACCGCGTACACGTGGGAAACCTGCCATTCTCCAATCGCAATCTGAACCGGCTTTCCGACGACACCCCAGTGGTACCGCGAAGCATGGGCCGCATGAATCATCTCGTCGTCCTCCGCGGCGGTGCGTCGCTTCTTCTCAAGGAGCCGCCTCGTGTGGTTGAACAACGACGCGGCCTGCTTCCGATGCCAGTCCCGCTCGGTCCTCGGTCCGGTGCGAGCCATGCGTCACCGAAACCGTTCCCCGCGCATGAAGTCATCCGACGGCGCATCGGCGGGCGACGGCTATGGGCATGGGGTGAACGAGAACGCCCAGCCGCCGCCCGGCGCGTGCGTCCCGGTGTTCAGGTCGTCGATAGACCATGTGCCGAAGTTCCCGGGGAACAAGTACGTGTAGTTGAACGCAGCGTTGATCGCCGCCGATGCGGTGTAGCTCTGTCCATCCAAGGTGAATGGGACCTCAATGGCAATGCGAGAGGCCCTCGCCGCCATGACCAGCCCCCCGCCGCCGCACGAACTGAAGGTGAGATCCCCCTCCGAGTAGCCGTTCTGGAACCGGACGGAGTCGTACTGGTTGCCGTACGGGTCAGGATAGGACAAGGACGTGTTCTCCCCCGCGTCGGAGGTCGCTCCCCGGAGGAGCAGGATTGCGCCGGTGTAGCCTCCCACGACCTTCCCCGCGGCCACGAACCCCGTGCATATCGCGTTGGCTCCTGGACCCGCCACGAGGACCCGCACTGACGGGGCGATGGACCACTCCTCCACCACGAACTCCGCCGTCGCCTCCCCGTTCGCGGCTTTGATGCTCGTGCTCGTTGAGCCGCCGGGGATCGGATACGTACCCGTCCCGTTCCCGAAACCCCCGTAGGGGGAGTTGACGAGGACCTCAGGGGTCCACAGGTCCCGCGTCGCGACCGTGGCACCTGGACCGCATTCGTAATGGGCAATCAAGGACCACGAAGCGCCTGCCACGAGGGGGACCACGGCGATGGCCGCGACGAGGATCGCGGCCGCGATAAGGGCGAACGCAACCTGTCGGCGCGCAGGGGGCCAACGGCGAGACCGGTCCGGCGGCGGCTGCGCAGAGGCTCCCTCAGGCTGCATGCCCTCCCTCCATGGACTGAGCCCCGATCGGCCTAGTTCGACATAAGACCTCGCTGTCGGCAGAATGTATGGCGGCCCTGTGAGAAGTGGGGCTGGGCAGATTTGAACTGCCGTCGCAGGCTTTCTTGCTCCGAACCTCGCGGAGTCCCAAAGCCCGAAGGATAGACCAAGCTACCCCACAGCCCCAGGGTCGGCGTGCCATCGGCTCCGCCGCTAAATAGGTTCCTCAGCGGGCTTTCCTCCGCGACGGCTTCGCGGTCCTCCGCTCGAACGCCTCGCGCGCGGCGCGAGCGACCGCCTGCTCGCTTGTCATCGTGGGCTGCCAGCCCGTCGCCTTGAGGCGGTCGACGGACAGGCCCATGGTCCGCACGTCCCCGACCCAGCCACGGCCCGCGCCGCTGCCGCCGGTCCACGCGTACTCGACGTCGGACAGGCCGAGCTCGCAGCAGATCGTGTCCGCGATGGTCCGCACGCTGATCGCGTCCTCACTACCGAGGTTGTAGTCCGTGAACGGCTCCGTCGCCGCCTCCACGCCGTCGCGGTACCCTGTGAGGACGTCGCCGATATGGATGTAGGACTTCGAGGTGCCCGGGTCCGATCCGATGATCTCGAGCCGCTTCGGATCGCGGCTCAGTTTCGCGACCAGGTCATGCACCACACCGTGGCCGCTGCGGCCGCCCACGACGTTCGCCATCCGGAAGACGATCGCCTGGAGGCCATACGTATGCGCGTACGCAGACATCAGGGATTCGCAGGCGAGCTTCGATGCGCCATACAGGGAGATGGGCTCGCAGGGGCCGTAGTCCTCCGGCGTGGGGACGGTCTTCGCCTCGCCGTACACCGTGGACGTCGACGCGAAGACGACCCGCGGGACGTGGTTCGCGCGGCACGCCTCGAGCACGCGGTACGTCATGAGGACGTTCTGCTCGATATGGGCCTTCGGGCCTTCGCGACCCAGGCGTACGTCGGGGTTCGCGGCAAAGTGGTAGACGATGTCTGCGCGCCGGAACACGGGGCGTAGGTCGCCCCGAAGCAGGTCGCGGCGCACGAGGGTGGCACCTGCCCGGACCGCGTCCGCGATATTTCGCGGAGAGCCCGCGGCGAAGCTGTCCACGAGCCGGATGTCGGACTCCGCGACGAGCTCGTCGGCGAGATGGCTGCCAATGAATCCGGCGCCCCCCGTGATCACCACGCGCTCCCGGGCCATGGGCCGAGGCTATGGAGGCCGCGAGTATCAAAGTTCCTTCACGGCAGTCAGGTGGGCCAGGAGCGCCTCGACCGCGCGGGCGCGGTGGGAGATCGCGTTCTTCTCCTTCAGGCTCATCTCCCCGAACGTGCGCGTCCCGCCCTGGGGCTGGAAGATCGGGTCGTACCCGAAGCCGTTCCTTCCGCGCTCCGTCTCCGTGATGGTTCCCACGCAGTCCCCGTGGAAGACCTCGTGCTCGTCGCCCTGCCGCAGAAGGAAGACGGTCTGGAAGGTCGCGGCGCGGTACTTCTCCCCGGTCATGAGCTTGAGGATGCCCGCGTTCCCGATCCGCCGGTGCACGTAGGCGGAGTAGACGCCCGGGAAGCCGCCGAGGGCCTCGATGAACAGCCCGGAGTCGTCGATCAGGTAGTCGCCCTTCACCTCGTCGTCGAGACCCGTGGCCGCGTACTTGAGGACCTTCTCGAGGCGGTCCGTCTGGATCTCCGGATAGCTGCGGTCTAGGTGGACCAACTTGACGTTCGCCTGGGCGAGCTTCTCGGAGACCTCCGCGAACTTCCCCGCGTTCGTCGTGATGAACTGGATCGTCACGTATACCGCCCCCGTCCCTCGATCTCCTTGACCTTCGCGATGCTCTCCTTCGCCGCGGCGCTGAGGATCTCCCGATAGCCCGCGAGGACCTCGCGGTAGTAGGCCGTCGCGTTCTTGTGCGCGCTCGTGAGCGCCTCCCGGACCAGGTGCATGTCCACGCCCCGCTCCTCCGCGGTGTCCCCCTTGCCCCCGAGGCTGAAGTCGATCAGGACGAGGCGCCCGTCCCGGAGGATCATGTTCGACGTGGTCAGGTCGCCATGGATGATCCCGGCGCGGTGCAGACGGCCGGCGATGCGGCCGATCTCCCTCGCAGCCTCCCGGGCGGGAGGACCGCCGCGATCGAGGACCTCCTTCAGGGTCGGTCCGTCGATGAACTCCATGACGATCTTGTTGTCCGCGAGGTCCACGTCGTAGATCACAGGGACGCTCACGCCGGCCGCACGGGCCTCGGCCATGAGCCGCGTCTCCATGCGGATCCGCGCGCGCCGGAGCTCCTCATCGAGCCGACCCAGGCGGTACGCCTTGGGGACGCGGTGCTTCTCCACCGCGGAGCGGCCGAGGAACTCCACCTTCCGGAGTTCGGCCTCGGCCCCGCGCTTGAGCCACACGACCGCGGCCATGCGGGCCGCGGAGAAAAAGGTTCACGCGTCCCAGAGAGGCCTCGCGAAAGGAATATGGTCGCCATGAGAGAGTATGAGAAATCGTTAAGTACTATGATATGTAATCGATTCAGCAACTTGTCCGAACCACAACCCAACTCCGAGCACTCCAAAGGGGTCGCACCGCGCGGCCTCATCGAGGCCTTGGCGCGCGAGTACTCCATCGAGCTGCTCCAGGAGCTGCACGCACGCGGCTGGTCCAGCGCCAGCGAGCTCGCCCGCGAAATGGGCATCCATATCGCCACGGCCATGCGAAAGCTCGCGGAGCTGGAGACTCTGGGCCTCCTAGAGAAACGGTCCCGCACAGGCACGGAAGTAACGGAGTATCGGCTGGCGAACCCGCGGATCGAGATCGTCCTGGACTTCGATGCCCAAGCCAAGGCCACGTCCCGCGACGCGTGGCGGCAGGCCGAGCGGATTCTCGTCAAGGAGCACCCCAACCGCAAGGTGGTCCTCGAGAGCGACGACCGCGCGCGCCGCGTCCGGCGCATCCTGTTCCTTAAGGTCCTCCGCCGCAGGACGGAGGCGCGGACCCTGGAGCTCGCGGAGGCCGAGGGCGCATTCCTCTGGCACCTCCCCTTCGCCTCGGAGCCCGCGAAGTCCGTGGCCGAGGTCTGTCGCCGCGGGGGCATCGACAACCCGCTCCAGGTCTCGCGAATCCTCGCGTTCGTCACGGAGATGGAGAGCATGGGCGTGGTCGACGTGGCTCGGTGAGGGAACAACGGAGGGATGCTCGTGTCGGAATCGGAACGTCAGGTGCGCCCGCGGCGCAGGTCCCGGTTGGGTCCCGTGGGCTGGTTTCTGCTCATCCTGCTCGGCGGATATGCGCTCGTGACCCTGGCCTTCTATTGGCTCATGACCTCGCAGGGCCAGGCCCTCTCCTTCTTCATCGTCCTGTTCCTCGTCTACGAATTCGTCACCTACCTCGTCTATTTCTGGATCGGGGTCTACTGCGTCCTCGAGTTCCAGCTGTGGCGGCGCACGCGGAACGAGGGGCATCTACTCCAGTTCCTAGGTTCGCTCCTCGTCCTCGTGCCGATCTCCTGGGGCCTGATCACGTTCGCCTCGTCCAACCTCTACGGGATGTTCAGCCCCGTGGGCGTGGGCTTGGTGTTCCTAGAGTTCGTCTCCCTCGCGGTGGGCGCCTCGATGGCCCTCTACGGCTACTACCACCGGCCGTTCCATGCGAACGACGTGGACCTGTACCGGAACGTGGTCGTGCGCTCTGGGGAGCGGATCGGCCTCCTCACGGATGGCTACTCGACCCGGGTGTACGAGACCCGGTACGAGGGGCTCCCCGGGGGCGCGGTCCGCGACCGCGCGGACGAGTACGCGGCCCGGTTCCAGCGGGCGGGCTTCCTCCTGTCCCACCGGACGGACGCGTCGGGCATCACCCTCTACCCGATCACGTACACGGGGGTCGGCGGGTTCCGCCTGATCACGGCCTTCGCCCACGTGTACCGCCTCTGGCGGCAGCCCGACCGGCTCACGTGGGTCCGGGTGGACTGGACCGGGGACGTGCAGGTCCACATCTCGCCGGAGGACTATGCGCGGATCAAGCGGCCCGTGGCCCATCACGTGCTCTGCGCCGGCGTCGCGGACGCCCTCACGGGCTCCCTGCTCGCCTACGTGGACGGGCGGGAGACCGCAGCCGTGCAGACCCTGCTCGGCTCGGAGCCGGCTCGGCGTCGGGAGGACCTGCGGCTTCCTCCAATGAAGCGGGGGGCCGGAGAATGGGCGGCCATCGGCGTCGCGGCAGCGATCCTCATCGCGGGCATTGGCCTCGCAATCGGGGTGGACTTCGTCTCTGTCTCTCAGCCGAGCTTCTCCATCCAGGGCGTGTACTGGAATCCGTCCCATCCCGTAGGCGGGCAGAACATCGACCTCTTCGCGAACCTCACGGGACTCCAGCCGTTCGGCGGAACCCTGCAGAACTTCGGGGTCACGGTCTGGGCGTACTACAACGCCTCCGTGTACGGCGCGAAGACGATGGCCCAAGTTTCGGGCAACCTCTACGGGGCACGGCTCGGCTCATTCCCGAACGGCACGGAGATCACCCTGATTCTGGTCGCGTCCCAGTCCGCCGGCCCGGGCACCGCGTTCACCTCGTCGCCCGCGTACGTCCTGCAGGTCGGTGCGGTCCATGCCGGAGGCAGCCTCCTCTCCGTGGAGGCGCCGACCGCCCACCTCGACTCCTTCGGGTACGTGGCGTTTGGCGCCTGGATCAACTCGACCCTCCCCCTCGACACGGTGGAGGTCCTCTACTCGGGCTACTACACGTACTCGGGGGACCAAGGCTCGGGCAGCGGAGGGATCGGCATCGCGGCCGTCAACCTCACGGGACCGGGACCGCACTATACCGTGAGCGAACCGCTATTCCCGTACGGCTACCTCACGGGGCAGCACGCGCACATCGTCATCTGGTACAAGGTCGTGGCGCGGGACGCGGGCTGGAACACCGCATCGACGCCCTTGCTCACGTACGAGGTGAACCTGTGAGGAACGAGGTGCACCCCGAGGCCCCGGGGGAGGCACCCCCGCACCGGCGCCGGCTGCTGGGGATCGGCATCGCGGTCGCCGTGGCCATCGTGGGGAGCGTCCTGGCCTACCTGGCGTCCCAGCCCGGGCCACCTCTGAGGATCCTCGACGTCCGCGTGTCGCCCGATCCTGGTGTGCCGGGCCAGCCCATGACGGTCACGGCTCGCATCGAGGGCGGCACCTTCCTGCGTCCCTTGGGCGTGTCCGCGGAGTACACGTCGTTCTTCGCCTACGGCTCGGGTGGAGGGGCGGGTCTGTACGCAAGGGGCGGGGACGCCTACTCGGGGACCGTCGGGCCCTTCCCGAACGGGACCGCGGTCTGGGTCGTCGTGGTGGCTTCCGACGGAGCGACACGGCGCTACGCGGGTGTGACCGTCGAGGTGGGCCAGGTACTCCAGGGCGGTCCGTCCGGGCTCCGGATCAACTCGGTCATCCTCGATCCGCCGCAGCCCACGTCTCTCGACATGCCCGAGGTCATCGTCAACGTGACCGGCGCGGCGAATCTGACGTCCGTGACTTTTGCATATACGGGCTTCTCCGCATCCGGAGGCGGCTCCGGCATGACCGCGATGTTCCCCACGGCCTCCGGAGATTACTACACGCCCCTGTTCGGCACGTTCGGGGGGACCCCCAGCGGGATGACCGCCGTCGGCGCCACGTGGGTCTACCGCATCGCGGCTCAGGACGATACGGGAAACACGGTCCTTTCGCCCGCATACAATTTCACCGTGGCCTCTCCCTTGGGCTAAGGCGTCCGCGACGCCACGAGGAATCGGTGGACCTCGCGCGCCGGCGCGGGGTTCGCCCGGGGCGCGAAGTCCGGCGGCAGGCACCGCTGGTACCGCGGCGCAAGAAGCCGCGCCTCCAGGAGCACGATGGCCGCGCGATCCGTCTCGCTGCGAATCGGCCGGCCCGCGGCCTGGAGGACCTTGTTCATGGCCGGAAACACGTACGCGTAGTCGTAGCCCTTGGACGGGCCAAACTTGCGGATGTAGTAGTCCTTCAGGGACTCGACCTCCAGGTTCGGCGGACTCAGTGGCAGGCCGACGATGACCACGGCCTGGAGGACGTTCCCCTCGTAGTCCACGCCCTCGCTCAGGGAGCCGCCCTGGACGCCGAGGAGCACGGCCCCATGGTCTTCCCGTGCGAGACGCAGGGCCTCAAGCGCTCCGTCCCGTTTCGCCTTGTCCCAGGTCGGCTTCTCCACGAGGATCCTCTTCGGGAGGCCGGCCGGACGGATTCGGTCCTCCGCCTCGCGGAGCAGGTCGTACGAGGGGAAGAAGACCGCCACGTTCCCCGGGATGCCCGCGGCGATCGCGACGACCTCGCGCGCGATCAGGTCGTGCATCTCTTCGGACCGTTTCGCATACAGCGTGGTGGCCGCGGGGTGGACGAGGACCAGGCGGTTCTCCCTCGGGAACGGCGAGCCGTACGCGCGGATCCACCGGCGCTCGGGCCCGATCCCCAGGAGGTCCGCGTACATCTCCGCGGGGTACAGGGTGCCGGACATCAGGACGCTCGCGTGCACGCGGTCGAACACGGGCTTGCTCAGCACGCTGGGGTCCATGAGCCGGAAGGCGAACTTGCCCTCGTTGCCCGGGGTGACGAGGCGCAGGATGCCCTCATCCTGGTCTCGCCACCGCCGCAGGAACTCCTCGAGCTGGGGGAGGGACGTGGAGAGGCCGCGGCGCACGCCCTCCTCCGCGGCGTGGGAGACCATCTCGACGAGGTCCGTGTACGTCACGCGGTGGCCGAGACCGTGCCGCAGCCCCGCCTCGACCACGTCGATAAACTCCTCCTTCTTCGCCACGCGCTCCGCGGGGAGCGCGAAGAGGAAGCGCTCCAGGGACTTGGCGACCCCCAAGAGCTGATGCGCCGCCTCGGGCTCCAGGTCCCGCGCCTCGCGCACGGCGCGCAGGACGTCCGTCAGGGAGAGGTCGCCGCCCAGGTGCGCGCGGATGCGGTCGGGCAGGTTGTGGGCCTCGTCGACCACGAGGATGAGGTCCTCGAGGCCCTTGCCAAGCCGCTCCAGGGTCCAGGGGAGGATGTCGCTGAAGACGTAGTTGTAGTCGCAGACGACGACCTTGGCCAGCTCGGCCGCGTCCATGGCGACCTTGTGCGGGCAGAGGTGGCATGCGGAGCTTGCGCGGATCAGCTCCTGAACATGGAGCGCGCGCTGGAGGACCGCCGCAACGACGACGGAGTCGTCGCGGTTGTAGAAGCTGCAGGCCCGCGTGCGGACCTTGAGCTCGCAGAACTCGTGGAACGCCCGGCCGTAGCCGGGTCGGTTCGGCTGGAGGCACATGTCCTGCTTGGAGATCACGTCCACCGCGGGGATCCGCGTCC
>CAZJIP010000056.1:0-6269 GCA_964546105.1 uncultured Methanomassiliicoccales archaeon
TGGTTCCCGTTCGTTGGGATCTGGATCTTCTTCGGGTTCCTGTTCCTCTTCGGCGTCCTTCGGTGGGGCGCGGGTCCCTGGAGCTACGGCTATGGCCCCGGGGACCATGATGACAGTCGCGCGATCCTCCGCGAGCGGTACGCCCGCGGCGAAATCACGAGAGAGCAGTTCGACCGGATGCGGCGGGACCTGGACGAGTACCTCATGCAGAATACTCTGGACAGCGAGCCGGCTGGGAGATCGGGTCCATGAGCGCCCCCGCATGGATGCCCTCGGCGGCAGGCCCGCGGCGACGCGGACGGCGCGAGGTCACGGCACCCTTCCTGGCGGCCGTCCTCATGGCCCTCCTCTCGGTCCAGTTCCTCTTGGGGACGTACCTGAACCTGTACGTGACCATCACCGCGGGAGGGGACCTGGGGGCCCTGGACCTCGGCGGCCTCATCGTCCTCATCCTCCACATCATCGTGGGGATCGTGGTCATCGGCACCGCCGCGCGGCTGACCGTCGTCGCGGCGAGGACCCACAATCGGCGCCAGACCGCCCTCGCGGCGATTGCCGCGCTCGGGATGGTCTTCGCCTTCCTCGCGGGCGCCGCTTTCACGTTCGGCAGCCAGAGCGACGGCGCGTCGTTCGCCATGGCGTTCGGCTTCTTCCTCGGGATGATCGGCTCGGCCCTCATCGTCGCCGGGGCCCACGTGCCGCGTCCCGCTGCGGAGCCGGATGCGGCCTGACGAGGCTCACGCGCCCTGCCCGTACGTCCACTCCGTCGTCCCGGGCGGCCAACTCACGTCGACGAGGTCGAAGAGGTTGCCGTCGGGGTCCGCCAGGGTGACGTAGTCCTTGCCCTTCTCGGCGGGCTGCACGAGGGTCGCCCCGAGCCTCAGGAAACGGTCCAGCTCTCCGAGAGGGTCCGTGACGTATAGGTCCAGGTGCAGGCGGTAGTCCTTCAGCGGGCCCTCGTTGGTCCGGTTCAGGCTGACGTTCGGTCCCTTCCCCTTCGGATCCCTGAGCACGACCCAGCCTCCCTTCGGAGGATCCCGCGGCACGTAGTGGAGGGCCTCGGACCAGAACCTGAGCATCCGATCGAAGTCTGTGCAGTCGATCACGATTGACCCGATCCAAGTCCGCCCCTTCCCTTTCGAAACCCCGCGCCCTTTCGCCACGGAAGCACGCTCCCTCGCAGTCTCTCGACCGGATGCCGCACAAGATACTTTGGTCCTTCGCGGGGGCGAAACCTATGGGTTCCCATACCCTTCGCAGTCGCGCGAGACGTCACGGTCGCTCGATGTGCGGGCGGGAGGAGAGCAAGGTCGACATGGCCACGCCCAGCCGCGACCCCGTCTCGACCACGTCCTCGTACGCCTTCCGCAGCTCGTCGTGGGCGTGGGCCAAGTGGCCGTCGATCATCGGCTCGAAGAGCGGGTTCCGGTATGCCCTCCGCACGACGGAGATCACGAGGGGCAGCGGCAGGCGCAGGCCCACGGTTCCGGGCAGGCCGCGAAGCCGCACGCCCCGCGCGCAGCACCCGTCCAAGCCCTCCCGGGCCGCTAGGAAGGATTTCCCCATGATTTCCGGGCTCGACGTTGGCCCGCGCGGACCCCGCCTTCACGGCCCCCTTCGTGGGACAGACCGTAATCCTTGCTGCAGTCCGCGGCGCATGCTGCCCCCGCGACCGCGATCCGTGGGGTACCAGCCGGCCGGACTCCGAACGTTCGCTCGCCTCCCGCAAACCTTTATGGTCCGGGCACCCTCCTTGGCCACGGGGGAGAGAGCATCGTCACCCTGCGGCCCTCCGCCGCAGACGAGGGCTCGGGCGCCCGCGCGGGAAGCTTGGAGATTGGCCGGCGGCGCGTCGACCTTCCCGGCCGGATCGTGACCTCGAGCGAGCTGCGGTCCGCTAAGGCCTCGAAGCTCGGGGACGCCGTCGAGGCGGCGGCCCTCGTCGTTGGCAAGCTGTTCTGGCCCGAGACCCTGAAGGCCGCGACCTCCGACGAGAAGGCGTGGCAGGCCTTCGCCCAGACCACGGGCGCAGCCGCGCGGATGGTGCCTGGGGCCGCGAGGATCTTCCAGGTCGCGTTCCAGGGGACCGAGTTCGAGGACGCGGAGCCCCTCCGGGCCCTCCTAGACCTCCAGCAGCTCCTGAACTTCGACGTCGTCACCGTGCCCTACGGCGCGACCCCGTCCGCGGAGGACGTCCTCACGGCCTTCGACTTCGCGCGGAGCTGGGCGAAGAAGCGCCGCCTCGATGTACCCCTCATGCCGATCGCCCCCGCCCAGGAGAAGAGGGAAGATGCGGACACCCTCCTCGCCGCCCTCGCGAAGCGCGGCGCGGACGCGATCGGCCTGGACCTCCAGGGCACCTTCCCCTACCACACCCTCCGCGCGGTGGAAGGCCTCAAGGAGAAGCACGAGGACCTCTGGGTCCACGCCTTCCAGGTCCCGCCCAAGGTCTCCTTCGGAGGACGCCTGCCCACGTCGGAGGGCATGGTCCTCCCGTACTTCGGCGTGGACACGTTCTCCCGCTGGTTCCGCCCACCGCCGCCCGCACCCGTGAAGAAGGACAAGATCAACGTCTTCGACCCACGGGGCTGGGGCGTCTTCCGTTGGAAGGACCAGGAGAAGGAGTACGGGGCACGCCTCGCCTGTCGCTGCGTCGTGTGCAAGGGCAAGGACCTTAACGACTTCTTCGAGCCGGAGGACAAGAAGGTCCTCGACCTGTCCAAGGTCCACGACCACCTTTCCATGGACGCGGAGCTTGCCGCGGCGCGCAAGCGAATCGGCGAGGACGGCTACGCCGCGGCGATGGAGGAGCACAAGTTTGCGCGGACCTTCCTGTCCCGCGTGGGCGAGGCGAAGGACGCATGATCCGCGGCGTGGAACTGAGGGACTTCATGTCCTACGAGGAGGCCCTCGTACCCCTGAGCCGCGGACTCAACCTGATATGCGGCCCGAACGGCTCCGGGAAGTCCTCCATCCTGCTCGGCCTGAGCCTCGTCCTGGGCCAGGCCCACACGGAGCGCTCCCGCCGCCTCGCGGACCTCGTCCGTCGCGGGAAGCCCGAGGCCCGCGTCTCCCTGATCCTGGACAACGCGATCGGCGGGGACCGCAAGCTCTTCCCCCACCGGCGGGAGGACCGCGTCTCGGTCACGCGGGTCCTGCGCTCCAACGGCTCGTACTACTACCTCGTCCAGGGACAGCCCGTGACGAAGGCGGAGGTCCAGGAGGCGTTCGCCCGCCTCGGAATCTACGCGGACAACATGCTCATCATCATGCACCAGCTCATGGTCCACCGCTTCGCCTCCGTGCCGCCGTCGGAGAAGCTGCGGATGCTCGAGGAGGCCGTGGGCCTCCAAGGCTACCGGGACGATGTCCTCGAGGCCCTCGCGCGCTTGAGGGAGACGGGCCAGGAGGAGAAGACGTTGCGGGCCGTCCTCGCGAGCACGGAGCAGTCCTACGAGTTCTGGCGGCGGGAGTTCGAACGGTACCAGCGGAAGAAAGCCCTCGAGGGCCGCCTCCGGGAGCTCGACGCGGAACTCGCGTGGACCCGGGTGGCCCAGTCCGAGGGGGCCGTGGCCCGCCTGCGCTCGCGACTCGACGCGACGAGGGATGAGCTCGCCTCCCTGGAGCGGGACGTGGCCGAGGCGGACCGTCGGACCGAGTCGGCGGATGCCACCTGGTCCGCCCTCAGGCGGGAGCGGGAGCATCTGGAGACGGAGCGCCTCGCCGCGGCGCGCAAGGATGCGTCCACCTCGGCGGTCCTCGGATGGGCGGACGAGTGGGAGCGGGCCTTGGGTGGACCGCTGCCGCAGGCGATTCGGGACATCCGGCAACGGGCCGCCGCCGAAGCGGAGCCCGCGAAGGCCACCCTCGAGGATCTGGAGCGGCGACTCGCCGATGTCGAGCGCGCCCTGGACTCGGGCCTCTCCGGTCTCGTCGACGGCCGCGTGGACGGACGGGTCCTCCGCTTCCGAGCGAAGATGGTCGGCGAGGAGATCCACCGCATCGAGGGCCAGCTTCAGTCCGAACTCCAGGAGCTGCAAGCCCTCACCGCAGAAGCGGAGAAGCTCGGGCCGCGGGTCACGCCGCGGAAGATCGGCGAGATCCACGCCGAGGCCACCGCGGTGACGGAGGAGCTGGCGCCCCTGGCCCACCTCACGGACGAGGTCGAGCGGATGTACGGCCAGCACCTCGAGTCCTTCGAGGCCGTCCGAACGCGCGCCGAGGCCCTCGCGGAACACCGGAAGGGCCTGGAGGCGGAGCTCGCGAAGCGCGCGGACAAGTGGCGGGACGTGATCGAGCAGCTCTTGGCGGAGGTGAGCACGGACTTCGCCGCCCTGCTCCGTGAGGCGGAGGGGCGGGGCCGCATCCGCCTCACCCTGCCGTCGAGCATTGAGAAGAGCGGCCTCGAGATCCTCGCGGGCTTCCGCGGACAGGATCCGGTGCCCTTGGAGAGCTTCACCCAGAGCGGCGGCGAGCGTAGCGTCGCGATGACCGCGTTCCTCCTCGCCCTCCAGCGGCGGATCGCTTCGCCCTTCCGGGCCATCGACGAGTTCGACGTGCACCTCGATCCGCACAACCGCGAGCTCGTCTCCAAGATGATCGTCGCCTCGACCGCGAGCCTCGGGGACACCCAGTACGTCGCGATCACGCCGGGGGCCGTGAGCCCGCCCAAGGGCGTGACCGTGATCGTCGTGCAGAACGTGGCGGGGGCCGCGGCCATCGGGAGGCTGACCTGATGGCCATCCCCCTGTCGAAGGCCCGCGCGGAGATGCGGGACCTCCTGAGCGCGTGCCGCGCGGTCGAGGAACGCCGCAAAGGTCCCTTCGACGTCGACGTCGGGGCGAGCACCGCGAAGGCCGCGGAGTACTTCCCCGCATGGCAGGAGGTTGGAGACCTCCGTCTCGACGCCGCGGTCCTCAACGGCCTTGCCCGCGTCATCCAGATCCAGGAGGCGCGCCTCCGCTACGAGGCGGGCCTCTTCCTCGCGGACCCCCAGTTCCTGGCCTCGAAGCTCCCGCACCTCACCCAAGAGGCGCTCACGGAGGCCCTCCTCGCGAGCTGGCATCCGGTGGCCCAGCTCGAGCAGGTCACCGAGCGCGGCCTCGAGATCGCGAAGCGGTACTTCGACGCCCTCCTCCCCTGGAGCGAGCGCCGGACTCGGGAGCCCAAGGGGCGGCCGCCCGAGGCCCGGAGCATGACGGAGGAGGATCTCGCGGCTCTGGGCGTCCTGCGGCGGGAAGGCTTCCTCGGGTTCCTCGGGGACCTGTGGGACGAGCTGAAGGCCGCAGGGTCCGCGGACTACCGGGAGTTCGTGAACCGCGGCGATCCCGTGCAGCGCGCCTACGGCGCCGCCTTCCTCGTGTCCTATGGCTACGCGGAGCTCGTCGTCGCGGACGGGCGCACGGAGCTGCGGGCGAACCCGGAGCGCGTCGAACGGAGGGGTTGTCGGAGCGCGGTCACCGTGGTCGGGGGCGGACCATGACCGAAGCCGTGCCGCCGGAGAGGATCAAGCGGGCGGCCCATCTCATCCTCTTCCGCCGCGGCCGGCGTCCTGGCGCCCGAGACTATGAGCTGAAGAACCGCCTCGGACCGAGCTATCCCGCGGTAATCGAGCAGCTCAACGAGGTCCTCAAGGACCTCGACCTGGAGGTCCGCGGGATCTCCACCCCGGGCGTGTTCGGCGAGGAGGAATCCGGGAAGCGCTACCTTGCGGTCCTCAAGGGCACGATGACCCCCGCGGACGCGCGGCTGAGCGGTTGGAAGATCGACACCCTGGCGGGCCTCGCCGCTGCCCTCGCCCTCGTCCTGACGAAGCAGGGCAAAGCCCCGCGAGAGGACGTGGAAGATCTCCTCGCGGACAAGCTGGGCCGCTGGCGCACAGAGACCCTGGTGGACACGTTCGAGCGGAGCGGCTACCTCCAGGAGGACGTGGACGGTTTCCTCCAGCCGGGCTGGCGCGCCTACGCCGAGGTGGACTTCAAGGAGCTCGTCACGCGGCTCCTCGCCGCGAAGCCCGCGGCGGCGACGGCCAGCGAGGCGACCGCCGACGAGCAACGGGAATGAGTCCGGCGCGGCGCGATGGTAGGTCAGAGGAACTGCTTCGCCAGTTCCGCCCCGATCTTCCGGAAGGCCTCTTCTGCGCCGGCCTCCAGGGGGCCCTCGCCTCCCAGGACGATGGCCGACGCGGGGGGCCGGACCGCCTTGAATCCCATCTTCAGCAGGTGCAGCTGAATGTCCCTCGCGGCGCTCCCGGCCCGCTCGTCCGCGTA
>CAZJIP010000056.1:6369-12143 GCA_964546105.1 uncultured Methanomassiliicoccales archaeon
CGCGCCGCTCGTTGTTCCGTCCTAGAAACGACTCCGCAAGCGGAGACCGGCTCAATCAAAGTTGCGTTCGTCCTCTCTATACACAATGCCCCGGGAGAGCGCGGGAACCCGTCTCCGAGTCCTCATCCCCAGACGCCCGGGATGGCTCGCCCGCATCCAGGACACTTGCCGTCGCGGATCGTGAAGTCCAACACGTCGAAGCCCGACCTCCGGACGAGGAGGCGGTCGCACCCCGGGCAGTACGTGTTCTCGTGCGCATGGCCAGGCACGTTGCCCAGGTAGACGAACTCCAGTCCGGCTTCCCTCCCGAGGTCCCACGCACGCTCCAGGGTCCGAACCGGGGTCGGTGGCTCGAAGAACCGGTAGGCCGGGAAATAGCGAGAGATGTGCCAGGGCACGTCGGTTCCCAACTCATCCGCCATCCGCTCGGCGATTCCGCGCAGGGTGGCCTCCGAATCGTTGACCGTGGGGACCACCAAGGTGGTGACCTCGACGTGCACGCCCTGGGACCGCGCCCTCCGGCAGAGACCCCAGACCTTCTCCACATCAATTCCCCCGCAGAACCGCCGGCACGCGAGGGCGTCCCCTTTGATGTCCACGTTCATCGCATCGAGGCCCGCGTCGGCGAGCAGGTCCAGGGCCTCGGGGGTCATGTAGCCGTTCGTCACGAACGTGTTGTACAGCCCGCGATCTCGCGCGAGGCGGAACACGTCCAGGGACCACTCGAGGGAAAGCGTCGGCTCGTTAAAGGAGATGGAGGTCCCTTGGCAGCCGTAGTCCTCCGTCAGATCCACGAAGCCCGCAGGGCTGATGTAGTCGCCCGTGGCCGGCGGCGGCACCTTGCTGATGGACCAGTTCTGGCACCAGGGGCAGGCGAAGTTGCAGGACCAGCTCCCCGCGGTGAGGGCCGAGGTCCCGGGATGGAAGTGGAAGAACGGTTTCTTCTCGATGGGGTTCGCGGCGAGGGAGGCCACCGAGCCATACACCAGGGTGACGAGCTTCCCGTCGCGGATCCGCCGGGTCCGGCACCATCCGAAGCCGCGGGGTACGACCGTGCAGCGTCGCTCGCACACGTTGCACCGGATCCCCGCGGGCATGGGTTCCTGCAGGAGGGATTCTCGCACGAAGGCGCCCTCCAGCCTACTCCCACCCCCGTCCCAGGAGGGAGCGATTCCCCACGTGCACGTTGACCAGTCCTGCCGCGCGGGCTGCGGCCTCCGCCTCCTGGGCGTGGCGGACGGAGGTGCACGGCAGGTCGTCGAAGTAGAAGTTCGGCGCGAACGCGAGAAGGGCGTAGGGGATCCGGGGATCGATATCGGCGATGAGCCGCGCGATCCGGCCCACCTCGTCCGCCTCCACGTAGCCCGGGACGAGGAGGGTGCTGGCCACGACGAGGGGGAGGTCGGGTCGTTCCGGGAACCTCCGTGCGGCCCTTGCGAAGTTCTCCAGGGTCCGCCGGTTGGAGACGCCCGTCAGGGCCCGGTGGAGGCCTTCGTCGAAGGCCTTCAGATCGAACTTGATCAGCCCGCCCGTCTCGAAGGAGTAGCGGACCGCGAGGTCCAGAAAGTTGGGATGCATCAGGCCGTTCGTTTCCCAGCAGATGCGGACTCCCTTCTCCGCGAGCTCCTTCGAGGTCGCGAGGGCGTGGGGCATCTGGGAGGACGGATCGCCGCCGAAGAAGCAGACGCAGAACGTCCGCGGGTTGGCGACCGCGGCGAGGTCGCGTGCGGCCATGGTCGGATCTTCGGTCGGCGAGGAAAGACGGAAGCTCCAGTTCTGGCAGAATAGGCAGTCCGCGGTGCAACTCGTGTAGAAGACCGCCAGGTTATGGCAGCCTCGATGCCGTCCGCTCTCACACACCCAGTCGGCGACGCAGTTCGTCGGCAGGGGGTCGCAGTACCAGTGCAGCAGTCCGCGATCCGGAGTCCCCGCGAGGTGGACCAGCCGGCCCCCGCGCACGGTCCGGAGACCGCAGAAGCCCCGCTCCCCCTCCCCGATGATGCACTCGTTGCCGCAAAGGGAGCATCGGACCCCGCGCGAATCGCGTGGCGGCGCGACGGGGAGGCCAAACGCCGAACGGGAACGGGTGTGGGCCGAGTCCACGAGGGACCGAGCGCCCTCGGTCGGAAGACGCAGGCAGGGACCGCAGGCACCGAGGGCGCCCGCGATGGTAGGCGATGCGGTAGAGCAGAGGCGACAGCTTCGCATCCCTGGGCGGCCCATCTCACCGGTCCGGGAGTTCCAACCCGGTGCGGGCCCCTCGACCCCCGGATCCTGGCCGAGTCGGATATCCGCACTCCTTCGTCCCCACGAGCGCTCTCACGATGACCACCCCCACTAGCGACTCCCGTGCCCAAAGCCCTTCCGGAGCCTGGATTGCGCGTGCCTCACCGGCGAGAAGCCGGAATCGGCCCGCGAGGGACAGACCTCAGGGGATCTTGACGATCCGTGCGGCGCACTGCGCGGACAGTGCCCGGATCAGGTCTTCGCGGCGAGCACGCGATCGAGCTTCTCCTCCACGCGGGCCATTCGCTCCTCCATCCGGAGCAGGAGCATGACGAGGTCCTGCGACGGGTTCGAGGGCGGACCGGCGGGTTCCTCCTCCTCGAGGAGATTCGTCTCCTCTTGGAGGTGCTTCCACGCGGCCAAAACGTCCCTCACCCGTTCTCGGCGAGCCCACCAATCTTCATCCAGGGGTGGGATGTCGCTCGCCTTCTCGACTC
This sequence comes from uncultured Methanomassiliicoccales archaeon, assembly GCA_964546105.1. Classification (GTDB taxonomy): domain Archaea; phylum Thermoplasmatota; class Thermoplasmata; order RBG-16-68-12; family RBG-16-68-12; genus RBG-16-68-12. The sequence continues at coordinate 9,093 of CAZJIP010000056.1, forward strand.
CGAACGAGGTCAGCACCAAGGGCTTCGTACACCCACCTCCGCCGTATCCAGTGCCTAGGATGGATATGAGCCTAGCGGCGCGAGCATCTCAGGAGGAACGGGGGCCCCGTGGAAGCCCTGGACGAATGCCTAAACGGGCGACGCCCTATCGGGTCGTGGCGTTCCCATGAAGGCCATCCAAGACTCCTACCCGGACGAACTCGCGCACTGCTATGGCTGCGGGCGGCTCAACGAGCACGGACTCCACCTGCGGACCTCGTGGGACGGGGACGAGACGGTCACGCGGTATACGCCGCAGGCGTGGCACATCGCGATCCCCGGATACGTGAACGGAGGCCTCCTGGCCTCGCTTCTAGACTGCCACGGCACGGGTACCGCGGCCGCCGCGGCGTACCGCGCCGAGGGGCGTGAGCCCGGCACGCCTCCGCCCCATCGCTTCGTGACGGCCTCTCTCAAGGTCGACTATCTCAAGCCCACACCCCTGGGGATCGAGCTCGAGGTCCGCGGTCGGGCGACATCGATCCGGGGAAGGAAGGTGACCGTCGAGGCGAGGATCATCGCGGGCGGACAGGTCACTGTGAAGGGCGAAATCCTCGCGGTCGAGATGCCCGAACGGATGCGGCCGAAGGCAGGCCCCTAGGTCACGCATCCATCACGACGCACGGTGCATCGTCCCCTGAGGGAGGACGCCCACATGGGCCTGGAAGGCCTCGAGACTCTCCGGGCGTCCCGAGCGGTACACGACGCAAGGGGTGTCGTGGATCCCCCGATGGTGCGCCTCCTTGCGTCCCCGACGAGTCGCGAGGTCCCAGACGACGAGGTCTTCGTGGAGGGTCTCTGCGAGGGATTGCACCCGATCGAGAGCGAGACGATCGAGGTCCGGGAGCAGTGCGATCGAACGCGCGGAGGCTGCAGCCTGCATCTGGGCTCCCGCGCCGGCGCAGGAATGAGCCAACGTTTCCGCGTCTCGATCCAGGACGATCCGCCGGCTCCGAACGAAGAGCTCGATCACAAACCGTCAGGCACGCGAGCGCGTGTGAATCTTTCGCAAGCACTATACGGACGGACCACAGCGGGGCCGCCTTCAGCGGTTGCCCTTTGTCCGCCGCTGGATCTCCTTCCGCACGCCGTCCGGGATCGGACGGCATCCGCAGTTCTGCGCGTGCTCCTTGTGCCAGCGGATCCGGTCGTCCATCGTCGGATTCTTGGGCATCGGATGGGCCCGATGCCACACCGCGTTGATGGCCATGCTCGAATCCCGTCGCGTGACATGCGAGCGTCTGGGCATAGCCTTTGTGCCGCCCCGCCAAGTGGGCGGAACGGCGAGGCCGCGATTGGGCTTTCGCGATGTAAGGACTGTCTTTAGGGAGTCTCCAAGTCCCCGCCGACCGATTCAACCGCTCGATGGCCGCACAACTGGCCCTCAACGATCGGGAAGTCGACGCGAGCCTCGCCGGGATCTGCGGCGCGTATTGCGGGGCGTGCCCCGTCTACCGCGCCTGGGCGGATCAGGACCAGCCGCGCCTCGAGGCCCTCGCCCGGTCCCTCGACACGACGGCGGACCGGCTCCTGTGCACCGGATGCCGCACCCCGTCCGCGTTCTGCTTCGGCGGTGACTGCAGCATCAAACAGTGCGCCCGCGGACGCGGGGTGGTCTTCTGCGTGGAGTGCACCGATTACCCGTGCGACAAAATCCGCGCCTTCCAGGCCGCCGCGCCCTACCGCGCGGCAATCTGCCGGGACGCGAGGTGGCTCCGCGAGGTCGGTGTCTCCGCTTGGCTCCGAGAGGAAGACGTCCGGTGGCGCTGTCCCGGATGCGGCGCCAAGGTCGTGGCCGGCACGGAGTGGTGCGTGGCCTGCGGGAGCCCGCTCACGGACCTGTGAGGGATCGGCGACCCCGACGACGCGGCCCAGCGGGGTGGCTCGCCCCGCGCGGCTCGGCAGCACACCGCAACGAGGGGAGCCTACTTCCCCTGTTCCTCGAGGCAGCAGTCCGCGACCACGAGGCCACGCGCGGTCGAGCGCACGAGGATGGAGTTCGCCGTGCGATTCGTGACGGTCGCCCCGCCGACGACGACCGTCTCCTCGGGACGGACGCGGACCGTGCGGGATCCCTTGGATGGCATCCTCGCGGCACAGGCGCCCCGTCTAGTTGAGCCTTGTTGTGCTCGGGCCGGCCGGGCGAGCGTTGCGGGTCCACGGCAAACCTCATGACCCCCGTTCTCCTCCGGGCGCGAAATGGCGCTCAACTGGCTCGCCTGGGTCCTCTCGGCCACCGTGATCTGGGGCCTGGGCACGCTCGCCGCGAAGCCGGGCACGGACCGCCTCGGGCCGAGGACCATGGGCCTGGGCACCACGCTGATCGAGGGCGCGGCGTTCGCCCTCCTCGGGCTCCTGCTTGTTCACCTCCCGCTCCCGGCCAACCCGCTGTACGCCGTCGCCGCGGTGGCCGCCGGGGCCCTCGGCGCCATCGGCTACCTGTTCTTCTACCAGGGCATGCGGGTCGGGACCGTCGGCATCGTCGGCACGATCTCCGCGGCGTCCCCCATACTCACGGTCGTACTGAGCGTGGTCTTCCTGAGCGAGACGCTCGGCTTTCTCCAAGTGGCCGGCATCGGGCTGATCATGCTCTGCATCCTCGTCCTCGCGTACGAGCCGAACCATCCGAGCGGTTCGCGGCGCGCCGCGGTCCTCCTGAGCCTCGCGGGCTTCTTCGTCTGGGGCATCTGGGGATTCCTGGTCAAGGCGAGCGTGGACGCCCTCGGTGAGGGCAACCTGGACCTGCTTCTCGCGGCGGGGTACCTCGGAGTCACCGCAGGCTACGCGGTCCTGCGACGCCCGCCCGAGCCGTCCGTCGATTCGCCGTCCTCGCGGTGGTGGGCCCTCGGCCTGTTCGTGTTCCTCGCGGGCGGGCTCAGCGCGGTCGCGCTCACAGTGGCCTACGACCTGGGTCCTGCGGCCCTCGTGGCCCCCATCTCGGGGACCTATCCGATCATCGCGACCCTGGCGGCCGCAGTCCTCCTCAAGGAGAAGCTGGACTGGCGCATGGCC
>CAZJIP010000057.1:0-12109 GCA_964546105.1 uncultured Methanomassiliicoccales archaeon
TACGTGACCGTCCCGGTGATGGCGAAGCCGTCCACCTGGCCGGTCACGGTCGAGGTGTCGTGGACGGAGGAGCCCAGGGCGATCGTGCTGCCATTAGCCAGGGGCGTGTTCGCACCTAGTACCAGGTTCGTGAAGATTGTCGTGGGTCCCTTGGCCACGTGGAACGGCTCGCAGGCACTGAACGACGGGTCGTAGTTCGTATCACCCGAGTACGAGGCGTTGAAGCTATAGTCGCCCGCCGTGAGCGGCCCCACCGGTCCGGACGGGTCACCGACGGGCACCGTCCAGCTCGTCAAGGCCGGCGCGGAGCACGTGCCGTTCAGGAAGAACCGATACGTCACCGTCCCCGTGATCGGGAAGTTCCCAACTTGGCCCGTGACCGTCGATGTGTCGTGCACGAGGGCGCCCAGGGCAATCGTGCTGTCGTTCGCGATGGGCGTGCTCGTCCCCAGGACGAGGTTCGTGAAGATGGCCGTGGAGGCCAGGCCTACTGCGAAAGGTTCGCAGGCGCTGGTCGAGCCCGTGTAGTTCCCATCGCCCGAGTACACGGCATTGAAGCTGTAGGAGCCCGCGGCCAGCGGTCCGACCGACCCGGAGGGCGAGCCGACCGGAACGGCCCATGTCGCCAACGCCGGAGCCGAGCACGTGCCGTTCGTGAAGAACGAGTACGTCACGGTGCCCGTGATCGGGATGCTGTCCACCTGGCCGAGCACGGTCGACGTGTCGTGCACGGAGGAACCGAGGGCGATCGTGCTGCCGTTGGCCAGAGGCGTGCTCGTGCCTTGAATGAGGTTCGTGAAAATCGTCGTGGGTCCCTTCCCTACGGAAAAGGGTTCGCAGCTGCTGAAGGATGCGTTGTAGTTCGGGTTGCCTGAGTACGAGGCGTTAAAGCTGTAGCTGCCCGCGGGCAGAGGCCCGACGGTCCCCGAAGGCTGACCCACCGCGAAGGTCCACGTCCTGAACGCCGGCGCGGAGCACGTGCCGTTGAGGAAGAACGAGTACGTCACGCTGCCCGTGATGGCGAAGCCGTTCACCTGACCCGTCACCGTGGACGTATCGTATACCGAGGTACCCAAGGCGATCTTGCTTCCGTTCGCCAGCGGCTCGTTCGAAGCGTTGAACAGGTTCGTGAAGATTTTCGTGGGTCCCTTGGCCACGTGGAACGGCTCGCAGGCACTCGACGAACCCGTGTAGTTTCCGTCGCCCGAGTACACGGCGTCGAAGCTGTAGTCGCCCGCCGCGAGCGGGCCGACGGCGTCAGAGGGCTGGCCGATGCTGACCACGAACGTCTTGAAGGGCGGAGCGGAGCAGGCGGCGTTCGTGAAGAACGAATACGTGACCGCCCCCGTAATCGGGATGCTGTCTACCTGGCCGGTGACCGTCGACGTGTCGTGCACGGTGGAACCGAGGGCGATCGTGCTGCCGTTCGCAAGCGGCGTGTTCTCACCAGCGACCAAGTTCGTGAAGATCGTGGTGGACGCTTTCCCTACGGAGAAGGGTTCGCAGGCGCTGTCCGACTTCGCGTAATTGGCGTCGCCGCTGTACGTAGCGTTGAAGCTGTAGCTTCCCGCAACGAGAGGCCCGTGCGAGGATGAGGCGGGCACGCTACCGCCGGAGATCGTGACCACTTCGTTGATTGCGGGCGCGGTGCATGACCCGTTCGTGTAGAAATGATAGGTAACGGTCCCCGTGATCGGAATGCCGTTCACCTGAGGGATGACGAACGCCGTGTCATGCACGGAGGAGCCCAAGGCCACTGTGGAGCCGTTGCCGATCACTCCGGACCCGTCGAGTACGAGTCGCGTGTAGGTCGTCGTGGGATTCGTGCCGACCTTGAACGGCTCGCAGGCGCTTTTGGCGGCGAAGGTGTTCGTGGACGAATCTCCACTGTAGAATGCCTGGAAACTGTACGAACCTGCGGACAGCGGTCCGTGGACGGGAGAGCCGGGCACCTTCGCGTTGACCACCGTCACGGATTGGTTCGTGGCGGGCGTCCCGCTGCAGAAGAAGTTCGTGAAGAAGTTGTAGTACACGGTGCCGCCCGCGACGGCCGAGGCGTTCACGAGGGTCGCATTGTCGTACACGCTCGTGCCCAAGGGGACCGTTGAACCGTTGGCGATCACCGCGTTGTTCGCGGCATTCTTGATGTTCGTGAAGATCGTCGGGGTGAAGAAGATCGCGGAGGTCGCGAGCGCGCGGTCCTGAGCTCCCGTGCTCGCGCCGTTGAGCGTGTCGAGGAACATGTGATAGGGAGAGCCGCTGATGAAGCTCGCGGAGTTACCGGATCCCCAGTCCGCCTGGCTGGCGATGTGGCCGCCCCAGGCCAGGATGACCGTGCCGTTGGCGCCCGCGGTGAACGTCACGAGGAATCCCGTGGAGCATTGGCCTGTACCCGATGGAACCTGGACCGATTGGTATTGGACGGCAGTGATGCTGAAACCCAAGCTGCCGTACCCCTTGATCTCCATGTTGGCGCCCGTGGGGATTTGCCCATTGAAGGTCCCGGAAGAGCCGCCGCAGGCGTTCAGAACGCCGTACGATCCCGGATCCGGGATCGGGAAGGCGGTCCTGGGCGAGGCGGGCCTGCAGTCCGCTCCGGACAGGAAGTCCGAGCAGGGGTTGTTCTTGTTCGCGTAGAACTGAGAGGGAATCGAAGAGGTGGTTTCCGTCCGATCGTAGGACGTGATGTAGTCGATTGCGTGCTTGCTCCCGTGGACCGTGCTCCAGTTGAACAGGAGCGTGTTGCCCTGGGAATTCGGTGCGAGGCCTGTGATAATCACACGATAGGAGATGGAGTCGCCCTCGCGCCAGTGTGCCTGCTGGCCCTGGGCATTGCCGTTTACCCAACCGAGGGGATTCTTTGTGGTCGGGTTGCACGGCATGGGAGTTGCCCCGACGCCGCCGTTGCGACACTGGTCTAGCGTCGCCGCGGTACCCGCTGCCGACTGAGGCGTCACAACGACGATCGAGGACGCGGGCGTGGGCGCGCGAGGCTGTTGTGCAGTCGAGATGACCAAGACCGCCGCGAGCATCAGCAAGGCGATGGCGATCAACGTGCGCTTCAGATTGTGTCCTGCATTGACATTGGGCTGGATAGAAACCCCCCCGGCTCTGTTCCGCCTACTCCCATGGAGGGAGGATTATATCCGTGGGTTGGTACGGATTTTGACGAGCGCACCGTGAGCGTCTTTGACTTCGAGAAAGCGGTCCGATTCCGCTCCGCATGGCTCGGTATCCTCGTTCCGAGAATACTGATCACGCCGAGGGTTCCAGCGGCGGTGGGCGGGAGGCCTGAGGATCAGACTCCTTCGTTTGGGACCGCGTCCTACGGGCCCACCGTGGGTCGCAAATCCTGCCAGGAAGGAGGGGCGCAGGCGGACTCGACCTTGACCGCGGCAGGTCTCGAGATCTGGCAACGCGCAACCTTTACGGTACCCTATACGATGCCTTCCGCACGGCCACCCACGTCGTCTGTCCCATCTGTGGGAAGTCCTCAAGCCTCAAGACGTTCCCCGCGGGCCGCGGGACGGACATCATGCTCCAAACCTACCAAGGCCTGGGTCGCGGGAGAGGTTTCTCGGTCGTGTCCCGCGAGTCCGGCATCGAGGACCGCATCCTCGCGCTCGCGCTCAAACCGAAGCTCCTCGATCTGCTTTCCGTGCTGACTGCGCACGGACACATTAGCAAGAGCGATATCATCAAATCGATGGGTGAGGAAGGCCCGACGCAGCGCACCGACGTCGCCTCCACCGGAGTCGCAGAACCGGGTGCACTGAAGGAGCAACGTACGGCGGACACGGAGACGCCCAGGGCCCTCGAAGGCGAGGTCGCTGAGGTACGACTCAGCCTCTTCCGACTGCTCGGACAATGGCGCGATGCTGAGCGTCGCGAGGCGCTCTCGCAGCGAAGACTCGATGAGATTCGCGAGCGCACGGAACGCCTTGCCGCGGAGACGCGCCGTGGTCTCGAGAGGGTAGAGAGGCTACAGGCAGAAGTGGGAACGGCGGACCGCGGGGCGAAAGAGCTCGCGGAACTCGTGTGCGGAATGCGCGTCATCGCCAAGGATGTGCAGGCCCTTAGCGCTTCGCAGGCGCCGCGCAGCCAAGTCACGTCGCGCGATAGTGGCGCCCAACGCGCGTGACGAGTCCGAGTTCCACCAGGTTCGCGAGGTGGTAGGCCGCGAGCTGTCGGCTGATGCCGAGAGCCTGCGCGACGGCCGAGGGTTTCGCGTCCCCCAGGTTCCGCACCGCGAACAGCACGCGAAGGCGCAGGTCGCGGTAACCCCAGTGCTTCGCGAACAGATCGTTGCGTTCCGTCGCGGGTCCCCGCGCCTCGGCATAGTAGCGGCAGCGACCGTTCGTCTTGTCTTCGCGTACCAAGCCTTGCCGGAGCATTACGTTGAGATGGTGGCGTCCCTCGCCGATGCCGATGCTCAGGCTCCGCACGATGGAGCGGAAGTGGTCGCCCGGCAGGACGAGGAGGTGGTTGTAGATGCGCAAGCGGGTCGGGTGGTCCAGGCCGCTGGCGCGCGCGTACCCGACCGCGAAGATCGGCACGAGGGCGGCAATGTCGGGCGAGGTGGCGAGTCCCTCCGGATGCACTCCGGCCGCGAGATGGACGCCCGACAACGCAGCGAGGATGAAACCCGCCGCTAGCCCGAACCTGCGACTAAACGGAACCCCGATCCCCCCGGCTCCACGTTTCCAGGAACGCCCAAGGAATCCGAGCATATCAAGGCTGCGATTCGTCTCTCACTTGCACACCCGAGGGGACAGAATGGATGTACGAAAAAGGCAGGCCTGCCGCTCGACCCGATCACCGCAGGACATCCACCGTGCTAGGCCGCGTTAGGGGGACCTTACGCGCGGCGGCGATGCGCTCGAGGAGGCGCTGGGCCGTGGCCCGCAGGCGGCGCCGCCCCACGGAGCGCGGCGCGATCAGGAGGAGCGTCCAGTTCGGCTCCACCTGAAGGACCAGGATTCGCCGGTCCTCCACCTCGACCGCCGCATACCGCGAACCCGACCCGCCCAGGGTCCGGATCATGGTGTCCAGGGAGCCCCAGAGGGTGGCGGCCATCACGCTGATGACTTCTTGGGGAACCGGATTGCGGGTCCACGATGCGAGCGGAATGCCCGTAGGCTTCAGGAGGAACCCGGCTTCCAAGGTGCCGTCCAGCTCGCTCGCGGAGAAGACCTCGGAGAACAGCTCCCGGTCCACTCTCATCCTCGTCGTCCCTCCAGGGACCCCCCGGATCCCCCGGCATCGTCGGCGACCAGGTAGGGCTCCCGAGGCAAAAAGGCTCTCCCAAATGGATGAAGCTTGGGCACGTACCGTACGCACGGGAAACGACAGGCCCATGCCGCGGCGGTCAGGCGGCCTCGGCCGCACGGCGGTCCCGAGGACCCATCATCCCGAGGGAGATCACGGACCACGCGACGAGCGGCGCGAAGCCGTAGGCGAGGAAGAGGACAAGGGTCGTGTTGAGCTGGTAGTGCGCCGCGGCGAAGCCGCCCGCTCCTGGCAGCATGGGGCCCGCGATGGCCAGGAAGACCACGGAGAGAAGGACGGGCCCCGCGGCGATCGTCCAAACGCGGGACCGTGCCTCCCGCAGCGCGATTCGTTCGCGGACGAGCAAACGCAGGACTTCGGTCCTCGCTTCGTACGCGGCCACCCGTGCGGTCCGCGCCATCGGGACCAGGGTGTCGTGGCCCTCCTTCTCCAGCCCAACCACGGACGGCGAGGAACCACCCGCGAAGGCGTCGAGCTCGGTCCCGATGTCGGCCTCCAGGTCGCGCGGGACCGGGATGCGGTGCACGCTCGTGTCGGATGGGCGCTCCTGGGGCGCGGCACGCAGGAGCGCGATGCGACGGTCCAGGCGTCGCAAAGAGGACTCGAGGGACGCGGCCCGGGCGGAGGCGTGGAGCACGAGAACCACCGCGAGGAGGGACGCCAGGACGATCGCGATCGCGTACACGGCCAAGCTGAGGGTGACGTCGAACCAGGCTCCCGTGGTCGTCAACGCGGTGGCCCAGCTGAGGTTCGCGATGACCGCGAAGAGGGCCGCGAAGCCCGCAGCGACTAAGGAGGGACGTGGGCGGAAGGCCATGGATCACTCGGCGTCCCTGCGTCGGCCTCCGGGTAGTTAAGGGGTCCCCGGCCGTTATCACGGGAGACAGTGTTCCCGGCGGGGGACCCGGCTCTGCGGGGCGGGCAGCCTCCCCGATAACCTACAAATAGCCTCCGTCCCTTCGGCTCGTCCGTGCTGGACATCCGGCTCATCCGCGACCACCCGGACCTCGTCCGGAAGGACCTCACGAAGCGAGGCGCCGCGGAGAAGGAACGCCTCCTCGACGACGTGATCGCCTGGGACAAAGACTGGCGGTCCACCGCGGCCGAGGCGGACAGCCTGAAGAAGCGCCGCAACGAAATCACCCGCGCCATCGCGGAGGCCAAGAAGGCCCGCAAGGATACGTCCGCGCTGCAAAAGGAGGCCGCGGAGCTCCCGAGGAGGATCGAGGCCCTGGACGCCAAGGCGGCGGACCTGGAGGCCAAGGTCCGCAACGGCCTCATGCGCCTGCCCAACGTACTCCACGAGAGCGTGCCCGTGGGCAAGGACGACTCGGAGAACGTCGAGGTGGCCAAGTGGGGCACGCCGAAGACATTCGACTTCGAACTCAAGCCGCACGGCGAGCTCCTCGAGGCGCTGCAGCTTGCGGACTTCGAGCGCGCGCGGAAGATCGCGGGCGCCGGGTTCGTTTACATGATGGGCGACCTCGTGCGGCTCGATCAGGCCCTCCTGCAGTTCGCCTTGGACTACATGGTCAAGCAGGGCTTCACGGCCGTCTTCCCGCCGTACATGATGCACCGGGACGCGTACGAGGGCGTCACGGACCTGGGGGACTTCGAGACGGTCATGTACAAGGTGGATGGCGAGGACCTGTTCCTCATCGCGACGTCGGAACACCCCATCGGCGCCTTGTACAAGGATGAGATCATCGACGAGGGCCAGCTCCCGCTCGCGTTCGCCGGGATCAGCGCCTGCTTCCGCCGGGAGATCGGCGGCCACGGCGTGGACACGAAGGGGCTCTTCCGGATGCACCAGTTCAACAAGATCGAGCAGTTCGTCTTCTGCCGCCCCGAGGAGAGCTGGGCGTGGCACGAGAAGATCCGCGCGAACGGGGAGGCCATCTACCGCGCCCTGGAGATCCCCTACCGCGTGGTCAACGTCTGCACGGGGGACATCGGGACCGTGGCGGCGAAGAAGTACGACATCGAGGCGTGGTATCCGCGGCAAGGGAAGTACCGCGAGGTAATCTCCTGCTCCAACTGCACGGACTACCAGGCGCGCCGGCTGAACATCCGCGCAGGCAAGGTGGGCGGCGACAAGTTCTTCCCGCACACGCTCAACTCGACGGCCATGGCGACGTCCCGCGGGCTCGTGGCCATCCTGGAGAACTACCAGAACGCGGACGGCAGCGTGACCGTGCCCCGGGTCCTGCGGCCCTACATGGGTGGCCAGGAGACGATCGGCGCAGCGAAGAAGTGAGGCCCGCGTCCGTTTGCGCGCGCAGCGTCGGGCGTGGGGAATTTCGGGTAACCCAATAGGCCGGCAGCGCAAAGGGGAAATACGCCTCCGGAGAATGGTATCGCGAAAGCGTTCCGGCGAAGGCTCGTCGGTCCACCCCGTCCATGCCGAGAGACAGCCCCGATAACCACGAGGATGCGTCCCAGCCCCAGGGAAGCGACGAGACCGCCCGGCACCCGCGGGTCCGTTTCATCGGCGAGTCGTACCGACTCCTGTTCGAAAAGAACCCGCTTCCCATGTGGGTCTTCGACGTCAAGAGCTTGTACTTCCTCGCGGTGAACGACGCCGCCGTGGCCCACTACGGGTACTCGAGGAACGAGTTCCTCCGCATGACGATCAAGGACATCCGGCCCCCGGAAGACGTTCCGGCGCTCATGGCGGACCTCCGTCGCCTGGACAGCGGCACAGAGTCCATCGGGATCTGGCGGCACATCAAGCGCGACGGGACGATCGTCGACGTCGAGATCCGCGGGAACGAAATCGACTTCGACGGCCACCGCGCCCGGATCATCCTCGCGAACGACATCACGGAGCGTCTGCGCGCGGAGCGGCAGCTCCGGACCGGCTACGCGGTGACCCAAGTGCTCGCGGAGGCCGCATCCTTCCGCGAGGCAATCCCTCGGCTCCTGCGCGCGATCTGCGAGGCGGGGGACTGGGACTACGGAGAGATCTGGCTCACCGACCCGAGCGACGAGTACCTGCGACGGGAGGGCGTCTGGTACCCTCCGACGTTCCAGGGCCAGGAGTTCGAGGCCGCGGCCCGGGACCTCGCCATCGTCCGAGGGACCGGCATCGTGGGGGAGACGTGGTCCCAGGGGCGACCCCGGTGGATTTCCGACCTGGCCTCGCAGCCCCATACCCGGCGCGCGGAACTCGGGGTGCGGCTGGGTCTGAGACAGGCCCTCTCCTTCCCCATGCGAACCCGCGGACGGGTCAACGGAGTGATGGCGTTCTTCGCGCGCTCGGCGCGCGACCCCGACGACGCCTTCTTGGACCTCATGGCGGACCTGGGGGAGCGAATCGGCCAATCCTTGGAGGGCGAGCGCTCCGAGGGAGAGCGCCGGAGACTCGAAGAGCGGTTCTCCAAGGCCTTCTACCAGAACCCCCTTCCCGCGGCCATCAGCCGACTCAACGACGGCTACCTCATCGACGTGAACGAGAGCTTCCTCCGGATGTTCGCGTACGCGCGGGAGGAGGTGATCGGGCGCACGTCCCTCGAGCTTTCCATGTGGTCGAGCCCGGCCGACCGGGAGCGGATCATGGCCCAGGCGGCGAGCGGGAGGAGCCTGCATGGCGAGGAGGTGGACTTCCGCACGCGGTCCGGGGAGATTCGGAGAGCGCTCGTCTCCGTCGAGACGGTCACCCTCGCCCAGGAGCCCACGGTCCTCACGACCCTCGTGGACGTCACCGACCTCCGCGAGCTCCAGCGGCGTCTGGCCGACATGGAGCGGCTCGCGTCCATCAGCGAGACGGCCGCCTTCGTGGCCCACGAGATCAACACGCCCCTCACGAACATCGCCCTCACGACGGCCAGCATCGCTCGCCTGACGCAGGACTCGGCGATCCGGGAGAAGCTGGAGAAGATTGACACCCAGCGGCGCCTCGCGGCGCGAATCATCACGGAGATCCTGTCCGTAACCCGGTCCACGGAGATCCTGCAGGAGCCGACGGACCTCAGCACCCTCGTGCATGTCGCGGCAGATCAGGCCGCGTCGTACCGTGCGCCCGAGGTCTCCCTCGTCCTCGACCTGGGGGAGCACCCGGTGACAGCCGCGGTGGACCCCCTGAAGACCCTCCAAGTCTTTGTGAACCTGATCAAGAATGCATACCAGGCCACCGTGCAGGGGACGGTGACCTTCACGCTTCGGGAGCAGGGCGACAACGTCGTCGCAACGGTGAAGGACACCGGGAAGGGCATCGACCCGAAGGACCGAGACCGCCTCTTCCGTCCGTTCTTCACGACGAAGGCGAGGGGGGAGGGCGTCGGCCTCGGGCTCACGTTCGTCAAGGCCGTCGTCGAGGCGCACGGAGGACGGATCGACCTAGCCTCGGCGCCCGGCGAGGGGACCACCTTCACGATCACCCTGCCGAGGAAGCCGAGCCCGAGGGGAAACGGCTGAGTCCGCCGGCCTGCGGGGAAGGCACTCGGTGGACCGGGTCCCGCGGGCGACGCGGAGCTTATCTGGTACACGTGGATGCACAGGCCGTGGGCACGGACCGACTCCAGCGGGTCGCCGAGCAGGTCTACCGCCTCGAAGACCGCTACGTGAACGTGTACGTGGTGGACCTGGGCAAGGTCGCCCTCGTCGACACGGGCACCCGCACGGCGGAAGAGCAGATCCGCCAGGCGCTGCGCGAGCTCGGCAAGGAAGTGGAGGATATCGCGGTCCTCCTTCTGACCCACCATCATGTCGACCACGTGGGCACCGCGGGCGTGTGGAAGCGGGAAGCCCGAGCCGAAGTGGACCTGCACCGTCTCGACGCGCCCGTGGCCGCGCGACGCGAGCGGAGGAGAACGCACGGCACGCGCCTGTCCACGAAGGTCATCGCCGCGTTCATGGGCGCCTTCACCCCGCTGATGCGCGGCCCGCCCCTCGAGACGGACCGCCCGCTGGACGGGGGAGAGACACTGGATGTCCTCGGCTGGCCCATCGAGGTGATCCACGCTCCCGGCCACACCCTGGGCTCGTGCGCGTTCTACGCGAGGGACGCGGGCGTGCTGTTCGCCGGGGATGCGGTCAACGGTCGGCGCGGGAAGCCGGAGCCGCCCATCGTCATGGAGGACGTGGCGGCGTCCATGGACTCCTTCCGCAAGCTCACGTCGCTCGGCGCGCCCATCCTGCTGCCCGGACACGGCAGCCCGGTGCGGCAGCCGGCGTGAGGTTCACCTGGGCGGTGGCAGGGGCCCGGACGACGCGGGCCCCACGCGTTGCGACATGTCGCCCAAGGCCTCGTACACCCCGCCGATGATGCCGATCCAAGAGAGGAGGCCTCCCAGGACCCAAAGAGGCCACGAGAGCCCGAACGAACCGTTGACGGTCGGGGAGACCTGAGGCAGAATCATACTGAACACCGCGCCGAGAACGAAGAGCGCAATCCCGGTGAGCCCGATGACCTGGAACCGGCCCACGCGCACCGCAATCCCTCAGGATACCCTGAGCCCTCCCGGCGAAAGGCCGTTTCGGCGGCCTCCCACACCGCATGGGGAGAAAGCTCCATAACGGCCCGGGGCCTTGCCCCGACCGAGGACCATGTCCCTGCTCTGCCCCATCGACTTCCGCTACGGCCGCCCGAAGATGAAGGCCGTGTTCGAGGAGGACAGTCGCCTCCAGCGGCTCCTGGACGTCGAGGCCGCGCTCGCGCGGGCGGAGGCCAAGGCTGGGCTCGTCCCGGACGAGGCGGCGAAGGCGATCGCGAAGCACGCGAATACGAAGGAAGTCACCGTGGACCGCGTGACCGCGCTCGAGAGGGAGACACGCCACGACATCATGGCCGTGGTCCTCGCGCTGACGGAGGCGTGCGGCAAGGAGGCGGGGAAATACGTCCACTTCGGCGCCACGAGCAACGACATCTCGGACAGCGCGACCGCGTTGCAGCTGCGGGAAGCCATCGCGATCCTCGATGGGGACCTCGAAGGTCTCTCGCGCGCCCTCGCAGACCTCGCGAAGAAGCACCGTGGAACGGTCATGGTCGGACGGACGCACGGCCAGGCCGCCGTCCCGATCACCTTCGGCCTCAAGATGGCCGTCTACGCCGCGGAGGTGGAGCGGCACCGCGAGCGCGTGGTCGAGATGACCAAGCGCGTGGTGGTCGGCAAGATGTCGGGAGCCGTGGGGACGGGCGCCGCGTTCGGCCCCAAGGCCCTGGAGATTCAGGCCGCGGTCATGGCGGATCTCGGAATCGGCGTGGACGATGCATCCACCCAGGTCGTCGGCCGCGACCGGCACGCCGAGTTCATCGCGGTCCTCGCAAACGTCGCCTCCTCCCTGGAGAAGTTCGCCACGGAGGTCCGCAACCTCCAGCGGAACGAGATCGGAGAGGCGGCCGAGGCCTTCGAGGCGAAGAAGCAAGTCGGCAGCTCGACCATGGCGCAGAAGGAGAACCCCGTGAACGCGGAGAACGTGGTCTCCCTCGCCCGCATCGTACGGTCCCTGGTCATCCCCGCGTACGAGAACGTGGCCCTGTGGCACGAGCGCGACCTGACGAACAGCGCGTCCGAGCGCATCCTGATCCCCCACGCCTGCGTTCTACTCGACGAGATGCTCGCGCGGAGCGCGGAGATCTTCCGGACCCTGCGAGTCTACCCCGACCGGATGAGGACCAACCTCGAGTCCACGCGGGGCCAGGTCATGTCGGAGAGCGTGATGATCGCCCTCACTCGGAAGGGCATGGGCCGCCAGGAAGCCCACCGCCTCGTCCGCGACGTCGCCATGAAGGCGCGGGCCAAGGGGACCCACCTCAAGGACGCGCTCAAGGCGGACAAGCGCGTGCGGGCCGTGCTGAGCGAGAAAGAGATCGACGAGG
>CAZJIP010000058.1:0-12106 GCA_964546105.1 uncultured Methanomassiliicoccales archaeon
GAGCTTGCAGATCCACTGGATCAGTCGCTCCATGCCCATCCCGAAGCCCGCGTGCCGGACGCTGCCGTAGCGGCGCGAATCCAGGTACCACTCGTACGACCGAGGGTCTTCGCCCTGCTCGACGAGGGATTTCTTGATGACCTCGAGGTCCGTCTCCCTCTCGCTGCCCCCGATCACCTCGCCGACGCCGTCGCCTGCAATCACATCGAAGCCGAGGACGAGATCGGGCTTCTTCGGGTCCCTCGCCTTGTAGAAGGCCTGCGACACGCGCGGGTAGTGCGTCACGATAATCGGCTTTGACTTGCCCTCCGTCAGCGCGCGCTCCTCCAGGGTACGGAGGTCCTTACCCCATTCGAACTCCAATCCCTTAGCGTGGAGGAGCTTGACCGCCTCGTCGTAGGTGATGCGCTCGAACGGCGGCTTGACCGCCTGGAGGAACTCGGGCGTGCGGCCCATGGCCACGACGTCATCGGGCCGTTCCTCGGCGACGACCTGGCAGGCGTGGGAGATCACGCCCTCCGCGTGCTTGAGGACCTCGTCCATGCCGACCCAGGCCTGCTCCATCTCCGCGTGCCAGTACTCCGTCAGGTGCCGCGTGGTGCGGGACTTCTCCGCGCGGAAGGATGGGCCGACGTAGTAGATCTTCTCCATAGCCAGGACGAGCGCCTCGGCGTAGAGCTGCCAGGACTGCGTGAGGTACGCCTTCCTGCCGAAGTAGTCCAGCTCGAAGAGGGTGGAGCCGCCCTCGCTCCCCGCGGGCGTGATCATGGGGGGAGAGACCTCCCAGAACCCCTGGCCGCGGAAGTACTCGTGGACCGCTTTGAACGCGCTGTCCCGGATCCGGAAGATCGTGGTCATCCTCTGGGAGCGCACCCAGAGGTGGCGTACGTCGAGGAGGAATTCCTCGCTGAGGTCCTCTTGGATGGGGAACTTCTCGGCGTAGTGGACGACGTGGAAGTCGGACGCGCGGATCTCGAAGCCACCCGGGGCGCGCTTGTCCGCGGCCACGGTGCCCTTGACGATGACCGCGGATTCGATGAGGGCCTTCTCCGCCGCGGCGAAGGCCTCGGGGGGGACCTTGTCCTTGGCGATGGTGGCCTGGATGATGCCCGTGGCATCCCGCAGGACGACGAACGCCTTGCCGCCCACGGTCCGCGTCCGGTAGATCCAGCCTCTCAGCTCGACGGGCGCACCCGTGTGCTTGCCGTGCAGGATCTCCGCGATGGCCACCATGGACGTCGGCCATTCCGGTCGCTCTAGATTACCCTTTCGCGCTCGGAGCCCAAGGCCGAGCCGGTCCGCCATCCTTGCCGGGGGACTTAAGCCGCCTGGCGCGTTGATGGGTCCTGCCGGGAGACGCCGGTGGAGGCGAGGAGCACGATCATCGCGCAATGGACCTGCGAGGTTCCGCCCGAGAAACGGGAAGCGCTCCTGCGGTTCGTGATCTCGGAGATGCGGCCGATCTACCTAGCCAAGGGGTGCATCCGTCACGAGCTGTACGTCGCCTTGGCCTCCGAGAAGAAGTACTTCCCGTTCCACCGCGACCTGGACCCGAACGTCTACGTGGAGGAACTCGCCTTCACCGACGTGAAGGCATTCGAGGAGTCCGTCGCCGCAATCGATGCCGATCCCGTGTCGAAGGCCGCGGCCGAGCGGTACGGGGCCGAGTTCGGCGTGTTCAACTGCCAGTTCACCCTCCTCGCCGAGGAACAACGAATGCCGCCGGCCCCTTAGGGAAAAGGACATGAACCATCCGTGCGGTAGTTCCCTCCCTTGCTGCGCCCCGCGACACCTGCCGACCTAGAGGGCATCTACCGCATCGAGATCGCGTGCTTCAAGCAACGGCGGTTCCGCCGCGACCATGTCGACTGGATTCTCCACAATGAACGCGCGTTGACCCTGGTGGAGGACGCCAACACCCACCTGGACGGCGCAATCATGCTCCTGTTCGAGGGTCAGATCTGCCGCGTCCTGTCCGTGGCCACCATGCCCGAGAAGCGCCGGAACGGGCTGGGCACGGAGATGATGCAGGCCGCCGAGGCGGAGGCCCGGAAGCGCAGCTGCGCTCAGATCCGCCTCGAGGTGAGCACCCGCAACTACGGCGCGATTGAGTTCTATCGGGGACTCGGCTACAAGACGGACGGCGTTCTCTACGGATACTACTCCTGGGGCGAGGACGCATACAGCATGGTGTTCGCGCTTGGCGCGGCCCGCGAGGAGACGCCCGCGGGCTCGGCAGCCGATAATAAATAGGCCGCATGGAATATAATTCAAGGCAACTCGCGCCCAGGGGAATCCGCGGACGTTCTGCAAATGCTTAAGCCGACGGGGACGATGTGCCGCGTTCGCAGAGCACCATGTTGCCCGTCCCTACGAAGTTCTTCGTCACATCCGGCAGGGCCGTCTCGAAGGTCTCCGACCTCAATGCCTTCGACGAGGCCCTCTTGAATGCAGGCCTGTCCGAGCAGAACATTGTGTCCGTCTCCTCCGTGCTGCCCATCGGCATTCGGCAGGTGCGGCAGCGTGAGCTCCCCATGGGCGCCATCACGTTCTGCGTCCTCGCGCAACAACGGGGCGGGGAAGGCGAGACCATTTCCGCGGGCATCGCCTATGGCTTCCGCGACGACGGGCTGGGCGGGTATGTGGCCGAAGGCCACATGCACGGCACGAAGAAGTCCCTCCAAGAGGTCTTGGAGTGGAAGATGGGGGAGATGGCCAAGATGCGCGGCATCAAGTTCCGACGCCTCGAATACAAGATCGAGGAGTTGAGCACGCCCATGGACCACTACGGCGCGTGCCTGGCCGCCGTCGTCTTCATGACCTGAGGCCATGTACGGCGTCGTCGTCTGTCCCCGGTGCAAGCGGGCCAAGGGCGTGGACCTGAAGCAGAAGACCACGACCTGTCCGTGCGGCTTCGAGATTCGGGTGGTCCCCGCCCGGATTCGGGCGCGGGCCTCCACGCCGCGGGAACTCGCTCCGCTGGTCGGCCAAGTGAACGCGGAGCTGGCGGGTGGCGCGCAGGTCGTGGCCAAGGCCTTCGCGTCTCCCAAGAAGATCCGACCCCGCGAGGTCCATGCACGTGTCATCGCGGCCATCCCCAAGGAGGGGGACCGCGCCTCCAAGGTCCGCGCTGCCGCACTCGAGCTGACGAACGAACTCGAAGTCTTCACGAAGGAGGACTGGGCCCGCGTTCTCGAGGGACTCGGAATCCCCGAGCCCGAAGGCGCCCTCGCAGTCCTCTTGGACGCCAACGTGGTCTTCGAGCCCCGGGCGGGCTTCTACCGCGCGGTGGGCCTCACTCCTTGACGCTCCGCGCGCGCCGCTTTTCCCGGCGCATCTCCCGGCGGATGTCCTCCGGGAGCGTGCCCGGCAGGACCGCGGTGTACACGTAGTGGTAGACGAGGAGGGCAAAGGCCAGCGCCGTGACCAAGGTGACGAAGACGAGGGACTCGGGGACGTAGGGACCCGCGGCGAGGAACACGAACAGGAGCGCGCCGTGCGCGTAGCGGATGGCGACGGCCTTCTCGAACGACCGCCAGAGGTCGCCGCGGGACGCGCCGAAGCCGATGATTGCCCCCGTGTCCGCGTGGACCACGGCCAGATTGAGCGAGTAGAGCACGAGGACCGCGAACCCGACGACCTGGTACAGCTGGGGCAGCGCGGTCCATACGACCGTGGCGACGACTGCGGTTGAAGACGAACCGACGCCCAGGGCGAGACCGTAGAAGGTCGTGTCGAAGCGCTCGCGGTACCCACGGCGGTTCAGGTAGACGACCTTGAACAGCTCCTCGGTGAGCAGGATTGCGAGGAAGGTCAGGATCGCGCTGACGAAGTCCACGCCGCCGATCAGGAGCCGCAGGTAGCTGACCAAGACGCCGAAGATCATGCCGACGGCGAAGCCCCCGAAAAGCTTCCGATCGTCGAAGAGGCGGTACTGGGTGAAGGGGATGTCGAAGCGGCGGATGGACCACCAGAGGCATCCCAGGGCGGGGGCGATCCCCAGGATCAACGCCACACCGAAATCCAGCTGGGTGACCGCCATGGAGATCGGAACAAGACCCCGGAGCTACTTAAGCGGTCCCATGCACCGGTATCGCGCCTGACAACCGGGTGCGTGGGTTTATGGCCCGAAGACCGGCATGAACGGGTTCGATGCCCGGGAAGACGGCCCGGGCCCTGTGTCCCGTCTGCCAGGAGCCGATGCCCCCGGACGAGACGGAGTGCGAGAACTGCGGGGCCTTCGTCATCGACGAGGCAGTCGTCCGCCTCTGCCGAGCCTTCGGCATCCCCCGCGAGAAGGCGCTCGCCCTGTTCGAGAAGGGGTTCCGTCACCCCACCCAGCTCAAGGACCGCAACGTGGACGACGTCCTCGAGCGCGGCGAGAACGGACTCCTGTTCCTTTGCACGAACTGCGGCGGCTTCGTGGCCAAGGGCGACTCCAAGTGCCCGCGATGCGGCGCCGAGTTCGAGACCGAGGAGGCCGCGCCGGCCGAGGAGAAGGATATCCTGGATATCGTCCTCTGCCCGATCTGCGGGGCGGACAACGATCCCTCCTGGAAGGAGTGCGAGATCTGCGGTGAACCGCTCGGCGGGACCGAGGAGCCACCGGGCGAGATGCCGACGCCGGGCGCTGTGGAAGCAGCGCAGGCCGCGCCGCCCGCAGAGACGACCTCGGAGCCCCACGGCTTGGATCAGATCGACGACATCCTCGAGGACTTGGAGAAGCCCATCGCCGCGAAGACGGGCCCCGCGGTCCGCCCCCGCCAGAAGATTCCGAAGGTTGCCCGGCCGATCAAA
This sequence comes from uncultured Methanomassiliicoccales archaeon, assembly GCA_964546105.1. Classification (GTDB taxonomy): domain Archaea; phylum Thermoplasmatota; class Thermoplasmata; order RBG-16-68-12; family RBG-16-68-12; genus RBG-16-68-12. The sequence continues at coordinate 4,798 of CAZJIP010000058.1, forward strand.
CCCCCGGAGCGTCCGACCACAGCTACGAAACCAGTGACGACCGCACCGAAGCCGCGGAAGGCGGCTGCTCCGCCCCCGTCGAACGCCCCACGGGTCCGGCCGACGCCGCGGCGGACCATCCGCCCACAGCCCAAACCCACGGCCGCATCGCCACCGTCACGGAGCCGCGCTCCCGAGACCCGGGTCCGACCCCCTCCACGGATTCCCGCACCTGTCGTCGGACGTGCGCGGCGGCGCACCTGGAGCGCGCCTCCGTCCGAGTTCACCGGGGCCCTCACGATGGCCGCGGCCGCCAGCCTGCTCGTCTCCAACGCGCTCTCCGAGGTGGCTGTCGCCTGGGCCGTGGTCCTCGTCCTCCTCATCTTGTCGCTCTTCGTCCTGGTCGCGATCCTTTCTCGGAAGGAGGTACGGATCCGAGGGTGGGACGCGCTCCTGCTCGCCGCAGGCGCCTCTCTAGGTGGGCTGGCGCCCGTCGTCCCGAACCCATCGGCCGCGTTGGTGGCGGTCGCGGGCGCGGTGCCCCTCGCGCTGGCGACCCGGAGGATCCTAGGGACCCGCGGGCGGGACCTCCTCGCCGCGGCGGCCGGGGTTCCGCTCATGTCCCTGGGCGCCGCGGCCGCAAGCGGATCCTCCTTCGCGACAACTCCCGCGTGGACCCTGGGCCTGGTCGCGGCACTGCCCTGGCCCGCGGCCCTTGCGTGGGTCGGCGTCCGCGAGCGGCACTCCGCCCTTGCGGTGCGCCGCGAGCTGAGCAAGGCGGAACACAACCTGGCGCGGGAGGACTACGCGGAATCCGTGCGGGACTTCGACCGGGCCATCGCCGCGGGCGCTAAAGGGACGCCGGGGTCCGAGGTCCCCTGGTACGGGAAGGGCGCGAGCCTGATCCTCCTGGGCCGGTACGAGGAGGCGCTGCGGGCCATCGACACGGCCCTGGACATGAACCCCCGCAACGAGGTCGCGTGGCTCAACAAGGGGAACGCGCTCACGAAGATGGGGCAGCTCGTCGACGCGCTCCGCTGCTTCAACGCGGCCCTCAAGGTGAATCCCCGCTACGAGGTCGCCTGGAACAACAAAGGGAACACCCTGGCGCGACTCGGCCACTTCGAGGAGGCGCTCGCGTGCTACGAGCGTGCGCTCGCCATCGATCCGGAATACCGCGGGGCGTGGGTGAACAAGGGCTATGTCCTCACGAAGTTGGGACGCTATGACGAAGCCACGTCGTGCGCGGACCGCGCCCTCCGGCTCAACGAGGGAGCGCGCTTCAAGGCCGCGTGACGCCTGCGGCCTTCGACATGTGTCCCAATCCCTTAATAAGGCACCACGACGAACGGGGGAGACGGCCAACGACGGAGGTTGCGTCGTGCAGTCCATAGTGGACAAGGTGTCTCTGGACCGGCTGAAGGACCGTGAGTTGCAGATGAGTTTTCTCTGCCCCTACTGCAAGTCCACGCGAATCTCCTTGGACTCGAGCCGGTCCATGGATTCGCTGAACGGGATCGATTGCTCCAAGTGCGGCGCTCACATCCTGCTCGACAGCGTGAGCATCGTGGTCATCAAGGACGCGTTGCCGCCCGCGGGCGCCTGATCACGCGGGCACTGCCATGAGGGCCGCGAACACCTTTGCGTCCTCGACCAAGTTGTCGATCCGGGCATACTCGTTGACCGTGTGACCCGTCTCGTCCGTCGTGGACCACACGGCGCACGGGAAGTCCTTCTTCCGCAGCGGGCCCGCGACTGTGCCGCCCCCGATGCCTACGGGCTTCGCGCGGAGGTTCCGGACTTTGCGGAGGACCTCGAGCAGCTCCCGGACGATGGGTGCATCCGTGGCGGTCGGGGGGCTCGACTCCTGGTTGACGACCTCGACGGCCACCTGGACGCCGAAGGTCTGCACGGTCTGGTTCGCGAGCTCCTGCACCGCCTCGACGACCTCCTGGGTCTTGTACACGGGCAGGACGCGGCAGTCGAAGTAGAAGACGTCCTCGCCCGGAATCGTGTTCACGTTAGGGACGTTGGGCTCGTGCTTCGTCGGCTCGAACGTGGAATTCCAGGGACGGAACAGAGGGTCGGTGGCGCGGAATCTCCGCGGCAGGTTCGCATCGATTGCGGTGGTCAGGAACGCGCCCGCACGATGCGCGTTGACCGCCTCGTTCGGTGTGCTCGCGTGGCCCTGCTTGCCCGTCACGGTGACCTTGAGCCAGAGGACGCTCTTCTCGGCGACCTCGACCTCGGCTCCTGAGGCCATGCCCCAGTCCGGGACGATGAAGGCGTCCTTGGGGGCGAACAGATTCTGCGCGATGAGATGCTTCACGCCGAGCGCGCTCCCCGTCTCTTCGTCGGACACGATGGCGAAGCCCAAGGCGCGGCCGGGTTTCGTCTTGGACTTCAGAAGCGCCTCGTACGCGGACAGGACAGAGACGAGCGCCTGCCCGTTGTCCTCCGTGCCGCGCCCGTAGAGGCGTCCGTCGAAGATCTTGGGATCGAAGGGGTCGCAGCGCCAGCCCTTCCGCTCCCCCGGAGGGACGACGTCCAGATGCGTAAGGAACCAGAGCCGCGGACCCTTGCCCACGCGGATGACGAGGTTGGGTCGTTTGCCGCCGGGCACGCGCTGGTCCGGCGCGTCGAACCGCTCAACCTTGAGCCCGAGATCCTTGAGCAGGCCTTGGACGAAGGCCGCCTTCTTGGCCTCACCCTCGCCGCCGTTCGTCGGGCCAACGGCGGGGATGCGGCAGAGCTCGGTCAGGGTGGAGGCCATGTGGTCTCGCATCTTGTCGATGCGGTCGAGGGCCGCCTCAATCTCCATCAAGGGCTATCATCGAGCGTCGCTCGATAAAGATTGCCCAGGGATTAGATATCTCGACCGCGGGGAGCCGCGGGCTGCTTCAGATCTAACTCGTTCCCGTCCGGATCCAGGAATGCGCAGAGCCATTCCCCCCAGTCCATCTTCTGGGGTGCCGAGAGGAACCGGACCCCCTTCGTCCGCATCCGCTCATAGTCGGCGTGAATGTCGTCGGTGAGGAGCGTGATGCCCGTCGGCCCGGGCTCCGTCTTGCCTCCCAGCTCGCAGAGATGGACCCGAGTGCGGGGGCGCGGTGGGCCGAGCTCGACCCAGTGACCCGGATCCTCCGGGGTCCCACGGACCTCGGGATCGGGACTCGGAGACGGCGGTCCGATGTAGGCGACGTCGAGGCCGAGGACGTCGCGGTACCATGCGATGGCCTTCCGTCCGTCGGAGACTACGACCGCCACCGTGTCGATGCCTTGGACCGGCACACCACCACCGCTAGGCCATCGCTGCAGGACGTTTCAAGGTGCGCGTGCCGCTACCGCTCGGCGGCCCCGCGGCCGTACATCTTGGCGAACCATTCCATGACCTCGTGGTCCGAGATCCGCTCGACCTCCTCGTGGACTGCGAGTTCGTTCTCCTCCTGCCAGGCGTCGACAATCCGCCGCGCCTCGGGCTCGCCCTCGAACTCCGTGATCACGAACTCCGTCTTCCGGCGGCGCGCCTTGAAGGCTGCGACCATCTCCGTGCCGTCGAAGACGACGTAGCAGTACCCCGTGTCGAACTTGTCCACGATGGCCTGCCGCAGATACAGGAAGAGGTTGTCCATCGGCGTCAAGACGAACTTCCGACGGAACGAGAAGTCCTCGATCCGGTCCACATCCTCCTTGAGAATCCAGTAGACCGTGCGCTCGCCGCGGGCCAGGAAGCCCTTCGTCAGCCACCCCTCCCGCTCGAACTCCCGCAACCGCTGACGCGTCTCGCCCATGTTGAACTCGAACCGCGTGTACGCGGCGAGGGACTCCGCCGAGGTCACGCCCAGGCTACAAATGATCCGGCGCAGGACCTCCTTGCGGGCCTCGTCCGGGGAGATCTTCAAATCGGGCACGCTGCGATAGCGGTTACTCGCGTCCCGCGTGACGTGATTCCCCTGGTAGAGCTTCTTCAGGGCGTCCGTGGTGGAGGAATAGCTCAGGTCGGACAGGGCCAGAAGACGCTGGCGCGAGATGGGGCCCTCCTCGGCCACGATCTTCAGCACATGCTTCTCGTCCTTCGTGAGGCGCGAGGCCTTCGCCGCCTTGTACAGGCGCAAGTCGTCCTCCAGGAGATATGACCAGTATTCCGGGATGGCCAGGCCCTTCGCGAGGAGGCCCTGTCGGTGCAGGCGCTCCAAGGGGACGAAGTCCCGCACCCGGAGGCGCGCCGCGTAGTCCGACCGGAGGCCCCCGAGCGCTTTGGCGGCCGCCATGGCGTCCGAAAACCGACCCTCGGAGCTCAGGCCCTGCTTGTGGAAGGCGTATGCGAGGAGATGGTCCGGGTCGAAATCCTGGGGGACGATGGGGCCGTGCGCGAGGAAGTCGCCCAGGCGCACGAAGCCCGCCTTGGTCCACGCGGACACATCCTCCGCCTCGGGAACCTCCTTCCCGAGGAAGCGCGTCACGCGGAGCACGTCGACGCCTCGCATCGTATGGTACTCCATGAACCGCTTGAGCGCGGCGATGGCGGCTTCCAGCCGATCGGGGGCCACGAGGTCCAGCTCGCGGACCTCCACGCACCCGCTCATCTCCCAAATCTCCGCCATCCCGGCGAGGTCGCCGTCTTGGACGAGCGGATAGAACCATCCCTCCCCGTAGCGGCTGGCGACCTGGGCCCACAGGGGCTGAGTCCAGGGGTCCATGAGGGAGAGGACCCGCATGGGGTCCTTCCCCCCATCCACGGGGGCGGCGCGGAGCGCGGGCAGCTCGTCCGTGAGCACGTACATCTCCGTCTCGCCCTTGCCCGCGATCAGGACGCGTGTGACGACGCCCTGCTCTTCGAGGCGGTCCAGGAGGGACTCGAGGTCGTCCCACTCGAACCGCGCCCACTCGCGGATCCCGGAAAAAGGCACGGGGCCGTACGCGGCGAGGAAGGAACGCACGAGCTTCTGGATGGCGTCCGGGATGTCGTGCTTCGGAGGGTCGAAGGCCATGTACAGGTTCCGCGCGGTCCAACCGTCCCCCTGGAACTTGCGGATCACGTAGACGTCGTAGTCCAGGTGCTCCAGGGCCTCCTTGACCTTCTCCTTGTCCTCGCGCATCCGGGCTACGATGCCGTGTAGGTCCACGCCATCCGTAGATCGGATCGCCTCAAGGACCCGTTTCTCGAGGTCCGTCAGCGGTCCGCGAGGGAACGCGGACAGGAAGAGGGGCACGTCCTTCGCGCGCACGTAGCGCACGCGACCGTTGAGGAACCGACCTTCGAGGATGTCACCCCTCTTGCGGAGCTCGAGCCACTCCGCGTAGTCGAACCCGGTTGCGTGGTTCCACAGGTCCAAGATCATCCCGACCTCGAGGAACCGGTCGAAGTAGTCGTCGATCGTGCGGATGTCCGCGAACTGCTTCTTCAGGAGGTAGGCCTTGTACTTCTCCTCATCGAAGACCTCCCGGGTCTCCCCCTTGCGCTGGAGATGCTGGAGGTCCCGGGTCATCATGTACTGGAACTCCTTGTCCACCAGGAAGTGGCCCGAGGTGACCAGGTTCTCCTTCTCCAGGTCGCGGAGCGTCTCCTCGACGAGCTCGGACTCCAGGCCCATGGCCACGGCGAGCTCCTGGGCCGACTGGGGGCCGTCCGCCTCCAGGCGCTTGGTCAGGAGGCGGTCGAGAGACTCCTCGAACTTCGCGCGCTCGATCTCCCGCGCCGCGTACGTGGTCTCGTCGACGCCCTTGCGGCCCACGAGGTACGCCCGCTCGAGCTTCCGCAGCACCTCGTTCAGGTCATCCTTCCCGAGCTTCGTGTGGCGTGCGAGCTCCTTGTGCGTCCGCGGCCTCTCCTGGATGAGCTTGAGGACCTTCTCCTCCTGGGGATGGAGGCGCGAGCGCTGCGCGTAGACCGCGGCGTACGTGGGCACGAGGCCCTCGGAGGCCCAGTGGACGCCCTGGGGCGTCCAGACGCTCTCCACGACGCCCTCGTCCATGAGGGCCCCGGACCACTTGCGCACGTCTTGGAAGGACGCGGTAGCGTGCTCGAGGACGTTGCGGCCCTTCTGCTGCAGCAGGTTCGCGTCCCCTACGCGGTCGAGGAAAGAGAGGATGTCCTCCTTGCGCGCGATCCGCGGCAGCTTCTTCCGGAAGTACTCCTGGACCTCGGAGGGCTGGAACTGGATCGCGGTGATCTGGTCCGCGGGCATGACGCGCTCGAGGACCTTGCGGTGCAGCTCGCGGAGGAGCGCGGACCGGTCCTCCATGAGGACCAAGTCCGACACGCCCTGAAGGACCACGTTGTGAGCGAACGGCGATGGGAGGCCGCTGAAGTCCGTCTCGTGCACCGCGATCTTGCCGGATTCGATGTCACGGAGGACCTCGCGGGCATGGTCCAGGTCCATGACCTCGTGCAGGATCTCCGCGTAGGTCTCCTTGATCACGGGGAAGTCCTCGATTTCGTGGAGCCAGTCGAGGACCCGTTGGGACCGCAGCTGCTGGCGGCCGATGGAGACCTCGCGGCCCAGGTAGTTCCGGAGAACCATGAAGGATCGCGTGGCGCAGTGACGGAAGCGCTGCTTGAACAGCTCCGTGTTCTTGATCGCCTTCCGGAGGAGATCCTCCAGGTTCTCGCTGGAGACGAGCTTCACGAGGCCGGCGACCTCGATGCGCTTCGGGACCGTGAGCATGAAGTTGTCGTCCGTCACGCTGACGCGGACGTTCGTGTGCTGCTTCTCCGTGATGGCGAAGGCGTACGCGCGGCTCAGGGCGTCGTTCACGCGGCGTCCAAAGGGGAAATGGAAGACGAGGTTCCGGTTGCCCTTCTCGTCGATGAAGCCCTCGATGACCACCCGCGTGTCCGTGGGCAGTTCGGGGATCAGGGCGCGCTGCTCCTGCGTGTAGGACACGAGGGAGTTGGCGGAGCCCTCGTCCACGCGGTATTCCTGGACGAGCCATTCCCGTGCCGCGGCCTCGCCCTCTTGATCGATCTTGGCCGCGAGGTCCCGCCGGAACTTCCCAACCTGCACGGAGAGGTCGAAGGACCGCGGCAGCATCTCGCCCGTCCACGAGGGCACCGTGGGACGGCGTCCCGAGGCGTCCTTCACGTAGACGGAGGTGCCGCGCGCGCGGGCGAACTGATACGTTCGGCCTCCGAGGACGAAGACGTCCCCGGGGCTCAGGTACTCCACGAACTTCTCGCTGAGTTCCCCCAGCGGCGTGCCCCGCTCGGAGTACACGTGGTAGGTACCTTCCTCGGGGATCGTGCCCACGTTCGTGTAGTAGATCATCCGCGTACCTTTCTTCTTCCCGAAGCGGCCCTCGGCCTCGTCGAGCCAGATCTTCGCGAAGA
>CAZJIP010000059.1:0-11961 GCA_964546105.1 uncultured Methanomassiliicoccales archaeon
GGTCGAAGATCAGGTCGGCCCCGAGCCAGCCCTTCTCCTCCATGGTCTTCGCGTTCGGTTGTTCGTAGTACGCGGAGGAGTAGTAGGCGTGGGCCGGGGTTTTGTCCACGAGGAACTCGTTCAGCTCCTGCTCGCGCGAGAAGCCGATGTGGCGGATGACCATGGTGCTGTTGAAGAACATGAAGCCGAACTCGCGCCGCCCGAAGCGATCCGGGAGGATGCGCTTCGTCGTGGCGTAGTAGCGGCGGAAATGGGAGCGAAGCCACTCCGCCGTGGCCTCCTTGCCGGGATCCGCCTCCGCGACCACCATGTCATCCTTGCGAACGCGTGCAGCGGGCTTAAGGGTTGCCGGGAGGGGTGCGAACCGCGTGGACCCGCACGGGCGACGATCCGAAGGAACGGCGATATACCTCGGAGCGCGTCACCGGCGCCATGGCGAGTCGGGCGGCCGCATGGCTCGAGAGCTTCGGTCTCTTCGTCGCGCTGTACGTCGGACTTCCGCTCGCCGGGTTCCTCCTGGACGCGTGGCTGGGCTGGCCGCCTATCCCCGCTCCATGGCGGTGGCTCGGGTTCGCGCCGCTGATTCTCGGGGCCGCGGGCGTCGCTTGGTGCTTCCTCCTCTTCGTCCGCGTGGGCCGAGGCACGCCGAACCCCCTCGTGCCGCCGCAGGTCCTCGTGACCACGGGACCGTTCGCATGGACCCGGAACCCGATCATCCTGTCCCACGCCCTCGCCGCCCTCGGGGAGGCCGTCGTCGTCGCGTCCCCGGCCGCGGTGGTTATCGTCCTCCTCTTAGGAATCCCGGTCCAGTTCGTCGTGCGGCTCGAAGAGAAATCTCTGGAAGACCGCCACGGTGAGGCATACCGCCGATACCGCGACGCCGTCCCGCGGTGGCTCCCGCGGTTCCGTCAGAGGCGGTAGGAGATCGTCGCGGAGGCCGTGCCCTCGCTCGGTGGCGGCCCTCGCTGGAGCTCACGGAGTCGCACCACCTCCAGGGGCACATCCTGCAGAAGCTTGCCGAGCCCGTCCACGTGGCCGTCCCCGACCACGGCGACGACCTCGCCCTTCGCCACCACCAGCTGCCGCAAGGCGTCCGCCATGTGAGCGTCCCGCTCGTCAATCAGGACCCTCTTGACCGTGGGGAGCTCCTTCGCGAACTGCTCGAGGTACCCGCGCTCGTCCTGGTAGAAGCGGTCGAGCTCCGCCTCAACGCGCTGGCGGCGCACGAAGAGGCTGCTGACCGCGAAGACGACAAGGCGCACGCGCTCGGCGAAGGACATGGATTGCCATGCGCGGGACAGGGTGACGCGGGAGTCCTGGTCGATGAGGGCGAGCTCACAACCCATCTCCCGCGCGATGTTGGCCGCGGCCACCATCTCGTCGCCCACCTGGACACCGTACTGCTCCGCGATGCGCGCCTGGAACTGCGCCAGCATGGCGAACACGGACACGCGGGCAGGCCGCGGTTGGCGGTTCATCAGGTAGGCGAAGCGCGCCGGATCGAGCTCCAGGGCGACCACCTTAGGGACGCGGCGCTGAATCGCGTTGCGGATGGAAGACCCCAGGTCGAACACGTGGCCGACGCCGAGCAGCGTGAGCATGGCCGTCCGTTCTAACGTGGCAGGGACCTTAAGCCTTCGGGGTCACCGCGACGTCCGCTCGCGCACCACGCGCCCGTACATCCGCACGATCTCCTCGGCCCGGACACGGCCCTCGTGAACCGTGCGGTGCTCTGTCCGGATGTGGTGGACCACCGCCCGGGCCTTGCCGAGGTCGATGATGTCCCCAATCTCGAACTCCTCGTCCGGGGTCGCGAGAACATCGTGGGGCACGGTCCGGTTCCCCATGTTCACGCTGAACTTGACGTGCACCCGGTCCGTCCGCTTGGCCCAGAGCGTGGAAATCTCCTTGGCGAGGGCGCCTTGCATCCGCCGGCCCTTGACCTCGATTGCGGTGATCCGGAGGCGCGTGTCCCCGAGCTCCATCTCTTGGCCGACGTCCACATGCTCGTCAGGCGAGAACTCCAGGGTCGTCCGCTCGGACGCCTCGAGGAAGCTCACGATCACGGGCACCTGGATGGGCCGCGGCTCGCGGGTCATGACGGAGCGGACCTGACCGCACTTGGAGCACTTCACGACCCCTTCGAAGACCACCTCGTCCTTCCCGGTGACCTTGCCGCGGAGGACGCGGTGCGGGACGTCCCCGCAGGTGTCGCAATGAAGAACGAGGGCGCTGGGCGCCGCCATCATCCCTAGCAAGGGACCCGTGGACCAAAAGGATTGTCCTCGCGCGCGCTCATCCGAGGCGGCCACGCCATCCGCACGCGCTCCGCAGGCGGCCGAAGCGCATCTTGACGGGCCCTCCGCACTGGGGGCACTTCATCGCCCGGACGAACTTCTCGAGCCACGCGTCGCGGATCTCGGCGATGTCCGCCCGCTCCGCCTCCTCCAGGATGGATCGCAGCTCGGGCGTCGTCGCGAGGGCCTGCCAGCGGATGAAGGACATGGGTTTCAGCGACCGCTGACGCCCGACCGGGATCCGCATGACGAGGGGCGCGGCGGCGAAGCCGAAGACCACGGCGATCACGTGCGCTTCCCACGCGATCCCCTGGAGGCCGAACACGCCGCCGAAGAAGCTCAGTGCGGTTTCCAGGAGCAGGAACCCGATGACCACGTCGATGACTCGGAGGGACGGGAGCCCGGGCAGCGGGAGGAAAAGCTGGACGCGGTCCCGCGGATAGAGGCGGCCGTACGCGCCGAAGACTGCCGAGATGCCCGCGGAGGCACCGACCAGGATCACGACGGGCTGGGACAGGTTGATGAGAAGGAAGCCACCGCCGCCAATCACGCCGCCCACGAAGTACAGGATCCCGAAACGCAACGAGCCGATCCGGTCCTCGAACACGGGCGCGATCAGCACGAGGGCCAGGAGGTTGAAGAGGAGATGGGTCAGGTTCGCATGGAGGAACTGGAATGTGATGAGGGTCCAGGGCGGCGACAGCCGACCGAAGATGCTCGAGAGGCTCAGGTCGAGCAGGATCAGGTCCTTGCTGACCACCTCGAGTCCGAAGATGATGCCCAACGCCACGGTGATCGTGTACGTGAGCAGGGCCTTCTTCCAGTACGAATACAGGAGGGAGGCCACGATGACCCCGATGGCGACCAAGGACAGCGGGTCCGCGAACCCGAGGAGGGCCACGGGTCGCGCATTCACCGCGGTCTATTAAGCCATGTGGCTCCGGAGCCGGGCTCGGAGGGCGAGGTACCCGATGACGAACAGGGCGAGCACGTACCCGAGCGCGAAAGCAAGGCCAAGAAGACCGGCTTCGAGACCCAGGCCCCGGGTACTCGACGCGTACAGTGAAGGGAGCTGCAATAGGGACAGGAAGGCGATGAAGAGGATGATGTAGGAAGGGAGAAAATGCCCCGGGTGGTCCCAGACCGTGCGGGTCCAGAACGATCGGGATGCGATCGACTTCCAACTCAGGCGAGTCCTGCGATGCAAGACCCACTCATGCACCAGCCATGTGCAGGCCATGGCGGCGAAGAAGAGCGGGACCTGGTAGAGGACCGCGAGGATCAAGAGCGCGAGGACCTCCTCCACCTGCATCCCTGTCGAAGAGAGGGTCTTGGACACCTAAAGCTGTTCCGTAACCGCTCTCATTCCCAGCGCGATTCGTGCGGGAGGACGCTGAGCAATCAGAAAGACCGGTCGAGGATCTGCGCGATGTGGTCTGCGGCGTGCCCGTCGCCGAAGCTCTTGGACTTCGTCCCGCTCGGGTTGAAGTGCTGAATCGCATGGAGGATGTCCTCGGGCTCCGTGCCCACGAGCGCGTTCCAGCCGTCCTCCACGGTCTCGATCCATTCCGTCTCGTCGCGGAGTGTGATGCAGGGCACGCCGAAGAAGTAGGCCTCCTTCTGCACCCCGCCGCTGTCCGTGACGACCTTGGCCGCGTCCATGAGGAGGCCCAGGAAGTCCAGATAGTCCACGGGCGGGAGGACCTTGAGCTTCTTCTCGACCTCCTCCCACAGCCCGAACGCCTGGAGGTTCTTCTTGGTCCGCGGGTGCACGGGAAAGACCACGGTCCGGCCGCAGTCGGCCAGCGCGCCCACGATGCCCGTGAGGGTCGCTTGGTCGTCCGCGTTGGACGGTCGGTGGATCGTCGCCAGGACGTAGTCTCCGGCCTGGAGGCCGTTCCGCTTGAGGACGCCCCGCTCCCGGGCCGGCTGGGCCATCGCAAGCGCGACGTCGTACATGACATCGCCGACCATGTGGACGCCGCGGGTGATCCCCTCGCGGGCCAAGTTCTCCACCGCCGTGGTCGTCGGGCAGAAGACCAGGGTGGACAGGTGGTCGGCAACGATCCGGTTGATCTCCTCGGGCATGGTCCGGTTGTAGGAGCGCAGGCCCGCCTCCACGTGACCCAGGGGGAGGCCTAGTTTGGCCGCGGTCAGGGCGCCTGCGATCGTGGAGTTCGTGTCCCCGTACACAAGGACGAAATCCGGCTTCTCCTGAACCAGGACCTCCTCGAGGCGCTTCATCATCTCGGCGGTCTGCCAGGCGTGGCTGCCCGAGCCGACCTCCAGGTTGTAGTCGGGCTTCGGGATCTCTAGGGTCTGGAAGAACACGTCGCTCATGTTCTCGTCGTAGTGCTGCCCCGTGTGGATGAGGACCTCCTCGTTGTGCTCACGGAGCGCGCGGCTGACCGGCGCGGCCTTGATGAACTGGGGGCGGGCGCCGACGACGGACGCGACCTTCACGTCGGGTCGAACCGGGAACGTGACTTATGAACGTTCTGTCCCGTCACGATCGGCCGTGTCCATACGTCTAGGCGACGCGACCACCGAGAGACCGCCGATGAGGTTATCCCGCCTCCCGCGTTCCCCGCGGCGATGCAGCGACAGAAGCCGGCGCGGCTCAAGCGCGGCGCCACGATCGCGGTCGTCAGCCCTGCGAGCTTCGCGGAGCCTTTCGGCCTGGGCCAGGGGATCGCCTTCCTACGGAAAAAAGGTTACAAGGCCGTCCTCGGCGAGTGCACCCGGAGGCTCACGCGCCGCGGCCTGGTCTCCGCCACGGACGAGATGCGGGCCCAAGAGCTCATGGATGCGTTCCGCGACGACAAGGTGGACGCGGTAATCTGTTCCCGCGGCGGGTACGGGACCATGCGCATCCTGCCCCTCCTCGACTACGACGTGGTGCGAGACCACCCGAAGATCTTCGTGGGCTACTCGGACATCACCACGCTCCACGTCAACTTCCATCAGAAGGCGGGCCTCGTGACCTTCCACGGACCGGGCGTCGAATCGGTCGGCGCGGACGAGCCGGACGCGGAGAAGGGGAAGCCCGATCCGTCCAAGCTCGACAAAGCGCTCAAACTCCTGTCGACCCCGGAGCCGTGGGGCGAGATACGGAACCCGGCCCAGGGCATGCTCTTGCGGACGGTCCGCGGCGGCAAGGCGAGCGGCCTCACGATCGGCGGTAACCTGTCCATGATGACGCACACCCTGGGGTCTCCGTTCGAGGTGGACACAAAGGACCGCATCCTCTTCTTCGAGGACGTGCATATCTCCGAGTACTACGTAGAGTACGAGCTCACCGCGTTCGAGCTCGCGGGAAAGTTTCGCGCTGCGGCCGGCATCGCGGTGGGCCAGTTCTCCAAGTTCGCGAAGCGCGAGGAGGCACAGCCCAGCTTGGAGGAGGTCCTCGCGGACCACCTGGAGCGCGTCTCCGTGCCTTCGTTCACGGGCCTCTGCGTCGGCCACGGGAAGTGGAATCACCCAGTCCCCGTGGGGGTCCGCGCGACCGTGGACGCGGACCGCCCCGCGCTGACAATCACGGAATCTGCGCTCGACTGACCGCGTGAAAGTTGCGGAACCGGAAGGCGGACACGCGCCGCTGAAACCTTTATCTGGAGAGGCCGGCATGCGCGCGCCCGTGAGAGCGGCGGTCGTCGGGCTGGGGTACGTTGGCGTACCCGTCGCCGCGTCGGTCGCCGCCACGGGCGTGCCGGTCGTGGGCGTCGACATCGACGCGAAGAAAGTCGACGCGATTAACCGGGGACGGAATCCTCTCCGCGGCAGGGAACCCGGGCTCGCGGAACTCATCCGGGACCAAGTGAACGCGAAGCGCCTCACGGCCACTACGGACTATGCCGCGGTCACGACCGCGGACGTCGTAGTCGTCGCGGTGGAGACGCCCATCGACCCCGCCACCCATGATCCCGCCTACCGCGCCCTGAAGGCCGCCCTCGCAGGGATCGGCCCCTACCTCAAGGCGGGCGCTCTCGTGTCCGTCGAGTCTACGCTGGCCCCAGGGACCATGGAGAAGATCGTCCGGCCGACCCTGGAGCGCGCATCGAAACGCAAGGTGGGCCGCGACCTATACCTCGTGCACTGCCCCGAACGCGTGACCGCGGGGAAGCTCCTCCACAATCTGACGACGCTCCACCGCGTCCTCGGCGCGCCCGATGCCGCTTCTGCGAAGAAGGCCAGGGACTTCTACGGACGCTTCGTCCAGGGAGAGCTGCACACCGCGGACTGGACAACCGCCGAGGTCGCGAAGACCGCGGAGAACGCGTACTGGGACGTCCAGATCGCCTTCGCGAACGAGGTCGCGCTCATCTCCGAAGAGCTCGGCGTCGACGCGTACCGCGTCCGCGAGCTCGTGAACACGTGCCCCTACCGCGCCATGCTCCTCCCCGGCGCGGGCGTGGGCGGCCACTGCATCCCGAAGGATCCGTGGCTCCTCGTGCATCCCGCGATCCACACAAAGCCCGAGCTCATCCCCATGGCGCGCGACGTGAACGACTACATGCCGCGACGGATGGCCCAGCTCGTCGACGAGGCCCTGGTGGCCTCGGGTCGTCGCCTCAAGGGCGCCAAGGTCGCGGTCCTCGGGTTCGCGTACCGGGAGGACACGGAGGACACGCGGAGCACGCCCGCGATCCCGTTCATCCGCGAACTGCGCCGCCGCGGCGCGGACGTGGCCATCCACGATCCCTACGCGCGGACGGAGCGGGGGTACACGATCTCCCGGGACCTGGACGCCGTCGTCAAGGGCGCAGACGCGATCGCGATCGTCACGGCCCACACGGCGTATCGCAAGCTCGACCTGAAGGCCGTGGGCCGCCGCATGCGTCGCCGCGTGCTCGTGGACGGCCGCAATGTCTTCCTCGGACCTGAGGTCCTCAAGGCGCGGTTCGTGTACCGTGGCATCGGCAAGGGCGAGTTCTGAGGGCGCTCACGCGAGCTCGACAACCTGGCCTCGGCGATGGGACTCGATGGCGGCCTCCGCCACGCGCAGGGTCTGTAGCGCATCCTCCCCGGTCACCAGGGGGTCCCGCTTCTCCTTGACCGCGGCGAGGAAGTCCTGCAGCTCGAGGAGGAGCGGCTCCTCCCTGCGGACCTGGATCCGCTGGGAGTGGTGCTCCAGGGGAATCCGGTACAGGTTGGCGGAGTCCAACGCGCCGACGGTGCTCGAGCTCACCGTGACGCTCTGGTCCGTGTAGTCCACCTCGACGAAGTTCCGCTGGCAGGTGAGGGACAGCCGCCGGACCTTCATGGGCGTGAGCCAGTTCACTTCGATGAACCCGTGCACGCCGTTCTCGAAGTTCAGGAGGAGGTTCGCGTGGTCCTCGAACCGCTCGTGCACACGGCGGCCCGAGAGCGCGTACACGGAGCGCACGGGCGAGGCGACTAGGTAGCGCAGGATGTCGATGTCGTGGACCCCGAGGTCCATGACCACGCCCACGTCGCGGACGCGGGGCGGGAAGGAGCTCACGCGTCGCGCGGCGATCGTGATCAGGTCGCCGTAGTCGCCCGCCGCCAAGCCGCGCTTGACCACGGCCACCACGGGGTTGTGCCGCTCCACGTGGCCCACGGCGAGGGTGACACCCGCCTTGTCCGCGGCCGCCACGATGGCCTTCGCCTCCTCCATGGAGCCCGCGAGGGGTTTCTCGACCAGGAGGCTGATCCCGCGGTCGATGACGTCCAAGGCCACCGGCGCGTGCTGGCTCGTCGGGACGCAGACGCTCACCGCGTCCAGGGGCTCCTTGAGGAGCGCGCGGTACTCGGGGAAGAAGCTCGTCGTGAAGCGGTTGGAGGCGGCGCCGCCCGCCTTGACGTCCGGGTCCGCGACCCCGACCAGATTCGCAATCTCGGAGTACACGCGGGCGTGGTTCTGCCCCATGGCGCCCACGCCGATCACGCCGACCCGCATGGCCACGGACGCGAGAAAGGAGGCACGGGATATAAACGCGCCGCGGAGCGAGGTCCGCGGGCGAAGCCTTCATATCGCCGGGTCGCTTCGGCGGGGCGAGGGACCATGGCGGTCGACCCGGTCTGCGAGAAGCCGATCAACCCCCACAACGCGTACTGGATGATCTGGTACAAGGGCACGCCCTACTACTTCTGCTCCGAGGAGTGCCAGCTCGCGTTCGACAGCCAGCCGGAGCACTTCCGGCAGCTCGCCCTGGAACGCCGCCAGAAAGAGGCCGTGTACTGAGCCACGCTCGTTTCGACCCGATTGTCGAAATCGTCGTCCTCACTCGTAGCTCCGCAGGGCCTCCGCCGGAGGCATCCTCGCCGCGCGGATCGCGGGGCTCGCGGTCGCCACGACCGCACCGATGAACGCCAGGCCACTCAGGATGGACAGCTGCACCCAGGGGATCTGGAAGCTTCCGACGTCGGTGAAGAACTTCAGGAAGATGTCGTAGGACAGGGCGATGCCGAGGAGGTCTCCGATGACGATCCCCGTCCCCGAGATGAACGCGAGCTCGAGCAGGAACGACTTCAGGACCATGGACTTGCGGTAGCCCAGGGCCCGGAGCGCTCCCGTCTCCGTGCGGCGTTCCACGACGTTCCGCATGGTGATGATGCCGAGCCCCGCGATGCCGACGATGAGGCCCAGGGCCAGGTACGCCTCCAAGAGGCTGAAGACGCCGGAGATGACCGCGGTGATCTGGGCCACGAGGGTCTGGAGGTCGATCACGATCATCTGGTACTGGAGGAAGGTCCGCTCGAGGCCGTGGGATACGTCATTCCCGTTCACGCCCGGGTTCACCTTGATGTAGAAGATGCTGGGGTAGTCGATGGGCAGCGAGGCCCCGTTGGGCAGGGGCACGCGGAACTCCGACGCCACGGTGTCCCAGCCCACGAACAGCCCAGGGACGAACTGCTCGTACAGGATGCCAATCACCTTCACGTTGTGAATCGCACCCGTTGCGTTGCGGTAGTACAGGGTCTGGCCCAGCTTCACGCTGAAGGTGAAGAACCCGGTCCCGCCGAAGCCGCCCGCGATGCCCCCGGGGAGCACGCTGCCGTCGACGACGGCCAGGCTTTGATTGTCCTCGATGGCCTGCCAGGCGGCCTGGGGAGTCGAGTAGTTCGCGTCGAGCGCCTGGAACTCCAGGGGAATGGAGCGGGACACCCACTCCTGGGGCACGCCGTAGAAGCTCGTGTTGTGCACCGCGCCGGTGGCCGCGGGGCTGGCCGACACGGGCACGCGGTTCGCCCAACTGAGGCCGTGGGCCTCGGAGACCTGGGACGCGAACGACGAACCGTTGAACGAGGTCCAGAAGTCGGGCTTCGGGATCGCGGGGTTGGACTGGGCGATCAGGTCGTATCCCCCGCTCTGCCGTAGGACCGTGGTCGTGATGCTGTTCCCGATGATGGACTGGATCCCGGACAGGGTGGCGATGGTGAACATGATCAGGGCGATGGTCGCCAGCGTCGTGCCCGTGCGGAACTTCTTATTCATCGGATAGGCGACGGCCGTGCGGACCACGGGACGCCACGTCCGCCCCCGGCCCACGTGGGACGCGACCCAGACGAGGACCTCGCTGTTGAACATGACCAGGAGGAGCGCGCCGAAGATCATGAGTAGGCCCGCGGCTACGAACACGGGGATGTCCGCGCTGCTCGGGCTGATGGGCTTGTTCGGGTACAGGAGCCAGCCGATGAGGAACGCGCCGCAGGCGGAGAACGCGAGCCGCGGCGATGCGAGGTTTCGCGTGAGGATCGCGAGTCCGATGGCAAGCCCTGAGGGCCCTAGGTCCTGGAAGAGGACGTCCTGGCGCCGGAAGGCCTCCTCCGTGAGGAGGGCGCCTCCCACGACGAGGAGGGCGCCCAGGGCGAGCTGCCACCGCGTGGAGCGGCGCTCCACGGGCTCGGGGATGTCCCGGATCGCGCGGACGATGTTGAGCTTGGAGACGCGCCAGGAGGCCAGGAGGATCGTGCCCATCGTGATTAGGAAGCCGATGGCGAAGCCGCGGATCAGGTCCGTGGGCGTCCACGTGAGCACGAAGGAGACGCCGCCGAGGAAGTGCAGGGGGAACACGAGGCCGAAGGCCCACATGATGACCCCGGCCAGGAGAAGGCCGGCGAACGTGCCGACGAGGGACGAGAGGAGGGCGTACGCAAGGCCTTCGGCCACGAAGCTCTGCACGAGATGCCTTCGGCGCATCCCGAGGGCGCGGGCCACGCCCATCTCCCCCTTCCGCTCCTCCGCGAGCATGACGAAGATGTTGATGATCAGGAGCACGCCCGCGACGATCGTGAAGGAGCCGAGGAGGAGGAAGATCTGGCTGAGCTGGCCCACATTCTGCGTGGCCTGGTCCACGCTGTCCGCCTTCACGTTGGAGACGGTCAGGCCCAGGGACGCCGGCAGGACGGCCTCGAGCTGGGCGTCCACCTTGTCCGTGCGGAGGTAGCCCTGGGTCACGCCGCCGACGTTGGCCACCGTGATAACGTTGATCTGGCCCGGGGTCCCGAGGACGGCCTGGACCGTGTCGAGGCGCAGGAAGAGGTCCGCGCCCCCGTTGATGGCCCCGCGCCCCGTGTCCAGGACGACCGCGTAGACGGTCAGGGGAATTGGGCGGGGGCTCGTCCCGGCGAACGCGAGGAGCAGGTCGCCCACCCGGGCCTCCGTGTCGTTCACGAAGGCCTGATTCACGATCGCGTCTAGGGACCCGAGGCCGCTCCCGTCCCACGTCGAGCCGTCCGGACGCACGAACGTGCCGAGGTCCAGGGAGGCGTTGAACCCGATGACGGAGACGGAGGGCTCCAGGAGCGAGGTCGTGTTGTCGAACGCGCTCCCGGACACCATGTAGCGCGGCGCCAGTCCGGCGACGTCGGGCATCTTTCCCGCCGTGAGGTTCTCCCGGAGGCCGTCGTACGCGGACGCGTTGAAGGGCTGGCGCCCGCCGCTGGGGCCGTTCTTCACGATGATCTCGTCGATCAGGTCGAGCTGGTGGAACACCGCGCTCCGGATGCCGTAGTTGAACGTGGTCTGGATCACGTAGGACGAGGAGATGATCGCCGTGCCGACCAGGAGCCCGGCCACCACGATGGCCACCTGGGTCTTCCGGCGGAAGAAGTTGCCCATCCCGATGCGGAGCGGGAAGCGCTTCCGGCCCGCCCAGGCGAGGATGATCGCGACCACGAGGCCCACGAGGCCCAGCAGCACGACTCCCTGGTCCAGCGCCACGGGGTCACACGCCCGAGGGCTTGAAGGACTTCAGGATCTGCCCGTTACGCATCACGAGCACGCGCTCCGTCGCATTGCCCACGTTGGAGTCGTGGGTCACCAGGACGAACGTGAGGTGCTTCTCCCGGTGCAGGCGCTTCAGCACGTCGAGGACCTCCCGCGTGGTCTCCGAGTCCAGGTTCCCCGTGGGCTCGTCGCCGAACACGATGTCGGGATCGTTCACGAGGGCGCGGGCGATGGACACACGCTGCTGCTGTCCGCCGCTGAGCTCCGCGGGCTTCTTCATCGCCTCCTCGTCCAGGCCGACCGCGGACAGGATGTCCAGGGCCTTCTTCCGCGCAACCTTCGGGCTCTCGCCGCGGACGAGCAGGGGCAGCTCTACGTTCTCGACCGAGCGGAGGACGGGCAAGAGGTTGTAGTTCTGAAAGATGAACCCCATCTTGAGCGCGCGGAAGTCCGTCTTCTCGTTGTCGCTCA